>NZ_BAAAUV010000027.1:0-95587 GCF_039534125.1 Actinocorallia longicatena | reverse complement strand
CCCGGGACCGTTCGGCGGCAGCCGGACGGTCGCCTCGGCCGCGGGGACCTGGGGCTGGAACGCCGCCGGGTCGAGGCCGGTGGCGAGGGGGTCGCCGCCGGAGACCGGCGGACGCGGCGGCAGCGCGCGCTGGCCCGTCTGGGGCGGGCGCGGGGTCGCCGGACGTGGGGGGCGTGGGGGCTGGGGGGCCGGAGCGCCGGGTGAAGCAGCCGGGGTGGGGGCGGAGGACTGGGAGCCCCCGCCGGTGAGCCACTCGAAGTCCGGACCGTTCTGCGGCGCGGCCGCAGAACCCGTGGGCGGGTCCTCCCGCGTGGCGTCGTCGTCCCCGCCCTCGAGCCAGTCGAGGTCGCGGCGCTGCCATGGCGGGGTCGACGATGAGGTCGACATGTCGGTCACAGAAAGCTCTCCAAGATCATCAGCGCGAAACCTGCACCGATCACACGAAACGGTCTAGACCTTATAGGACACACGTTGCCTTGGCGTTACTTTCGCTCTGATTAGTTACGTTGGCCAAGGATAGACCGGGATCATCCGTTACGCCCCTTCGGAGGCCTCCCCGTCGACAGTGACGCAGATCACATCGCCACCCTCGAACCTTTTGCCCCGAGAGAGGATCACACAGGTCGAGGGCACGTGTGCCCCCGGCCGCCGCACCCGCCGGGAAGGGCCTAATTCCTCTTCCCTTGGGAATTACAGCGCCCGGCCTATTGGCGGCCGAAAGGCTCTTCCTCCCGGATTTCGAAAAGGCGCGCAAGGCGCTTCACCGCGGGGCGCGTAATTGACGGCCGCGGCCCGTCTCCGCCGATTTCGGCCCTCCACTCCGCGGACGAAACGGCCCACTACCAGGAGGCCCAGCCCCGTCGGGCGTCCAGAAGCACCCGCCTTGCCCTCCGGAGCCCCTTCTCAAACCACTTCGTCGGCTGCTGCCTAAAACGCGTCATCATTGGCGCGCGATTCCTATGGACCGGTCCGTTCGTGACCACGACCTGACGGCAGTCGAACCGGAAGAAGCCTCCCGGGACAAGATCACGTCCGCGGGGCGGTTCGCACGCGGAGTGACGCCGGTGGCAGGAAAGACGGACGTTCCGATAGGTTGCCCCGAAAACGACCAGCGGGGGATTCCGTGCAGCCGACCGTCCAGCGCGCCACCCGGGCGGCGGGAGCCCTCGCCGCGGCCCTCCTGGGCGCCGCCGCGCTCTGCCCCGCCTCCGCCCACGCGGCGGTCCCCGCCGACAACGGGGCCAAGGTGATCGCGGAGCAGAAGGTGCGCGACCGGGTCTGGGACCTCACGATCTCCTCCCCCTCGCTGACCTTCACCAAGCCCAAGGCCCGGGTGTTCACCCCGGCCGGCTACAGCAAGCGGTCGAAGAAGCGATGGCCCGTCCTGTACGTGTACGGGGGCGGCACCGGCGGCGACTACCGCGGCTGGGACGCCATGACCGACATCAAGGACTACGCCGCCAGGTACGACGCCCTGGTCGTGCTCCCCGAGGGCGGGGTCGGCGGCGGCTTCACCAACTGGTACAACGGCGGCGCCGGCGGCGGCCCGAACTGGGAGACCTTCCTCGTCGGCGAGGTTCCGCAGCTGCTGGAGCGCAACTACCGCGCGAGCGCCTCCCGCGCCGTCATGGGGATCTCCTCCGGCGGGCAGGGCGCGATCACCTTCGCCGGACGCCACCCGGGGTTCTTCCGGTACGCCGCCTCCTTCAGCGGGATCCTCCATCTGACGCAGCCGGGCATCTCGACCGTCCTGACCTTCACCGACCTGGCCAACGGCGTTCCCGGCGGCGTCGAGAAGAAGTGGGGCGACCCGGTCGCCGACCGGACCAACTGGATGTGGCACGACCCCTACGTGCTGGCCCAGAACCTGCGCGGCACCGGCCTCTACGTCTCCGCCGGGACCACCGGGCGTCCCGGTCCGCTGGACGCGAAGTGGGAGGAGCTGCTCGAGGAGCAGGGCGGCCTCGGCGAGGCGCTGGAATGGCGGATCGTCGGCGGGTACAGCGAGGCGGTCGTCGGGTCCACCGTCCGGTCGATGGTCAGGCGGCTCGACGCGCTCGGGATCCCCGTCACCGCGCACGTCTACGGCGACGGCCTGCACAACTGGGCCTACTGGAACCGCGAGTTCCACCTCGCCTGGCCACTGATCATGAAGGCCATCGGGGCGAAACGGTACTGATCAGCTCCATTTCGATCACGATCCGCACCACCGGTGCGGAAATAAGACCCTTTCCTGTTTGATATGCCGGTGCGTAGAAAGCTCGCGGCCCTGGCCGCACCCCCTCTTCTCCTCGCCTGCCTGCTGGCGCCCACCGTCCCGGCGCACGCCCTGCCCGCCAAGGGCAGGATCCCGGCGAGCCACCCCTCCGCCCGCAAGAAGCCGAAGTTCGTGCATCCGGGCGTCCAGCTCAGCCGGGCCGATCTGGACTACGTGCGGAAGCGGCTGAAGAAGGAACCGTGGAAGTCGGCCTACAAGGCCGTCAAGAAGACCCGCTACGCCTCCCTGACCGCGCGGCCGAAGCCCGCGAAGGAGATCGCCTGCGGCCCGTTCGGCGCGGGGTCGAACGCGGCCTGCACCGACGAGCGCAACGACGCGATCACCGCCTACACCGCGGCCCTGCTCTGGTACTACGGCAAGGACAAGCGCTACCTGACCCAGGCCACCCGCTACCTGGACGCCTGGTCCGCCGCGAACGCCACCCGCACCCTCGGCGACGCCCCGCTCGCGGCCGCCTGGTCGGGACAGAACTGGATCCGGGCCGCGGAGATCATCCGCTACACCCAGCCCAAGGGCAAGAAGTGGAAGAACGAGAAGCGGTTCTCCTCGGTGCTGCGCGGCCGGATCCTCCCGCTGATCCGCAACGGCTACACCGCCAACGGGATGAACGGCAACTGGGACCTGGTCATGGCCGACGCCACGATCGGCGCCGGGGTCTACCTCAACGACCGGGGCGTCTTCGACCAGGCGATCAAGGTGCTGCGCAGCCGGGTCCCCGCCTACTTCTACCTCGAGTCCGACGGCGACCGTCCGCACCAGCCGAGCGTCCCGGTGTGGGACATCGACGGCTACTGGTGGCAGCCGTGCAGTGAGACCACCAACCCGCTCGACCCGAACCCGAACCCGTGCGGCCCCGGGGACCCCAGGCCCGCCTACGCCGAGGGCATGACCCAGGAGACCTGCCGGGACCGGATCCACCCGATGTACGGCATCGCCGCGACCATGCAGACCGCGGCCACCGCCAAGATCCAGGGCAAGAACCTCTATCCCGAGCTCAAGAAGCGCCTCACCGCGGCGCTGGAGTTCCAGTCCAAGCACTGGCTGACGCCCGTCCCGGCGTGGCTGTGCGGCGGGAAGCTGAACAAGGCGCTGGCGCCCGGCCTCGAGCTCGGCTACCAGGCCTACCGCAAGCAGGCCACCCTGTCCTGGACGCGCAAGGCCCTGCTCAAGCAGCGCCCCGCCGGCCTCGAGCAGTTCATGGCATGGGAGACCCTCACCAACGCCCGCTAGAAAGGCGAACGACGGCGGACGGAGCTCCCGGGGGTCTCTTTCGGGTGCGCTGTCCGCCGTCGGTCGGTCTAGACGGCCAGCAGGCGGCCGACCTGCTCGTCGTGGAGGGCCTCGGCCTCGCCCGCGTGGACGACGTGCCCGGCCTCCAGGATGATGAAGCGGTCCGCGAGGCGCAGCGCCAGCTCCAGGTACTGCTCGACCAGGAGGATCGCCAGGCCCGAGGCGTGCAGGTGCTCGATGGCCGCCTCGATCTCCAGGACGATGCTCGGCTGGATGCCCTCGGTGGGCTCGTCGAGGATGAGCATCTTCGGCCGCGTCACCAGGGCCCTGGCGATCGCGAGCTGCTGCTGCTGGCCGCCCGACAGGAAGCCCGCCTTGCGCTTGAGCAGCGGCTCCAGCCGGGGGAAGGCCGTGAGGGCCTCGTCGACGGCCTGCTTGTCGCGGTGCCCGGTCGCCTCCAGCGTGACCTGGAGGTTCTCGGCCACGGTCAGCTGAGGAAAGGTCTCGTGGCCCTGCGGGACATAACCCATTCCCCGGCGGACGCGCTCGTGGGTCTTCAGCCGGGTGACGTCCTCGCCCTCGAAGGAGACCGTCCCCGCCGTCGGGTGCAGCACGCCCATCACCGTGTTGAGCAGCGTCGTCTTGCCGACGCCGTTGCGGCCCATCACGCACATGAGCTGCCCGGCCTCGACCTCGAAGTCGATCCCGAACAGGACGCGGGCCCGCCCGTAGGCGGCTTCCAGTCCCTCGACCTTCAGCATCACGCCGCGTCCTCCTTCTTGCGGCCCAGGTAGACCTCCTGGACCCTCGGATCGGCCTGGACGGCCGCCACATCGCCCTCGACCAGCACGGTCCCCTCGTGCAGGACCGTGACGGTCGAGGCGTACCGGCGCAGGAACTCCATGTCGTGCTCGATGACGATCACGGTGTGGTCCTTGGCGATCTCGGTGAGGAGCTCGCCGGTCCGCTCCCGCTCGTCCTTGCTCATGCCGGCGACGGGCTCGTCGAGCAGCAGCAGCCGGGGCCCCTGCACGATGAGCATGCCGATCTCCAGCCACTGCCGCTGGCCGTGGGAGAGGATCCCGGCGGGGCTGTCGGCGAGGTCCTGGAGCCCGATCGTCTCCAGCGCCCTGCCGACCGTCTCGGTGACGCCCCTGCGCTGGCGGAGCAGGGCGACGAGCGGCCTGCGGAAGTTCGCCGCCAGATCGAGGTTCTCCACGACCGACAGCTCCTCGAAGACCACGGAGGTCTGGAAGGTCCTGCCGATGCCGAGCCGGACGACCTTGTGCTCCTTGCGCCCCGCCAGCGAGGTCCCCGCGAAGGTGACCGTCCCGGAGGTGGGCTTGGTGAGCCCGGTGATCACGTCGATGAGGGTGGTCTTGCCCGCGCCGTTCGGCCCGATGAGGAAGCGCAGCTCGCCCTCCCCCACCGACAGGTTCACGCCGTTGATGGCCTTGAAGCCGTCGAAGGCGACCATGAGGTCCCTGATCTCCAGAAGCGCGCTCATGCCGGCACCTCCTCCTTGATCGCGACCGTCGGCGCCTCGGGCGCCTTCGGTGTCCTGCGCCTGGCCGCGAGGTCGCCGAGCTGGCCGGCCAGCCCCGCGATGCCCTTCGGCGCGAGCATGATCACCAGGATGAACAGGCCGCCCTGGAGGTAGGTCCAGCCCTCGGCCCAGTTCTCCGAGAGCGTGGTGTGCGCGTAGTTCATGAGGACGCCGCCGAGGATCGCGCCGCCGAGCGCGAAGCGCCCGCCGATGGCGACCGCGACGACCAGCTCAAGCGAGGGCACCACGCCGAGCAGCGCCGGGGAGATGATCCCGACGACCGGCACGTACAGCGCCCCGGCGATGCCCGCCATGGCCGCCGAGGTGGCGAAGGTGATGGTCTTGACGGTCGCGGGGTTGTAGCCGAGGAAGCGGACCCGGTCCTCGCCGTCGCGGACGGCGACCAGCAGCCGGCCGAAACGCGACTTCGTCAGCTGCCTGGCCAGCAGGTACAGCGTCCCGAGCACGATCACCACGACGTAGTAGAGCGTCCGCTGGGTGCCGTCCTCCTCGGGGTCCATGCCGAAGACGTCGTAGAAGTTGGTGAGGCCGTTGGTGCCGCCGGTCAGGCCCTGGTGGCCGACCAGCCAGATGACGAAGGCCGCGGCCAGCGCCTGGCTGAGGATCGCGAAGTAGGCGCCGCGCACCCGCTGCCGGAAGACCAGCAGGCCGAGCAGGACCGCGACGGCCACCGGCAGGACCACGACCATCGACATCGCGAAGACCGGGCTGCGGAACGGCTCCCACAGCGCGGGCAGCTCCTCCACACCGCTCCACGTCATGAAGTCGGGCAGCCCGTCACCGGCGTCGTGGAGCTTGAGGAACATGCCCATCGCGTAGCCGCCGAGGCCGAAGAACACGCCCTGGCCGAGGGTCATCATGCCGCCCTGGCCCCAGGCGAGGCCGATGCCGAGGGCGGCGATCGCGAAGCAGAGGTACTTGGCCAGCAGGCCGAGCCGGAACGGGTCGAGGACGCCGGGGGCGACGGCCAGCAGCAGCGCGGCGACGCCGACGAACAGGGCGTAGCCCCTGACCTTCCTGGAGGCGAGCAGTTCGGTCATGTCAGAGCCCTGGATCGGAGGACGAACATGCCCTGCGGGCGGAACTGGAGGAAGGCGACGATCGAGCCGAACACGATGACCTTGGCGAGGCTCGCGTCCGTCCAGAACTCGGCGTAGGAGTTGAGCAGGCCGAGCGCGAGCGCCGCGAGGACCGCGCCGCGCAGCTGGCCGAGGCCGCCCGCGACGACGACGAGGAAGGCGTCGACGATGTAGTTGGTGCCGAGGGTCGGGCCGATCGGGCCGATGAGGGTCAGCGCGACCCCCGCGATCCCGGCCAGGCCCGAGCCGATGAAGAAGGTCAGCTGGTCCACCCGCTCGGTGATCACGCCGGAGCAGGCGGCGAGCTCGCGGTTCTGCATCACGGCCCGCATCCTGCGGCCCTGCCGGCTCCGGTTCATGTACGCCCAGATCGCGACGACGCAGACGATCGCGAGCGCCATGATGAACAGCCGGGTGTAGGGCACGATCACGCTGCCCAGGGTGAGCCGGCCCTCGAGCCAGCCGGGTGCGGTCACGTTGACGTTGGGCGCGCCGAACAGGTCCCGGGCGAGCTGCTGGAGCACGAGGCTGACGCCCCAGGTGAGCAGCAGCGTGTCGAGCGGCCGTCCGTAGAACCGGCGGATCGCCACGCGTTCCAGGATCAGGCCCATGGCCCCGGCGACCACGAAGGCCAGCGGAAGGGCGACGATCACGGCCTGGTCGCCGGCGAAGTCCTGGATCATGTAGGCGGTGTAGGCGCCGGCCATGATGAACTCGCCGTGCGCCATGTTGATCACGCCCATCTGGCCGAACGTGAACGTCAGGCCGAGCGCGATCAGCAGGAGCGCGCCGGAGATGCTCAGTCCGATGGGCAGCTGGTCCAGCATGATCCCTCCTCTCTCATGCAACTGACCCGGCCGGGCCTCCGTGGCGGAGGCCCGGCGCGGGGCGGTGTCCTACTTGCAGGGGCTGGGGTTCGGGACGAGCGAGCCGGCCCAGCTGTAGGTGGTGAGGCAGGGGTCCGGCTTGATCGGCTTGCCGGAGTTCCAGACCTCGCTGATCAGGCCGTCCTTCTGGATCACGCCGATCCGGGCGGTCTTGTAGACGTGGTGGGTGAGGCCGTCGATGGTCACGAGGCCCTCGGGGAGCTCGATCGCGACGCCGTCGGAGGCCTTCTTGACGGCCTCGACCTCGACCGTCCCGGCCTTCTTGACCGACTCGGCCCACAGGTGGACCGCGTTGTAGCCGGCCTCCATCGGGTCGGAGGTCACCTTGGTCTCGCCGTACTTGGCCTTGAACGCCTTGACGAAGGTCTCGTTGGCCGGGCTCTTGGTGGTCTGGTAGTAGTTCCAGGCCACCGGCTGGCCGACGATGTTGTCGACGCCGATGCCGCCGACCTCCTCCTCGGCGATGGACACCGACAGGACCGGCAGCTTCTCGGCCGTTCCGCCGGCCGCCTTGAACTGCTTGAAGAAGGCGACGTTGCTGTCGCCGTTCAGGGTGTTGAAGACGGCGTCGGGCTTGGCGGACATCACCTTGCTGACGAGCGTCCCGTACTCGGTGTGGCCGAGGGGGGTGTACTCCTCGCCCAGGACCTCCATGCCGTTGGCCGCGGCGTACGCCTTGATGATCTTGTTCGCGGTCCGCGGGAAGACGTAGTCGCTGCCGACCAGGAAGATCTTCTTCTTGCCCTTCGACTTCAGGTAGTCGAGACCGGGGATGATCTGCTGGTTGGTGGTCGCGCCCGTGTAGTAGATGTAGGGCGACTGCTCCAGGCCCTCGTACTGCACCGGGTACCACAGCAGGGCCTTCTCGGCCTCGAAGACCGGCAGCATGGCCTTGCGGGAGGCGCTGGTCCAGCCGCCGAAGACCGTCGCGACCTTGTCCCGCTTGATGAGCTTGCGGGCCTTCTCCGCGAAGGTCGGCCAGTCGGACGCGCCGTCCTCGATGACCGGCTCCAGCTTCTTGCCGAGCACCCCGCCCTTGGCGTTGATCTCGTCGATCGCCATCAGTTCGGAGTTCTTGACGGTCACCTCGCTGATCGCCATGGTGCCGCTCAGGGAGTGGAGGATGCCGACCTTGATGGTGTCGCCGGAGCCCGGGGCGTCAGCCTTCTCGCCGGTCTCGCCGCCGCAGGCGCTCAGCAGGAGCACGGAGGCGGTGGCTACCAGCGCCAGTCCGCGCCAGGTGGAAATACCCACTTCTTCTTCTCCTCAACAAGACCCCGAGTCGTTTGATCTCAACCTGGAGGGGCCTTATTTCCGGAGCGGAAGCCGATTGTTAACCGAGGATTACGAAAGAACCACCGTGTAAACAGGCTATGACTGGATCGTCCCATCATCTGGAACCCACTGGCAGGGTTGTTTTCAGATAATGATGGAAAGGCAGGTCACACAGCCCTCGAGGGCCTCGAACTCCGAGATGTCGACGGCCGTGACCCGCCATCCGTCGCGGCGCAGGAGGTCGGCGGTGCGCGGCGCGGACGCCGCGATGAGGACGTGCTCGGCGTCGAGGACGACCAGATGGGCGCCCGCGGGCTCCGGCGCGACGAGCATGCCGGGCAGCCCGGAGGTGTCGAGCCGGTCGGGGACACCGATGAGGGTCCCGTCGGGCAGGGCGGTCATCGCCGACTTCAGGTGCAGGCAGCCGGTGACCTTGACGCCGACCACCCTGCGGGTCGGGATCGCCGGGGAGATCCGGCACAGGGCCTCGTCGTCGGTGCGGCCGGAACGGCCCACGTAGAGGGTGTCGCCGACCTGGAGGATGTCACCGCCGTCGAGGGTGAACTCGCCCTCCATCTCCCTGATCTCGACCCCGAGGGAGCGCAGGGCGCGTTCGGTGCCGGCGATCTCGTCACGGCGGGCGGGCGCCCCCGGCCTGGCCAGGATCGCCACGGGGGCGTGGCCGCCGAAGACCACGGCGGTGTCCTCGACGAAGACGGCGTCGGGGCAGTCGTCGGCGGGCTCGACCTCGTGAACGGCGAAGCCCGCCTGGCTCAGCGCGTCGGTGTAGGCGGCGTGCTGGCGGCGGGCCAGTTCGAGATCGATGGGCCTGCGCTCGAAGAACGTGACGATGCCCTCGGCGAGGCGGGGTCCGGGCGGGCGGACCAGCGCCGATCTCATCTGTTCGCGCCTTCGTGCATCGCGATGACGCCGATCCCGTGGGCGTAGGTCATGCCGAGCGCGCGGGCGACCCGCTGGATCTCGCCCCGCTCGGGGTCGCTGAGCCGCCCGTCGGCGAGGGCCAGCAGGACGACCTCGGACAGGAACCACTCC
Source organism: Actinocorallia longicatena (assembly GCF_039534125.1). Classification (NCBI taxonomy): domain Bacteria; kingdom Bacillati; phylum Actinomycetota; class Actinomycetes; order Streptosporangiales; family Thermomonosporaceae; genus Actinocorallia; species Actinocorallia longicatena. Next base: position 86,218 of record NZ_BAAAUV010000027.1, on the reverse strand, counting down.
TTGGCCTCGACGGCGAGCTGGGAGCCCGCCTTGGCGATCTCCTCCAGGAGGTAGGAGGGCCGCATGTCGAGATCACCGGCGAGCTCGTCGGGGCCGTAGGCCTCCTCGCCCTGGCGGCGCACCGCGTCGACGGCGCGCACCCGGGCGGAGGTGTCGGCGGGATCGCCCGCCCGCAGGACGAGCGAGACGGCCGCGCGCATCGCGGCGGGCAGCCTGGCCTCCATCTCGGCGGCGGTCGGCTGGCGCAGCACCGAGGTGGCGAAGCGCTTGCGGCAGGACCTGCACTCGACGACCTCGCCGAGCTTTCCGAGCGGGACCACGGGAACGAAGAAGAACGAGAGGAACCGGCGGCCGAGCCTGCGGCGGAACCTCCGGTCGCCACCGCATGAGGGGCAGTGGAAGACCCCTTCGCCCACGGTCCGGAAGACGACCGACAGACCGAAGATCAGCAACATCGGACTCTCCCTTCCGAAGGGTCGCAAAGTCAACGTACAGAACACCGGGTCGGTGCGCGGGCGAACCGAGGAGAAGACCCTAGCGAGTCACAAACACGATCTTCTACCCTTCACCCCATGTCTCAGCCTTATGCACAGGGTTTCGGCCAGTCAGGGTATCCGCCCGTTCGCGCTGCTCGGACCTCCGCGCCGAACGGCGTCCTGGCCGGCGTGGGCCTGGTGGCGGCGCTGGGGCTGGTCCTCGCGCCGCTCCTGCCCTGGGTCGGGGTCTCCCAGCGGGGATTCCTCTTCATCGCCGCCCAGAGCCGGCAGTGGACCGCCCTGGACGACCTGCCGGAGATCAACAACGTGCCCGGATGGCTGGCCCTCGGCTCCGGGGTGATCGCCCTGGGGCTGATCACCGCGGGGCTGCTGCTCGGGCGGCGGACGCTGGCCGCCGCGGCGGCGCTGCCCGCGCTGTCGGGGCTGGCCGCCTGCGGGCTCTTCGTCCTGCAGCTGAAGAACTACCAGCGCGAGTACGAGAACGACCTCGTGGCCCGGGTGGCGCAGGCCGTCCTGGACATCAAGGGCGGCCTGGAGGCCGGCTGGTTCCTCGCCCTGGTCTGCGGGCTGGTGCTCCTGGGCTGCACCCTCGGACAGATGGTGCGAAAGTCGAGATAGCCTCATCCAGAGTCATATGAGGAAATCGCGTACCCCCTGGATCTCCCCCCTCCTCGCCGCCGCCCTCGCCCTGGCGATCGCCGGATGGCGCATCGACGCGCCCTCGCTCTGGCGCGACGAGGCCGTCACCGCCGACCTGACCGGGCGGTCGTTCCCCGACATGGTGCGGACGCTGGCCCACATCGACGCCGTCCACGGCTTCTACTACCTGCTGATGCGGCTGCCCGCGGCCCTGTTCACCGGCCACGAGTGGCTCCTGCGCCTGCCCTCGGCCCTGGCGGCGGCGGCCACCGCGGCGCTGACCGTCCTGCTGGCCCGCCATCTCGCCGCTCCCTCCCCGGACGAAGCGGACCCGGACGGCATGGGCCCGGACGGCATGGGCCCGGACGGAACGGGCCCGAACGGAGCGGACCCGGCGCGGACGGGGCCCTGGTGGACGGGGTCCGAACGCCTCGGCCTGACGGCCGGGGTCCTGGTGGCGATCTCGCCGATCATGAGCCGGTACGGACAGGAGGCCCGCCAGTACACCCTGGTCGCGGCCCTGGCGGTCCTGGCGACCTACCTGCTGGTCAGGGCCGGGTCGCGGCGCGGCTGGACCTGGTACGCGCTGGCCGTGGCCGCCCTGGGGTTCACCCATCTGTTCGCGCTGTTCCTGCTGCCCGCCCATCTGGCGACCGTCCTGCTGGAGCGGCGGCCCTGGCGGCCGTGGGCGACGGCGACCGGGCTCGCGCTCGCACCGGTGGCCGTGCTGGCGGTCGTGGCCCTGCGGCAGAGCTACCAGATCAGCTGGATCACCTCCCCGACGGGCGGGGACGTCTGGCATCTGCTCGGCTCGCTGAGCCTGGTCACCGTGCTGGTCCTCCCCGCCGGGATCCTGCTGGCGCTGGCGCTGTGGAAGTGGAGCCCGCTGACCGCGACCGCGCTCCCCTGGCTGGTCCTGCCGCCGGGCCTGCTGCTCGCGATCTCGCTGGTCTCGCCGATCTACGTCGAGCGGTACGTGCTGTACTGCGTGCCCGCCGCCTGCCTGCTGCTGGCCGCGGGACTCGACCGGCTGCCCTGGCAGGCCGCGCTCCCGCTCGTCCTGGTGGCGGCGGTCCTCACCGTCCCGCGCCAGCTCCAGATCCGCGATCCGCACAAGGCCCGCATCGACGACCTGCGCCGTCTGGCCGCCGTCCTGCGCGCCCACGAGCGCGAGGGCGACGCCGTCGTCTACACCGATCCGCGGTTCCGGCCCGTCACCGCGACCTATCCCGAGGCCTTCGCCCCCTTGGACGACGTCCTGCTGGCCCGGACGCCCGACGCCGCCGCCGACCTCAAGGGCCGCGAACTCCCCCGGTCGGCCCACGCCACCGCGCTGGCGGGCACGTCGCGCGTCTGGCTGATCCACAACACCCTGGCGTTCCTGCCCGGCTCCGACTCCGGCGCCAGGGCGAAGCGGAGGCTGCTGAACTCCCCCGCCTTCCGCAGGCTGGGCGGGTGGAGGTACCACGGCGGCACCGTCACGCTCTTCGAGCGCGTCGCGGTCCCGTCCCGGGTCGAGATGTCGGCTCCGGTACCGGTCCCCAAATCCAGTCAGTGAGAATCCGCCGAGGGATGTAGAGGAACGTCCGGCGGCTCCGACCTTCGCGTGAAAGCGCCGCCAGGGGTGGCGCTCAGCGGGAAGGAAGAGATCATGCGGAAGATCATTCACTGGGTGCACACCTCCGTCGACGGTTTCGTCAGCGGTCCCGGCGGGGCGTTCGACTGGGCCTCGCTCGGACCAGAGCTGGCGGACTACTCCGAGGCGCTGCTGGAGCGGGCCGACACGCTGCTCTACGGGCGGGTGGTCTGGGAGATGATGGCCGCCCACTGGCCCGAGGCCGACAAGAGGAGCTCCGACGAGCACAGCAGGAAGTTCGCGCCCGCCTGGCGCTCCATGCCGAAGATCGTGTTCTCGAACACGCTGGAGAAGGACGAGTGGGCCGACCGGATCATCGGCGGCGACATCGCGGCGGCCGTCCGGGAGATCAAGGCGCAGCCGGGCCGGGACCTGCTCCTGACCGGCGGCTCCGGGCTCGCCGCCTCGCTCACCGAGCACGGGCTGATCGACGAGTACCACATCGCCGTCCACCCGGTCGTGCTCGGCGGCGGGACCCCGCTGTTCGCGCGCGGCATCGCCCGGATCCCGCTGCGGCTGGTCGCCACGCGCGGCTGCGACGGCGTCAGGGCCGTGCAGCACTACGAGCGCGCCGATCAGTCGTAGAAGCCGAGGCGGCGCAGCTGCTTGGGGTTGCGCTGCCAGTCCTTGGCGACGCTGACCTGGAGGTTCAGATAGACCTTCGTGCCGATGAGGGCCTCGATCTGCTGGCGGGCGCGGGTGCCGACGGTGCGCAGCCGCTCGCCCTTGCGGCCGATCAGGATGGCCTTCTGGCTCGGACGCTCCACGAAGACGTGGGCGTAGATGTCGGTGAGGTCCTCACGGCCCTCGCGCAGGTTCATCTCGTCGACGACCACGGCGATGGAGTGCGGGACCTCCTGCTCGACGCCCTCGAGCGCGGCCTCGCGGATGAACTCGGCGGCCAGGATCTGCTCGGGCTCGTCGGTCAGGTCGCCCTCGGGGTAGAGCGGCGGCCCCTCCGGCAGGTGCTTGACCAGCAGATCGGTGACGACGTCGAGCTGGTAGGGGGTGTCACCGGTCTTGCCGATGCCGCCCAGGGCCGAGACCGGGACGATGTCCGACCACGAGCCGAGGGCGTCGACGGCCATGAGCTGCTCGGCGAGGGCCTGCGGGGTGACCTTGTCGGCCTTGGTGACGATCGCCACGACCGGGGTGTTCTTGACCTGGGCGAGCTCGCGGGCGATGTAGCGGTCGCCGTCGCCGGTCTTCTCGTCGGCCGGCACGCAGAAGCCGATCACGTCGACCTCGGTCAGGGTGTTGCGGACCAGGCTGTCGAGCCGCTCCCCGAGCAGGGTGCGCGGCCGGTGCAGCCCGGGGGTGTCGACGATCACGAGCTGGGAGCCGGGCCGGTGGACGATGCCGCGGATGGCCCGCCGGGTCGTCTGCGGCCGGTTGCTGGTGATCGCCACCTTGCTGCCGACCAGGGCGTTCATCAGCGTCGACTTGCCGACGTTCGGCCGCCCGACGAAGCAGGCGAACCCGGATCTGAAGTCCTGCTGAGTGTCCACCCCCCGATTCTCCCGCACCGCGGACGGTGTCCGGGTCATCGGCCCCGGACCGTACAGCGCCCGGCAAGTGAACGCCAAGAGGGCTCCAAGGGCGTCCCCGCACGCTGGCCGACATGGAAACCGTGATCGTGAGCCCGCGCCGTGCGGGCGACCCCGAAATCGACCTGACCGCCATGTCCGTGATCCACCGCGCCATGCGGGAGGACGTCCGGCGGCTGGCCGCGCTCACCGCCGCGCAGGGCGACCGTCCCTTCCCCGCGGCGCGCGAGGCGGCCCTCGCCGCCCATCTCGAGGGCCTGGCCAGGGAGATCCACTCCCACCACGGCAAGGAGGACGACGTCCTCTGGCCGGTGATCTCCGCCTCGGCCGGCGCGGCCATCGACCTCAAGCCCCTCAGCGAGGACCACACCGAGATCGACCCGATCCTGGACCGGATCCGCACGGGATCGGGCACCGCACGGGCGCAGGCGCTGGCCGAGCTGCGCGACCTGCTGGACGACCACATCGCGGAGGAGGAGGCCGTCCTGTTCCCGATCATGCGGGCCTACGTGAGCGTCGCGGACTTCGAGGCGTGCGAGAAGCGGTTCCGGGAGGGCGCGCCGATGTCCCAGCTCAAGTGGGTGGTCCCGTGGCTCGCCGGGGCGGCCGACGAGGAGGAGAGCGCCCGCATGCTGAAGGCCGCGGGCCTGCCCTTCCGGATCCTGCTGGCCCTCACCCGGCCCGGTCATCTGAAGCGGCAACGGCTGATCTTCGGTTGACGGCGCGTTCGGCCCAGTGCGGTGAGCCCGCCCTGCGGGCCTCCTCCACGGCCCGCTCGTAGTGCGGTCCCGGGTCCTCCCCCACGAGCGGCGCGAGCTCGGCGAGGACGAGGGAGACGGGGCACAGGGCCAGCGCGGCGGTACCGGCCCCGGCGAACCCTCCGGCGTAGGGCAGCAGTTCCGCGTAGAGGCCGGGGGCCCGTTCCCGGTCGCCCAGAGCGGCGATCAGCAGCCCGCGGGCGGCGAGGTGCAGGTCGCGGAACCAGTCGGGGGCGACGTCTCCGTTGACGTCCGCGAGCGCACGGGCCTCCTCCAGCCGTCCGGCGGAGGCCAGGACCAGGCCGTGGATGTCGGCGATCGGCGCCTGCCCGAACGTCTCCCACATGACGGCCGACTCGGGCAGCAGCTCCGGCAGACGGCCGTCGCCGAGCCTGATCGTGAACTTCGCGACCCAGGCCATGCCGATCTCACCGCCCCAGATGCTGGAGCGCAGGAACGCCTCCAGGATCTCCTGGTAGGCGGCCTCGGCCTCGGCGTACCGGCCCGTGATGGCCAGGCGCAGCCCGCGGCCCCAGTCCCCGATCATCGCGAGCATCGGCAGCTCGTACTGGTGGGCCAGCCGGGTCCCCTCCTCCCCGTGACGCTCGGAGGCCGCGAGATCGAGCCGTCCCGCCGCGCACTGCTGGAGCAGGAAGTGGGCGAGGACCTGGTGCAGGCCGAGGCCGTGCCGCTCGGCGATCTCCAGCAGCTCGGTCCCGATCCGCTCCCGCTCGGCGAGACCCCCCGCGAAGCCGTGCAGGTTGTTGTACATGCCGTTGAGGGCGTGGGCGAGGAGCTCGGGATCGCCGAGGCCGCGGGCGATCTCGATCGCCTCCGTGCCCGCCCGGCCGCCCCGGTCGGCGGGGTCGCAGTCCAGCTCCATCGCCAGGGTCGTGAGCAGCCTGACCCGCCAGGGCCCCGCGGGCAGCGTCTCCAGGGCCTGCTGGGCGGCCTCGATCACCCCGAGGTCGCGGGTCCCGTACTCGCGGTTGACCCACAGCATCGGCACGTCGTAGGCGGTGAGCAGCCGGGCGGTCAGCTCGGGGTCGCCGAGGGCGCGCGCCGCGGCCAGCGCCCGGGTCCGGCGCTCCCTGGCCTGCATCAGCCGGCCGGACATCGCGAGCGCCCTGATCAGCCGCGCGACCAGCTCCAGCCGTTCGGGCAGCGGGCCGCCGGCGCGCTCGCAGGCGTCCAGGGCCTGCGACCACAGGGCCGCGGCGGTGCCGTGGGAGAAGCGCGCCTCGGCGGCCTCCGCCGCCCGCCGGGCGTGGTGGACGGCCCGGTCGAGCCTGGTCCCGGCGGCCAGGTGGTGGTGGGCGAGCGCGGCGGCGTCGGCACCGGGACGCTCCTCCAGCGCCTCGGCGACCCTGGCGTGCATCCGGGAGCGGCGCAGCCGGGACAGGTCGCCGTACAGGACGTCGCGCACGAGGATGTGGGTGAAGCGCAGGCCGGGTCCGCTCTCGACGAGCAGCCCGGTGACCAGGGCCGCCTCGACGGCGTCGAGGACCTCCTCCTCGCCGGTCCCGCTGACGGCGATCAGCAGTTCGGGATCGGTCTCCCTGCCGACGACCGCCGCGTGCCGCAGCACGCTCTGCGCGACGGCGGGCAGCCGGGCGACGCGCCTTCTGACCACGTCGCCGACCCCTGAGGGGACGTCCTGGACGGCCGATTCGGCGCCCGAGGCGTCCAGGAGGCGGGCGGTCTCGCGGACGAAGAAGGGATTGCCGGCGGTCCGCTCGGCGATGGCCGCGAGCGTCTTCGGCTCGACCGTCGCCCCGCACAGCCCGCCGACCAGCTCCGCGACGTCGTCCCCGCTCAGGCCCGCCAGCTCGATCCGGACCGGTTCGTGCCTGGCCAGGACCGCGAGGGCGTCGGCGAGCGCGGGCTGGACCTCGGTGTCGCGGTAGGTGCCGATCACCAGCGGGCCCGGCACCCGGTCGGCGATCCCGGCGAGCAGGCTCAGTGTCTCCTCGTCGGCGCGGTGCAGATCCTCCAGGACGATGACCAGCCGGGTTCCGGCCACGACCCCGGCCAGGTAGTCGCCGATGGCGCGGTGCAGCCGGAACCGGGCGACGGTCAGGTCGCCGACGGGCGTCAGGGCGTCGTCGTCGAGCATCGGGGCGAGGTCCCCGCCCGTGGCCGGGTGGCGTCCGGTGAGGGCGCGCAGCAGTTCGGCCCACGCCCAGGCGGCGGGGGCCCCGTCGACCTCGGGGGTCCGTCCCCATGCCTGTTCCCAGCCGTCGGCCGCGAGCGCCCGGCAGACGCGGTCGGCGAGCGCGGTCTTGCCCGCGCCGGCCTCTCCCGACAGCAGGACGACCCTGCGGCCGGTCCTTGCGGCGGCCAGCACCTCGGCGACCTCGCGGTCCCGGCCGACGAACGGGTCGCCGTCCGGCTCGGGGCGTTCGGGCCCGGGATGTTCGGGGGCGGGATGTTCGGGGGCGGGACGTTCGGGGGCGGGACGTTCGGGGGCGGGACGTTCGGGGGCCCGCGCGGCCGGCCCGGTGGCCGCCGAGCGGGCCGGGGTCAGGCCGGGGTCCTGGGCGAGGATCGCGGCCTCCAGCCGCTGGAGCGGGCGTCCGGGATCGACGCCCAGGTCCTCGGCCAGCAGGGTGCGGATCCGGCGCAGGGCGGCGAGCGCGTCGCCCTGGCGGCCGGTGCGGTACAGCGCGAGCGCCAGCAGCCGCCACGGCTCCTCCCGCAGCGGGTGGGCCGCGGTGTGGGCCTCCAGATCGGGGACGGCCTGGGCGGCGGCGCCGTGGTCGACCATGGCGGCGGCCCGGCGCTCGATCGCCGTCAGCCGCAGCTCGGTCAGCCGGGCCGCCTCGGCCTCCGCCCAGGGCAGCTCGGCGAACTCGGCGAAGGCGGGGCCGCGCCAGAGCGTCAGGGCCTCGTCGGCCCGTTCCCAGGCGAGGGCGGGATCGGCGGTCTCGGCGACCAGGGCCTCGAACCGCCACACGTCGACGGCGGCGGCCGGGAGCCTCAGCGCGTAGCCGGGCGGCGAGGTGACCAGCACCTCGGCGGGGGTGCGCGGCGGCCGTCCGGGCTCCAGGGCCCGCCGCAGGTGCGACACGAACGACTGCACCCCGGCCAGCGCGCGGGGCGGGGCCTCCCCCACCCACAGATCGTCGATCAGCCGCTCGACCGGGACCATCCGCCCGCGCGCCGCGACCAGCCGCGCCAGCACGGCCCGCTGGCGCGTTCCACCGAGGTCGGCGGGCCGCCCGCCCACCAGCGCCTCAAATGCCCCGAGGGCCCTGATCTCCGCCATAACAGGAGCAGCATAGGCAGGAAGGGCTCCCGCCCACGAGGGACGGGAGCCCCCCGCCTCACGGGACGGGCACCGGCTCCTTCACCGGCCCTGCGCCCTCCTGGGCGGCGGCTCTCGGCAGCAGCCGGGCCAGCGGTCCCGGCAGCCACCAGTTCCAGCGGCCGAGGAGCGCCATGCTCGCGGGGACCAGGACCAGGCGGACGAGGGTGGCGTCCAGGGCCACCGCGACGGCGAGCCCGACGCCCATCTGCTTGATCACGACCGAGGTGTCCAGGGCGAAGCCGCCGAAGACCGCGACCATGATCAGGGCGGCGCTGGAGATGATCCGGCCCGTCGAGGCCAGGCCCGTGACGACCGAGCCGCGGGGGTCGCCGCTCCTCTCGTAGTCCTCCCGGACGCGCGAGAGCAGGAACACCTCGTAGTCCATCGAGACGCCGAACAGCATCGTGAACATCAGCGGCAGCACGTAGCTGGAGACCGGCACGCTGTGCGGCAGCCCGAGCGGTCCCGCGCCCCAGCCCCACTGGAACACCGCGGTCACGAACCCGTAGGCGGCCGCGATCGACAGCAGGTTCATCAGCGCGGCCTTCGCGGGGATCACCAGCGATCGGAACACCAGCAGGAGCAGGAAGAACGAGGTGCCGACGACCGCCAGGACGACCATCCACATCCGGTCCAGGATGATCTCGCCGAGATCGTGGTAGACGGCGGTCAGCCCGGTGACCTCGGCGCCCTGGGGCCGGACCACGGCGCGGACGTCGCGGATGAGGCGCCCCGACCGCTCGTCCTGCGGGCCGAACTCCGGGATCACCGTGATGACCGCCGCGTCCCCCTGCGGCGACACCAGCGGCGGCGAGACGGTCTCCACCCCGTCGATCCGCGCGAGCGCGCTCAGGACGGCCGTGGGATCGGGCGTGCGCCGCAGGTCGACCGCCACCAGCAGGGGACCGTTGGCGCCGGGCCCGAACCCCTCGGCGACCAGGTCGTAGGCCTTGCGGACGGTGTTCGACGACGGCTCGGAGCTGGCGTCGTTCGGCCAGGTCCGCATCCCCAGGGCGGGGGCCGCGAGCGCCAGCATCACCAGCAGCGAGGCCAGCAGCCACGGAAGCGGCCGCGCCCCGACCCGGGCGGCCCAGGCGCCGACCCACCGCGACTCCGGAGCGACGGCCGCGCCGCGCCGCTCACGGCGCCGCAGCACCCTGCGGCCGGACAGGCCGAGCAGCGCGGGCAGCAGGGTGATCGCCGACATCATCGTCGCGAAGACGACGATCCCGGTCGCGAACCCCATGGTGATGAACACCGGCAGGCCCGAAAGGGCCAGGCCGGACAGGGCGATCAGCACGGTGACCCCGGCGAACACGACCGACCGGCCGGCGGTGGCGTTGGCCCGCGCCGCGGCCTCCCACGGCTCCAGGCCTTCGGCCAGCCCCTCGCGGTGCCGGGTGAGGACGAACAGGGCGTAGTCGATGCCGACGCCGAGGCCCACCATGACCGCGATCGTCGGTGTCACGGTCGACACGTCCGTGACGGCCGCCAGCAGCGTCACCCCCGACATCCCGACGCCGAGCCCGGTCAGCGCGACGGCCAGCGGCAGCCCCGCCGCGACGACGGACCCGAACGCCAGCAGCAGGATGACCAGGGCCGCGATGATGCCGACCGCCTCCGCCGCCCCGCCCGGCGCGGAGGAGTTCTCCGGGAGCTGCCCGCCGAACTCGACCTGGGCGCCCGGCAGGGCCGAGGACTCCCGCAGGCCCTTCATCGCCTTCTTCACGTCGAGGTCGGTGACCGGCACGTCGTACCTGACCGTGATCAGCGCGGTCCTGCCGTCCCGGCCGATGACGGGCTCGTCGACGGCGCTGACGTGCTCGAGTCCCCGGACGTCCGCCGCGATCGTCCGCAGCTCCGCCGGATCGAGGCCGTCCTTGCGGACCACGATCCGGGCGCCGGTCTCGGCCAGCGCCGGGAACCGCTCGCGCAGCAGGTCGGTCGCCTCCTGCGAGCCGCTCCCCTTCAGCGTGTAGTCGTCGTGCAGGGCCCCGCCGAGCGTCCCCGCCGCCCCCAGGAAGGCGGCCAGCGCCACCACCCACAAAATGATCATCCGCCACGGCCTCCGGGCGGCGGATCCGCCCAGCCGGTACAGCACCCGAGACATCGCGTCCCCCATCGGTTCCGGTTCGATGCCCCCACCGTCGGCGGAACCCCTTGCCGCGAACTTGCCCCCCGCTTGCGGAACCCTGACCGCACACGCGCGCACGCCCCGCCGCGGGATGCGGCGGGGCGTGCGGTCAGGCGTGCGGTGGGGCGTCCGGTCCGGTCAGGACGAACGGTTCACAGCGTGGTGCGGATCGTCCCGTCCGGCGCGGCCAGCAGGACCGGGGCCGCGGGGCCGAGGTCGCGGGCGGCGCTGATGTCCGGTGACTCGTCCGCGGTGACGATGACGGCCGCCTCGAGGTCCCCCGCGCCGCTGGAGACCGCGGCGGCGACGGCGGCCTGGAGTGCCGTGAGCTTCAGCGACGGAAGGTCGACGGTGGTGGCCACATAGGTGCGGCCGGTCTCGTCGCGGACGGCCGCGCCCTCCGCCGAGCCGTTGCGGGCTCTGGAGGAGCGGGCCAGGGTGATGAGCTTGGAGTCCTCGGGGTTCACGGGTTCAGCTTATGGGCTCGCGCCAGCTTCACCGCTGCCGCCCTGGCCGCCCTGACCGTGACGCTCGGCGCCCGCTTGCGGGTGATGCCGGGCGCGGCCAGGATGATGAGGTCGTCGCGCGAACGCGCCATCACGATCTCGTAGGAGATCAGGTAGTTCCGGCTGGCGGGCTGTGTGAACCGGACGGCGTAGGTGTCGGTGTCCGGCCAGCCGCGCGGCGCGATGTCGGCGCGGTGCAGCGCCATGGCCGTGCCCCCGATCTCGGCCCGCAGGACCGGGCAGCGCGCGCCGACCGTCCTGGCGGACCTTACGAACTCCCTGGCCCGCACGGAGCCCATGTGGACGATCTGCTGGCTGATCGTGGCGCCCGGCGCCGTCTGGTAGAACGCCGCCGTCACCTTCGGCACGTCGCGGAGACCGTACCCGTCGGCCAGGGCGAGCAGCCGCCTGCAGCTCGGATCTCGTGGCACGACCCCGCGGAAGGCCGCTTGGGCCTGCGCGGGAAGAAAGCCCTCCGGCATGTCCTGTTGGGACAGGACGGCAGCGGTCAGACTGGCCGAAGACCATTCCTTCTTGGTCGGTGCCGCGACCTGCGACCCGCACCCGGCGACCGCCATGACCGCCCCTGTGGCGAGTACGGCTCCGCGAACAATGCGCCTCATGGGATATCCCCCCGAATCCTCCCGATGGCGAAAGTGATCATTCCCGGGGGGAAGTTGATCAATCCTCCGGCACGAAGTGATCTTGATCGACGCGCTCCACCAGCACCGTCCCGATCCGGTTGCGCCGTCCCGCCAGGCTCTCGGCGGTCAGCCGCAGCCCCGCCACCTCGGCCTGTGACCCGGCGATCGCGACCCGGCCCAGCGCGTAGGCCAGCAGCCCGCCGACGGTCTCGACGTCCTCGGCCTCGATCTCGGTGCCCGTCAGCTCCGCGAGCTCCTCCACCGGCATCCGCGCCGTCACCCGCAGCACCCCGCCCGGGAGCTGCTCGACCCGCGGCGCCTCGTTGTCGTACTCGTCGGCGATCTCACCGACGATCTCCTCGAGGATGTCCTCGATGGTGATCAGCCCGGCGGTGCCGCCGTACTCGTCGATGACGATGGCCACATGGGTCTGCCGGGCCTGCATCTCGCGGAGCAGGTCGTCGATCGGCTTGGAGTCCGGCACGTAGGTCGCGGGCCGCATGACGGTGCCGACCGGCTCCCCGCTGTCGCCGGGCGACTCGTGGATGCGCCGGGTGATGTCCTTCATGTAGGCGATGCCGACCACGTCGTCCTCGTTCTCACCGATCACCGGGATCCGCGAGAACCCGCTGCGCAGCAGCAGCGACATGGCCTGGCGCAGCGTCTTGCCGCGCTCGATCAGCACGATGTCCGTGCGCGGCACCATCACCTCGCGCACGAGCGTGTCGCCCAGCTCGAACACCGAGTGGATCATCTCGCGCTCGTCCGGCTCGATCATCTTGCGCTGCTCGGCCAGGTCGACCAGGTCGCGCAGCTCGGCCTCGTTGGCGAACGGGCCGTCGCGGAACCCCTTGCCGGGCGTCAGGGCGTTGCCGAGCAGGATCAGCAGCTGCGGCAGCGGCCCGAGCACCCTGGCGATCGGATGGATGATCGCCGCTCCGACGAGGGCGACCTTGTCGGCGTGCTGGATCGCCAGGGTGCGCGGCGCGACCCCGATCGCGATGTAGCTCACCAGGATCATGATCACGGCGGCGGCCGTGTAGGCCCGCCAGGTCTCGTCCAGCCACCCGATGCACAGATCCGCGACGATCACCGTCGCGGACAGCTCGCAGCTCGTGCGCAGCAGAAGCAGCAGGTTGACGTACCGCGCCGGATCGGCGACGACCGCGTTGAGGCTCTTGGAGTCGAGCTCGGCGACCCTGATCCGGGAGACCCGGGCCAGCGCCGTCTCGAAACAGGCGAACAGTCCCGCGAGGACCACCAGCAGAACCGCGATGGCGATCATCCACAGCTGGGTGGTGTTCAGCGCGACTCCCGCCACGATTCCAGCAGCTTGCCCTGGAGGCCGAACATCTCGGCGTGCTCCTCGGGCTCCGCGTGGTCATAGCCCAGCAGATGCAGGATGCCGTGCGTGCACAGCAGCTCCAGCTCGTCCTGGGTGGAGTGGCCCGCCGCCTTGCCCTGCCGCTCGGCGACCACCGGGCAGAGCACGACGTCGCCGAGCAGGCCCGGGTCGGTCACCCCGTCCTCGGAGCCGCCCGACAGATGCCCCGGACGCAGCTCGTCCATGGGGAAGGCCAGCACGTCGGTCGCCTTGTCCTCGCCCATCCACTTCAGGTTGAGCTCGTGCATGGCCGTCTCGTCGACCAGCAGCAGCGACAGCTCCGCCATCGGATGGATCTGCATCCCGTCCAGCACGTGCCGCGCCAGCCGGACCAGCGTCTCCTCGTCCGCCTCTGCCCCGGACTCGTTCAAAACCTCGATGCTCATCGTCGTCCCCGCTCGCGCCTGCCCTGCCGTTGGTCGGGGGGCTGTTCGGCGTCGAAGCGATCGTAGGCGTCGACGATGTCCGTGACGAGCTTGTGGCGCACGACATCCGTGCTGCTCAACCGGCAGAAGTAGATGTCGGGCACACCCTCGAGGATGTCCTGGACGACCGCGAGCCCGCTCCTGGTGCCCGAGGGCAGGTCGACCTGGCTCGTGTCGCCCGTGACGACGATCTTCGAGCCGAAGCCGAGCCTGGTCAGGAACATCTTCATCTGCTCGGGCGAGGTGTTCTGCGCCTCGTCCAGGATGATGAAGGAGTCATTGAGTGATCTACCACGCATGTACGCCAGGGGGGCGACCTCGATGGTCCCCGAGCTCATGAGCTGGGGGATCGTGGCGGGGTCGACCATGTCGTGGAGGGCGTCGTAGAGCGGGCGCAGGTAGGGGTCGATCTTCTCGAAGAGGGTGCCGGGCAGGAAGCCGAGGCGTTCGCCCGCCTCGACGGCCGGCCGGGTCAGGATGATCCGGCTGACCTTCTTCTCCTGGAGCGCCTTCACCGCCTTGGCCATCGCCAGGTAGGTCTTGCCCGTGCCCGCGGGGCCCAGGCCGAACACGATGGTGTGCGTGTCGATGGAGTCGACGTAGCGCTTCTGGTTGACGGTCTTCGGGCGGATGGTCCGGCCGCGCGAGGACAGGATGTCGTGGCTGAGCACCTCGGCGGGCCTGCCCGAGTGCCGCAGCATCGCCACGCTGCGCTCGACCGACTCCGGGGTCAGGGTGGCGCCCTTCCCGAGCAGGGCGACCAGCTCGGTGAAGAGCTTGGCGACCAGCTCCGGTTCGGTGCCGCCGGTCACGGTGATCTCGTTGCCCCGGACATGGATGTCGCTGTTGAAGGCGCTCTCGACCACGGCGAGGAGTTCGTCGCGGGAGCCGAGCAGGGCCACCATGGACTGCTCGTCGGGAACCACGATCCGGATCTGGCCGCGGCCGTTGGCGCTGCGATTGGTTGATTCGGTCATCTGCAGGCCGTCAGCCGGCCATCTGCCCCTCTGATCTGCGTTTCTGCCTCTAATGCTCATGTTACCGAGTAAGGCGGACACTATGCCTAAGGGTTTTATTCCGTCCGCTTTATCCGGGGGGCCAGTTCAGCCCGCGCCCGCCCAGCACATGGGCGTGGACGTGGAACACGGTCTGGCCGGCGTTCGAGCCGGTGTTGAACACGACCCGGTAGCCCGTCCCGTCCACGCCCTCGGCCTTCGCCACCTCGGCGGCCTCGGCGGCGACGGCGGCCAGCACGACCGGGTCCGCGCTCAGTTCCCCGAGATCGGCGTAGTGCGTCCTGGGGATCACCAGGACGTGCACCGGCGCCTGCGGATTGATGTCCCGGAACGCCACAGTGTGCTCGCCCTCTCGGACGATCTTGGCGGGGATGTCCCCGCTGGAAATCTTGCAGAACAAGCAGTCCACGATGCCTCCAGAGCCGGATCTCCGCCGCATGTTACCGACAGGTGATACGGGACTTGCACCGCGCGACCGGGCTTTGTCTGGTTAAGGTGGCTTCGCAGCGCGCACCCCCGGCAGCGAGGCTTAGACGACGCATGGGTTTCCGTAAACCGGACGACGAGGTCGAGCGTCCCACTGAGGTGACCGAGACCCTCGTGGCACCAACGACCCTCGCGGTGGCGTGGGACGCCGACCAGGCGGTGACGGCGCTCTACAGCGCCAACTACCGCTCCCTGGTCCGGCTCGCCGCGCTCCTCGTGCGGGACGTCGCCACGGCCGAGGAGGTCGTGCAGGACTCCTTCGTGGCGATGCACGGCGCCTGGCGCAGGCTCCGCGACCCCGAGAAGGCACTGTCCTACCTGCGTCAGTCGGTGGTGAACCGGGCGCGATCGGTGCTGAGGCACCGCGCCGTGGTCGAGAAGTACGCCCCGAAGGGGCTCCCCGACGCCCAGAGCGCGGAGCACGGCGCGATCGTGGAGCTGGAACGCACCGCGGTGGTCAAGGCACTCGGCGGGCTTCCGCAGCGTCAGCGCGAGGCGCTGGTCCTGCGGTACTACGCCGACCTGTCCGAAGCCGAGATCGCCGGGGCCATGGGCATCAGCCGTGGCGCGGTGAAGAGTCATACGGCGCGCGGCATGGCCGCGCTCCGCAACAGCCTGGAGTCGATCTCATGACCAGTCGCGACCCCTACGGCCGCGATCCCCTCGGTGAGGTCCTGAGGGGGGCGTTGCACGCCGAGGCGGACCGGGTCATGCCCTCTCCCGACGCCCTGAGCCTGATCCGCGAGCGGACCGCCCGAGGCGGCAGGGGTCTCGCGTGGACCTGGCTGACGGGGGGCTGGAAGGGCCCTTTGCTCGCGTCGGTCGCCGCCCTCGGGATGGCGACCGTGGCGCTGTCCGCGACGCCGGCGGCGATCGACCGTTTCACCAACGCCGGTCAGCAGTCCAAGGAACGCGAGGCCCAGCAGCGCAAGACGGCTCCGCTCTCGACGAACGAGGACGGCGTCGTCGTCGGCCCCGACGGCCTTCCGGTGCCGTCCTCCCTGCTGAGGGTGATGTGCGTGCCGATCGACCCGGCGTCGCGGCGTCCGGGGCCCGTGAAGACCACCCGCACGGCGTCCCCGCAGACCGTGCCGAGCCCGGGTCCGAGCCCGTCGGCCTGCCCTCCGTCGACCACGCCCTCGGCGCTGCCGGTGCCCCCGCAGCCGCCGCCCGTGACGATCACCCCGTCGACGACCCCGCAGCCGACGCAGACGGCCGCGCCGACCCCGACCGTGGTGACGCCGACGACGCCACCGACGCCGACCGCCCAGCCCACGGAGGTCCCGACGGCTCCTGAGGAGCCCTCCCCAACGCCGACCGCCACCCCGACACCGGCCGCGCTGACCCCCTGACGACCGCTACCAGCGTCCCGTCCTGGCCATGAGGACGGACGCGGCGGCCACTCCCGCCGTCGAGGTCCGCAGGACGCTGGGCCCCAGCCGCACGGCCTCCGCCCCCGCTCCGGTGAAGGCCGCCAGTTCCTCCGGTGAGATCCCGCCCTCGGGCCCCACCACCAGGACGATCTCCGCGGCGTCACCGAGCGCGGCCCGGCTGAGCGGCTCCACGGCGTCCTCGTGCAGCACGAACGCCCGTCCGGCCGCCGCGAGCCGCGCGGTGACCTGACGGGTCGACTCCAGGTCGGCCACCTCGGGCAGCCAGGTGCGCCGCGACTGCTTCCCCGCCTCCCGGGCGGCGTTGCGCCAGCGGGAGAGCGCCTTGTCCTTGCGGTCGGCCTTCCACTGGGTGATCGACCGGCTCGCCGACCAGGGCACGATCACGTCCACTCCGGCCTCGGTCATCACCTCGACGGCGAGTTCGCCGCGCTCCCCCTTGGGCAGCGCCTGGACGACCACGATCCGCGGCGCCGGGGCCTCCTCGACGCTCCGCTCGAGGACCTCGACCTCCAGCGCCGCCTTCAGCACCTCGACGACCTCGCACCGGGCGCTGCTCCCGGCCCCGTCGGCCAGCACGACGCCCTCCCCCACCCGCATCCGCCGGACGGTCGCGGCATGCCTGCCCTCGGGCCCGTCCAGCAGCACGCGGTCATTTCTCAGGGCGGCCGTCTCGACCAGGAAAACAGGAGCGCTCACCCTTTCATCCTCCCATCCCGCCCGGTAAGGACGTGATCAGCGGCTGGAAATATCCATGCCCACCGCTTTGGCGGTTTTTGGGATCCCTTGGCGGGGCCGCTGTAACGATGGAGGCCTCTGCTGGAAGAACATGAGGAGGGGCCATGGCCTCGAGGCTCAACCCGTACATCAGTTTTCCGGACGGCACCGCCCGGGCGGCGCTGGAGTTCTACGAGAAGGTCCTCGGCGGCGAGCTGACGCTCCACACCTTCGGTGAGTACGGCACGGAGGGCGACGGCGCCGCCGGGATCATGCACGGCGCGCTCGTCACCGCCGAGGGCTACACGATCATGGGCGCGGACATCCCGCCCGGCATGCCGGTGACCGTCGGGAACAATGTCGCCGTCAGCCTCAGCGGTGACGACGCCGAGCTCCTGCGGGCCTACTACGCGGGCCTGTCGGAGGGCGGGACGGTGACCGTCCCGCTGGCCGTGCAGATGTGGGGCGACGAGTTCGGCGCCTTCACCGACCGCTTCGGCATCTCCTGGATGGTCAACATCGCGTCGTCCTGAGGCGGTCAGCTCCCGGCCGGAGCCTCCACTCCCAGGGCGTCCATCATCAGGGGCCAGGCCTTGTCGAGCTCCGGCCGCCAGTACCGCCAGTTGTGCCAGCCGCCGACGTACAGGTTGGTCGTGGCGGGGATGCCGAGCTTCTTCAGCCGGGCCACGAAGTCCGTCGCGGTGATGCCCACCAGGAACTCCCCGACGGCCCCCGCGACGTTCCCGTTGGGGTTCACGGGATCGGGGTCGTAGGGCCCGGGCAGGCCGGTGGTGCCGCTGGAGATGTAGAGCCCGGTCCCCCGCAGCCTCTCCGCCAGCTCGTAGGGGTCGTGGGCCTTCCAGTTCGCGTCGTGGACGCCGGGGATCCCCCAGGTGCGGAAGGGGTCGTCGCCGAAGCCCAGGCCCTGGAGCATGAGCATCGAGGGCAGGCCCGGCTTGGTCAGCCGCAGGACCCCGCTGAAGGAGACGGCGTAGGCGAACATCCCGCGGTGGCGCGCGGCGTAGGTGATGGCGCCCTGCCCGCCGGAGGAGACGCCCAGGGCCGCCCGCCTGGTCCCGGCCCGGTAGTTGCGCTCCAGGAGCTGGAGCACCTCCTCGGTGTGGAAGGTCTCCCAGCGCGGGGTGCCGCCCTTGCCGTAGTTGTACCAGTCGGTGTAGCCGCCGTGGGTCCCGCCGGAGGGCAGGGCGACGATCACGTCCCACTTCGCGGCCAGCGACGCGAGCTGCGAGCCCCTGACCCACGACAGGTAGTCGTCGTTGCCGCCCTGGTAGGCGTAGACGACGGGCCAGGTCCGCCCGGCCGTCCTCGACCATCCCGCGGGCAGCATGACCCGCGTCTTCTCCTGGCCGCCCACGGCAGGGGTCCGGATGGTCAGGTCGACCGTCCGGGGGTCGATCCAGGTCTCCTCGGCCACGGCGGCTCCGTCGTCGGCGGCCACCGGGCCGGCCGCGCGGGCCGCCGGTGCGGTCACCGCCCCCGAGGCCACCGTCCCCGCGACCATCGTCGAGATCGCCAGCAGCCAGCTCGTTCCGGCCCTTCGCATGCGCGCCCCTTTTCCGCTCCGCCCCGAACGGTTGAGAAACTACGCCCCTCGCAGTTCTCCCGCCTATGTACGGAACGGCTACGCCATGGGCGCCCGCCTATAGCGAATTCATAAAAAACGACACATCCCGGTATCTGTAAATTTACAGATACCGGGATGTGTCAATTCGGCTCGCCGTAGCCCTCACGGAAGGCTTCGGGAACGTCTCTTCAATTGTGGAAGGCGTCCCGGAGACGGCTGAAGAATCCCTGCTGCCCGGGGGCGAACTTGCCGGGCGGGCGCTCCTCGCCGCGCAGGACGGACAGCTGCCGGAGCAGCTCCTCCTGCTCGGGGTCGAGACGGGTGGGCGTCTCGATGTTCACGTGGATCATCAGGTCGCCGCGGCCGCTGGCGTTGAGGTGCTGGGCGCCCCTGCCGTAGAGCGGGATGACCTGGCCCGACTGGGTGCCGGGACGGATGTCGACGTCCTCGGCTCCGTCGAGGGTCTCGATGGTGACCGTGGTGCCGAGGGCGGCGGCCGTCATCGGGATCTGAACGGTGCAGTGCAGGTCGTCGCCGTCCCGCTCGAAGATCGCGTGGGGCCGTTCGACGATCTCCAGGAACAGGTCGCCGGCGGGGCCGCCGCCGGGGCCGACCTCGCCCTCGCCCGCGAGCTGGATGTGGGTGCCGTGCTCGACGCCCGCCGGGATCTTGACCTTGATGGTGCGCTGGGTCCTGACCCGGCCGTCGCCCGAGCACTCGTGGCAGGGCGTGCGGATGACCGAGCCGTAACCGCCGCACTGGGGGCAGGGGCGCGAGGTCATGACCTGACCGAGGAAGGACCGCTGGACCTGCTGGATCTCGCCGCGCCCGTGACACATGTCGCACTGGTCGGGGTGCGTGCCGGGGGCCGCGCCGGTGCCGGTGCAGGCGTTGCAGACCGCGGCGGTGTCGATGGTCAGCTCACGGGTCGTGCCGAACGCCGTCTCCTGCAGGTCGAGTTCGACGCGCAGGGTGGCGTTGCGGCCGCGCCTGGCCCGGCTGCGCGGGCCGCGGGAGGTCGCGTTGCCGAAGAAGGCGTCCATGATGTCGCTGAACGGGAAGCCCGCCCCGCCGAAGCCGCCCGGTGCCCCGCCCCCGCCGCCCGAGGCGAACGGGTCGGCGCCGAGGTCGTACATCTCCTTCTTCTTGGGATCGGAGAGGACCTCGTAGGCCTGGGTGACCTCCTTGAACTTCTCCTGCGACGCGGCGTCGGGATTGACGTCGGGGTGAAGTTCACGGGCCAGCCGGCGGTAGGCCTTCTTGATCTCGTCAGGAGTCGCGTTCCTGCTCACCCCGAGGGTGGCGTAGTAGTCGCGCACTACGATCCCGCCAGAATCTGACCGACGTAACGTGCCACAGCGCGTACCGCTCCCATCGTTCCGGGGTAGTCCATTCGGGTGGGGCCTAGCACCCCGAGCCGGGCCAGGGCGAGCCCGTCGGCACCGTATCCGGTGGCGACGACGGAGGTGGACCGGAGCCCCTCCATCTGGTTCTCCGTGCCGATGCGGACCATCAGCGAGGCGGGATCGCCCGTCTCGCCCAACAACCGCATCAGCACGACTTGTTCCTCCAGCGCCTCCAGGACGTCCCGGAGGGACTGCGAGAAGTCCACGTGGGCGAGGTTGGCCGCGCCCGCGAAGACGATCTTCTCTTCGTGCCGTTCGACCAGGGTCTCGAGCAGGACCGAGAGCACCGCCACGGCGACGGCCCGGTCCTCCTCGACCACCCGGTCGGGGAGGTCGACCACCGCGAGGGGCACCTCGGCGAGCGCCTGCCCGTCGAGAAGCCCATTCAGAATGGTACGTATCTGGGCGACCGAATCGTCCGTCACGTCCGTGGCGGTCTCGATCACCCGCTGCTCGACCCTGCCCGTGTTGGTGATCAGCACGAGCAGCAGCCGCCGCGCGGCGACGGGCACGAGCTCGATGTGCCGCACCGACGACCGGGTCAGCGACGGGTACTGCACGACGGCCACCTGCCGGGTCAGCTGGGCGAGCAGCCGCACCGTCCGGTTGACGACGTCGTCGAGATCATAGGCCCCGCCGAGGAAGGTCTCGATCGCGCGGCGCTCCGCCGACGACAGCGGCTTGATCGTCGAAAGCTTGTCGACGAACAGCCGGTACCCCTTGTCGGTGGGGATCCGGCCCGCGCTGGTGTGGGGCTGGGTGATGTACCCCTGCTCCTCCAGCACGGCCATGTCGTTGCGGACCGTCGCCGGGGAGACGCCGAGGGCGTGCCGCTCCGCCAGGGCCTTGGAGCCCACCGGCTCGTTGGTGGACACGTAGTCCTCGACGATGGCACGCAGAATCGACAGCTTGCGATCATCCAGCAACGCGCTCACCTCCTGCCCGGTCGCCGCCTGTGCTCTGGCACTCCCAGTGTATGAGTGCCAAGTGTACGGTCACCCCACCGAAGCCGATGTGCGAGAGTCTTTGTCCATGTCCTGGGAAGAGGTGGGAGACCGCTGCTACCGCCGCCGGTACGCGGACTTCGACGTGAACGTCGGCGTGATCATCGGACGGCACGGGGCCGTCCTCGTCGACACGCTGGCGTCGCTGCCCCTGGGGCGCGCGCTCCATGACGATCTGCGCGAGCTCGGCTGCGGGGAGCCCGTCGCGGTGATCAACACCCATGGTCACTTCGATCACTGTTTCGGCAACGGAGCCTTCACCGGCCTCTTCTGGGGACACGAGCAACTGCCCGAGTATCTCAGCCGGGAGGCCCGGGTGACCATGGCCGTGGAGTATCCGGACTGGGCCGCCTCGGTGGAGGGGACCGCCGTCCCCGCGCCCACGCAGCTCGTCGGCGGCGACGCCATGATCGATCTCGGTGACCGGCTGGTCGAGCTGCACCATCTCGGCCGGGGGCACACCGATCACGACCTCGTCGTCTACGTCCCCGACTCGGGCGTGCTGTTCGCCGGTGACCTCGTGGAGCAGGCGGGACCGCCCGCCTACGGCTCCGACAGCTTCCCCCTCGACTGGCCGATCACCCTGACCCGGCTGCTGGAGCTGCGCCCCGAGGCGATCGTCCCGGGCCACGGCGACGTCGTCGACCGGGCCTTCGCCAGGGACCAGCGCGACGCCGTGGCCGCCGTCGCCCACGCCATCCGCGAGTCCCACGACGCGGGCCTCGACCCGATCAAGGCCCTGACGGCCGGAGACTGGCCCTACGACCCGATCACCCTGCTCCAGGCCGTCCAGCGGGGCTACGCCCACCTCACTCCTCCGGAGTAGTCCGAGGGTCTGAGGACCGTGGCCCCGACGCCATCCGCGAGGCGATGCGGGGAGGCGCCCGGCTTTGTAGGGTCGAGACGTGGACTACGGACAGGACGTTCTGGCGGGTGAGTGGCGGCTGCCCAGGAAGGGCACCATCCCGGATGTCGAGGCCGAGCGCGACCTCGTCGTGGAGGACCCCGACAGCGGGTTCTGCGGGGCGGTCGTGGCCTGCGGCAAGGACGAGGTCACCCTGGAGGACCGGTTCGGCAAGCGGCGGGTCTTCCCGCTGGCCAAGGCCGGGTTCCTGATCGACGGCAGGCCGGTGACCCTGGTGCGGCCGGTGCCGAGGCTCTCCGGGCGGCAGGTGCGGTCGGCGTCGGGATCGATCGCGGTCCGCGACCACAAGGCCAGGGTGGCCCTGGAGTCGAGGATCTACGTCGAGGGCGTCCACGACGCGGAGCTCGTCGAGAAGATCTGGGGCCACGACCTGCGGGTCGAGGGCGTCGCCGTCGAGTTCCTCGAGGGCATCGACGACCTTCCGAAGATCGTCGAGGAGTTCGAACCGGGCCCCGGACGCCGTCTCGGCGTGCTGGTCGACCATCTCGTGCCGGGCTCGAAGGAGTCCCGGATCGCCGCTCAGATCAGCTCGCCGCACGTGCTCATCGCCGGGCACCCCTACATCGACATCTGGGCGGCGGTGAAGCCGCAGGCCGTCGGGATCAAGGCATGGCCGCAGGTCCCACGCGGCTTCGACTGGAAGGAGGGGGTGTGCTCCCGGCTGGGCTGGCCCGGCGACACCAGGGCCGCCTGGAAGCGCATCCTCGGCGGCGTGAAGAGTTGGGCCGATCTGGAACCTGAGCTGCTCGGCCGCGTCGAAGAACTGATCGATTTCGTCACCGTCAAGGAGTGACCAGCGTGTACCCCCGCCAACAGCACCCGCGTCCGCAGCCGACTCCGACCGTCCGCATGCCGCAGGGTTTCGCGGCCGGCGCGTACGGCGACCAGACCACCCCCGACGAGCGTCAGTGGGCGCTCACCGCCTACATCGGACAGTTCCTGTTCTGGGCGCTCCCGCCGCTGTACATCTACCTCACCAAGCGGCGCCGCTCGACCTTCGCCGCCCACCACGCCCGTCAGGCGCTGAACCTGGCGCTGAGCTCCGGGATCGTCTTCGGCGTCTCGGTGCTGGTCAGCACCCAGATCGGCACGAAGGCCCTGTACTACGGGTTCGGCTGGGTGATCTTCTCGATGGCGATCGTCGTGTTCAGCGCGACGCGCGCCAACCAGGGCCGGTGGCACCGCATCCCGGTGATCTTCGCCTGGCCGCTCGTCAAGTGAGGTCGCGGACCACGGCGTCGGCGAGGAGCCGTCCGCGCAGGGTGAGCACGGCCCTGTCCCCGACGCGCTCCAGCAGGCCCTGGTCCACCTGCTCCTGGACGCCGCGGGCGTCCAGGAGCTCCAGCGGGCAGCCCTCGCGCAGCCGGATCTCCAGCAGGACCCGCTCGACCTTCCTGGTCCCGGGGTCGAGGATCTCCCGCGCGTGCGCCGGGGTGATGTCCTGGTGCAGCCGCTGGGCGTAGGCGGCCGGGTGCTTCACGTTCCACCAGCGCGTCCCGCCGACGTGGCTGTGCGCTCCCGGACCCGCTCCCCACCAGTCGGCGCCGCGCCAGTACAGGACGTTGTGGCGGCACTCTCCGCCGGGCAGCGCCCAGTTGGACAGCTCGTACCACTCCATGCCCGCCCGGCCCAGCAGCTCGTCGGCCATGAGATACCGGTCGGCCATCGCGTCGTCGTCGGGCTCGTCGAGCTCTCCCCGCTTGACCTGGGCGGCCAGCTTGGTGCCCTCCTCGACGATCAGCGCGTAGGCCGAGACGTGGTCGGGCCCGGCCGCGAGCGCGCTCTCCAGCGACGCGCGCCAGTCGTCGTCGCTCTCCCCCGGCGTGCCGTAGATCAGGTCCAGGTTGACATGGTCGAACCCGGCCTCCCGCGCCTCCCGGACGACCACGGGCACCTTCGCGGGCGTGTGGGTGCGGTCCAGGGCCTTCAGGACGTGGTCCCTGGCGCTCTGCATGCCGTAGGAGATCCGGGTGAAGCCGCCGGCCCGCAGGCCGTCCAGGTAGGCCCGGTCGACGGTCTCGGGGTTGGCCTCGGTCGTCACCTCGGCCCCCGCGGCCAGCCCGAACTCCTCCCGGACGGCCTGGAGCACCCGGCCGAGATCACCGGGCGGCAGCAGGGTCGGGGTCCCGCCGCCCACGAAGACGGTCTCCACGGGAAGATCCACGTCGCCGAGCACCCGCCGGGCCAGCCGCACCTCACCGATCAGGGTGTCGGCGTAGGAGTCCCGGGACGCCCCCGGCCCGAGCTCGGCGGCGGTGTAGGTGTTGAAGTCGCAGTATCCGCAGCGCGTCACGCAGAACGGGACGTGCAGGTAGAAGCCGAACGGCCGCTCCCCCAGCCCCTCCAGCGCGGTGCGCGGCAGCGAGCCGTCGGCGGGTACGGGATCACCTTCAGGCAGGACGGACGGCATCCCCCCAGTCTGCCCGACCCCGGCGGCGTCCCCGACCGTCAGTCCAGGTCGTCGGCGGTGCCCAGGACGGCGGGGGCGCAGTCGGCGGGCAGGACCGCGGTGACCAGCGCCACGGCCTCCTCCGGGCCGTCGGCGGAGCCGAGGAGCCGGTCGCCGTCCCAGACGAGGTAGCCCCGCTCCTGCGGGTGGATCGCCGGCAGGTCGTGGGTGAAGGGGTAGCCGACGCAGCGGCTGAAGTGCAGGGACAGATGGCTGGTCCAGGGCCGCAGCTTGCGGAGCCGCGGATCGGCGTGGGCGGCCTCGACGAGGGGCCTGATCGGCTCGGCCCACCGGGCCGCGCGCAGTTCCCGCCAGTGCAGGGCGACGGCCAGCGCCGGGTCGGCCCGGTCGACGGCGGCGGCGATCTCGTCGGAGTCCGCGCACGGCCAGCCGTTCGTCAGCTCCCGCAGGGTCGCCCCCGAGCTGCGGGCCCCGGCGAGCTCGACGACCGTCAGCAGGTCGGGGGTGGTCCCGCCGAGCAGCCGGACGCCGCGCCACCACAGGTCGAAGATGAACCAGCGTTCCTCGGCCGCGAGATGCACGAAGAAGCGGCCCCAGCCCAGATCGACGTCGGCGGCGCCGTCCTCGCGCGCCACCGCGCGCAGGTCCCTGAAACCGGCGGACCGGAAGGCGGCCGTCAGCGCCTCGGCCAGGCCGCCTGCGGCGATGATCTCCGGGTACAGCCGGGCGAAGATCTCGGAAGCTGAGGTATCGGCTCCACGCGTCATCGGCCCATCCTCCCCCACCTCGCGACCCGTCGCGACGAACGGCCCGCCGGACCTCTGGGCCCGGAGGCCCCGGAGTCCTAGGCTCTGGGCGTGCCCCATGATCTGATCTTCCAGGCGGACGAGGCGACCAAGACCTACCGGTCGACCGTGCACGACGAGGCCCGGCGGGAATGGCGTGCGCTGACCCTGCTGGCCCGGCACGCGCCGGGGCTGGCCCCGCGGCCGGTCCGGGCCCGGCTGGACGCCGTCCCGCCGATGATCGTCATGTCGCGGCTGCCGGGCGTGCCGCTCGGCCCGGAGCTCCTGCGCTCCCATCCGCGGCTGCTGCCCCTGCTCGCGGAGGCCGTCCACCGGCTGCACGACTGCCTGCCCGAGGCGGCGCTCGCCCGGCTGCCGCGGCGCGCCGGGCACGCCGCCGCGATGCTCGAGGTCGTCAGGGCCCTGCACCTCACCGCCGAGCCCGGCGCCGCCGTGGACGCCTGCGGGGAGTGGCTGGGCGGCGCGGAGTTCGGCGCGTCCGGCGATCCGGTCCTGGGCACCGGCGACGGGAACCTCGCGAACTTCCTGTGGGACGGGACCGCGGTGCGGGTGATCGACTTCGAGTACGCGGGCCGCAGCGACCGGGCCTTCGAGCTGGCCGAGGTGATCGAGCACCTGTCGGCCGACGACCCCGACGCGCTGGCGGCGGCGCTCGGCGACGTGCCGGGACTGCTGGAGGCGCGGCGGCTCATGGCGTCCTACTGGTTCCTGCGGGCGGGCGGCCGGGAGCGGGCTCAGCGGGTGCTGCGGCTGATGACAGCGGGGTGACAGCGGGCTCTCAGGGCCTCCGCGCAGGATCGGCGGCAGGACGAGAGAGAGGACACCGGCATGGCGGACACGCGGGTCGTGGTGATCGGGGCCGGGGCGACGGGGCTGACGCTGGCCGTCGACCTGGCCCGGCGGGGCGTCGAGGTAGTGATCTTCGAGAAGGGCGCGGAGCCGTTCGCCGGCTCCCGGGGCAAGGGCCTCCAGCCCCGGACGCTCGAGGTCTTCGACGACCTCGGGGTGGTGGAGGCGATCAGCGCGATCGCCCGGCCCTATCCGGAGGTCGACGTCTACGACGGCGAGAACAAGATCGCCGAACATGTCATGAGCGAGGTCCGTGAGGCGACCGAGGACGTGCCTCATCCGAACCTGCTGATGCTGCCCCAGTGGAAGACCGAGGAGATCCTGCGCGAGCGGCTCGCCGGGCTGGGCGTCCGGGTCTCCTTCGGCCGGGAGGTGACGGGCTTCGAGCAGGACGAGGACGGGGTGACCGTCGCGCTGGCCGACGGCGAGACGGTCCGGGCGTCCTACCTGGTCGGCGCGGACGGCGGCCGGAGCCTCGTCCGCAAGAGCCTGGGCATCGGGTTCGAGGGCGACACCTTCGAGACCGAGCGGATGATCGTCGGGGACGTCCGGGCGGCCGGGCTCGGCCGCGACCGCACCCGGGTCTGGGTGAGGGACGGCGCGATGGCGCTGGCGATGTTCCCGCTGCCCGGGACCGACCACTTCCAGTTCATGGCGCCGCTGGCCGCCGACGATCCGCCCTTCCTGACCGACTCCGCGTTCGACCACCTCGTCGGCCGCGTCACCTCGGGCGTCACCCTGAAGGAGATCGTCTGGCGGTCGCTGTACCGGGTCAACATCCGGATGGCCGCGCGGTTCCGGTCCGGCCGGGTGTTCCTCGCCGGGGACGCGGCGCACGTCCACTCCCCCGCGGGCGGCCAGGGTCTCAACACCGGGGTGCAGGACGCCTACAACCTCGGCTGGAAGCTCGCCGCGGTGCTGGCGGGGGCTCCGGCCGCCCTGCTGGACACCTACGAGGCCGAGCGGCTGCCGGTGGCGGCGGGCGTCCTGGGGATCAGCACCGCGCTGTACCGCCGGGCCGGCGAGGGCCAGGCGGAGGCGTTCCGGCGGGGCGAGGAGACACAGCAGCTCGGGCTGGCCTATCCGCACAGCCCGCTGTCGGAAGGGCCGGGCTCGGGGCTGCGCGCCCCGAACGTCCGGCTGGCGGACGGCCGGGAGCTGTTCGATCTCCTGCGCGGGCCGCACGCCACCCTGCTGGCCCCCGCGGGCCACCCCTCGCCGCCCGCGGGGATCAAGATCGTCGCCGTGGACGAGCCGCTCAGGAGGGCCTTCGGGATCACCTCAGGTGACGTGCTGCTGATCCGGCCGGACGGCTATGTCGGCTTCCACGGGACCCCCGGCAAGCTGGAGAGCTACCTGCCGGCGCTGCGGACGGCTCAGGGACGCCAGCCGGGGTCGCGGCCGGAGAAGGCGATGAGCCGGTCGAGCGGCGGTGCTCCGGGGTCCGCCGGGACCTCCAGGCCGATGTAGCCGCCCGCTTCAGGGCCGCGCATCTCCGGGCGGATGTTGTCGGTCATGAAGGTGAGGGCGAGTTCGGTCAGCTCGGGGTCGAGGTCGAGCGGCAGGTCCGCGGCCTTGGCGAGGTCCCAGGTGTGGCCGACGAGCTCCGAGCACTGCTGCTTGACCGCCCACAGCGCGTCGATCTCGCCGATGGGGGTCCGCTGGACCTGTTCCAGGGCCTGGGGACGCGCCCAGGCGGCCCGCAGCGAGCGGGCCGCGGCGGCGAAGTCGGCCGGCCAGTCCCCGCTGAGCGGCCCCTCGTGCTCGCGCTGGCCGCCGCTCACCTCGGCGAAACGGCCGACCTCGTCGACGATGTGGCCGACGAGCTGCTCGACGTTCCACTCGGTGCACGGGGTCGGGGAGCCCGCCAGCTTGACCGGGTCGACGGCGGCGATCGTCGCGGCCATCTGGTCGAGGGCCCGGTCGAGCAGCGGGAGGGCGGCGCGGGCGTCGGTGGCCTTGACCAGGTCCGCGGGGTCGAAGATCTGCCGGATCTCCAGGCCCTCGCCTTCGGCGTCCGCCGGGACGGGCAGCCTCAGCGCCCAGGCCAGCGCCTCCTCCTTGGACGTCACATCGATGATCCAGAAGCCGGCGATCAGCTCCTTGGACTCGGTGAACGGCCCGTCGACGACCCGCCCCTTGCCGCCGGTGTAGGCGATGCGGGCCCCCATCGACGACGGGTAGAGCCCTTCGGTGGCGAGCAGGACCCCCGAGCGGTTCAGCTCCGCGTTGAAGTCGTGCATGGCCTGGATGTAGTCGTCATCCGGCAGCGCACCGGTCTCGGACTTCTCGCTGACCCGTCCCATGATGATGAACTTCACGATCGACCTCCGTCTCGTTGTCCGCACTTCTACCCCGGCGTCGGACGGGAGGCCGTGAAATCGACGGGAAGATTCAGGAATCTCCGCCGGAGACATCGATGCGGATCGCGCGGGCCCTGATCTCGGCGGTCGGGTCGGCGGGCAGGACCGTCATCGTTCCCGGGCGTCCCGGCTTCTGGTCGAGCCGCACGACCCGGCCGGGGTAGGCGCGTTCGGCGATCGCGACGTCACGCTCGTCCCAGCGGCCGTAGAACACCGGGACTCCGTCCTGGAGCTCGATCTTCTCCGCGCCGGTCGGCCAGCGGCGGGAGAACGCGTCGACCTCGAAGGGGTCGTCCGCCGTGGGCAGGTCCGGGCCGTTGTCCTGTGCCATTTCCACTCCCTCGATCGGCCCTCGCCAGGGTGGCAGGCCGCGGAACAGCTCGTCCGGCTCAATCTCGATCTTGAACGGTTCGCTGAGCTGGACGGTCTCGCCCCAGCCGAGGACCGCACGCTCGTCGTATCCGTCCACTCCGAGCTCGAAGATGTGCATCGTGACGTCGTAGTCGCCCAGCTCGACCACCCAGTAGCAGGGGATGCCGTGCCGGGCGTAGAGCTCCTTCTTCTCCCCCAGGTCCCGCTCCCTGGACGCCGCCGAGGTGACCTCCACCGCCAGCAGCGGGGCGCCCTCGACGAGGCCGTCCTTGGCCTGGGGCTGGGCGTAGACCATGAGGTCGACCGGGATGAGGGTGCCATCGGCCAGACGGGCCGCGGATCCGGTGGTCGTCTCCATGTCGCCGTACTCGGCGATCATCACGGGGGCTACCAGGTCGGACACGAGGATCTGATGGAGGAGGTCGTGAGCCACGACACACAGTCTTCACCCGGGAACACGGCGTCACCACCGGTTTCGTAGATCCTGAGGACTCAGTTGGATTACAGCGCTTTGCGCATCACGATGCACGGACGGTGACGGTCGACGTCGGGCCTGCGGTCGAACTCGACATAACCGACGGACTCCCAGAAGGCGACCGCGCCCGGGTTGTTCTCCAGCACGGCCAGCTCCACGGCCGTCCGCCCGGCGATCCGGAAGCGTTCCTCGACCGCCGCCGCGACGGCCCTGCCGTAGCCCCTGCCCCGCAGGCGGCCGTCGACGACCAGCAGGCCGATCCACGGGTGGCCGCTGACCGGATGGGCCTTCAGGAGCTCGGCGAAGGCCACGAGACGGCCGCCGGCGTCATGGGCGACCACGGCCTCGCAGCCCTCGGCGACCGGGAAGAGCTCCCCGGCCGAGTCGCCGCTCAGCTCCCAGTAGTCCGGTTGCGAGGCGAAGAGGTCGCCGAGGCCGTCCTCCGAGCCGTCGGCGGCGGTGAGCACGATCAGTGGGTCCACCGCCCCATTGTTCACCCGCCGCTCACCCCGCTGCTCACCCCTCCCGTTCATCCCGAGGCCAGGGCGCGGAACTCCTTCGGGTCGTGGGCGGAGAAGATCGTGACCTCCTTGCCGTGCGCGGCGGCGAGCTCGTGCAGCCGGCGCTGGTTGGCGTGGCGGGCCTTGCCGTCGACCTGGACGACCGTCTGGAACAGCCGCAGACCGGGGGTGCTGTGCGGCTTCACGGGGTCGACCTCGCCGTGGAAGAAGTAGGAGTCGCCCGCGTGCAGCAGCCAGCCGTCGCCGGTGTCGACCGCGACGCCCACGTGCCCGCGCGTGTGCCCGTACAGCGGGATCAGCACGAGCCCGCCGGGCAGTTCGCGGACCGAGGCGAACCCGAACCAGTCGTCACCGCCCGCGGCGAGGTCGTGCAGCCGCCAGTCCGGCCCGTGCGACCACTCCACGGCCCGGTAGCGGGACTTCTCCAGCGCGGTGCCCGGGTTCGTCGCCGCGGCGTGCTCAGGGGCGTGGACGTGCACCTGGGCCTGCGGGAAGTCCGCGAGCCCGCCCGCGTGGTCGAGGTCCAGATGGGTGACGACGATGTGCCGGACCTCGGCGGGATCGAATCCCCTGGCCAGGACCTGGGCGTGCGCGGTCTCCTCGGTCCGCAGCGCGGGACGCGTGCTCGCCGTGAAGCTCCTGCCGAGGATCTCACCGGGCCGCTCCACCGCCGCGCGGCCGATCCCGGTGTCGACCAGGATCAGCCCGTCGGAGCCGGTCTCGATCAGCAGGCAGTGGCAGACCATCTCGCCGCGGGCGAACAGGCCGCCCTCGCCGTTGATCAGCTTCTTCGACCCGGGCCGCATCGTGCCGCAGTTGAGGTGATGCACACGCATGAGCCGCCTCCAGTACACCGTACGAATCCGCCGAATGTAGCCCGTTCCTGTACGGCGTACAAGGTGAACCGCGTCATAGGCGCGGCGGCGCTCAGCCGCGGGTGTCCGGGCGGTAGCCGCGCTTCCAGGCGGGCTCGCGCCAGTAGTGGTTGGCGGCGGCGATCGTCGCGAACTCGATGGCGACCACGTGGGCGGCGTCGATGAGGGCGCCGGGGTCGTCGGCGTACTTGAGGCGGCCCGCCTTCAGGACCTCGGAGTCGGGCTGGACGGCCTTGATCGACTTACGGGCCAGGGTGATGGCCAGTTCCCTGCCCTCCTGCGGAGAGTCGCAGATCAGGGAGTTGCCCGGCACGAGTTCTTCCATGATCGGATACCTGCCGGGCAGGGGCTCACGGGAAACCCAAGGTCAGGTGAACAGGGGATAGGCGATCCACTGCGGGTAGCGGTACCACTCGCCGCGGTTCGCCGCCGTCGCCGCCATGATCAGGAAGACGATCTGGGCGACGAACAGGGCCAGCAGCAGCACGATGCCGACCCCGCAGGTGATGATCGTGACGACCCCGCCGATGGCGCCGTAGACCAGGCCCGTCAGCGTCAGGTTCAGGGCCTGGGCGGCGTTGTGCCGGACGAACGCCGACCGGTCCCTGTACATCAGGTAGATCACCAGCGGGACCACGAAGTTGAAGAACGTGAGCACGCAGATCGCGATCAGCGATCCGAGGTGCGCCAGCATCCCCCAGGTCCGCTCCTCCGACGGGCTCACCGGCGGCCCGCCGAATCCGCCCTGCCGGAAACCGCCCGGCTGATATCCACCTTGGCCGCCGTACGGGTCGAAGCCCGGCCCATGGGGCGGCTGCCCGCCGGGACGTCCGTGCGGGTCCTGGTCTTCGGGCGGGGGCGGCGGGGTCCAGCTCACCGGTGATCCTCGCTACTTCTTGGGCTTGTCCGCGGTGGAGCCGGTGGACAGGGCGGCGACGAAGGCCTCCTGCGGAACCTCGACCCTGCCGATGGTCTTCATCTTCTTCTTGCCCTCCTTCTGCTTCTCGAGCAGCTTGCGCTTGCGGGAGATGTCACCGCCGTAGCACTTGGCGAGGACATCCTTGCGGATCGCGCGGATGTTCTCGCGGGCGATCACCCGGGCGCCGATGGCGGCCTGGATCGGCACCTCGTACTGCTGCCTGGGGATGAGCTCCTTCAGCTTGGTGGTCATCATCAGGCCGTACTCGCGCGCCTTGTCGGCGTGGACGATCTGGCTGAAGGCGTCGACGGACTCGCCCTGGAGCAGGATGTCGACCTTGACGAGCTGCGACTCGAGCTCGTCGTGGGGCTCGTAGTCGAGCGAGGCGTAGCCGCGGGTCCGCGACTTGAGCTGGTCGAAGAAGTCGAAGATGATCTCGCCGAGCGGCAGGGTGTACTTGATCTCCACCCGGTCCTCGGACAGGTAGTCCATGCCGAGCAGGATGCCGCGCCTGCCCTGGCACAGTTCCATGATCGTCCCGATGAACTCGGACGGGGTGAGGACGGTCGCCCGCACCACCGGCTCGAAGACCTTGGAGATCTTGCCCTCGGACGGGTACTCGCTCGGGTTCGTCACGATGTGCTCCGCGCCGCTCTCCATGATCACCCGGTAGATGACGCTGGGGGCGGTGGAGATCAGGGCGAGGCCGAACTCGCGCTCGAGCCGCTCCCGGACGATCTCCATGTGGAGGAGGCCGAGGAAGCCGCAGCGGAAGCCGAAGCCCAGGGCCAGCGAGGTCTCCGGCTCATAGACCAGGGCGGCGTCGTTGAGGCGCAGCTTGTCGAGGGCGTCGCGGAGCTCGGGGTACTGGTCTCCGTCGATCGGGTAGAGGCCGGAGTACACCATCGGCTTCGGGTCCTCGTACCCGCCGAGGTCCTCGGGGGCCGGCTTGGACGCCATCGTGACGGTGTCGCCGACGCGCGCCTGCCGGACGTCCTTCACCCCGGAGATCAGATAGCCGACCTCGCCGACGCCGAGGCTGTCCATCGGGATCGGGTCGGGCGAGATCACGCCGATCTCGAGGGTCTCGTGCGCCGCCCCGGTCGACATCATCAGCGACTTCTCGCGCCGCGTGATCCGGCCGTCGACCACCCGGATGTAGGTGACGACGCCCCGGTAGGTGTCGTAGACCGAGTCGAAGATCAGGGCGCGGGCGGGGGCGTCGGCGTTCCCGACCGGCGCCGGAACCTCCGCGACGACCTTGTCCAGCAGCTCGGCCACGCCGACGCCGGTCTTGCCGGAGACCCGCAGGACCGTCTCGGGGTCGCACCCGATGATCCCCGCGATCTCCTCGGCGACCTTCTCGGGCTGCGCCGCGGGCAGGTCGATCTTGTTCAGCACCGGGATGATGTGGAGGTCGGCCTCGATCGCCATGTACAGGTTGGCGAGCGTCTGCGCCTCGATCCCCTGGGCGGCGTCGACCAGCAGGATCGCGCCCTCGCAGGCGGCCAGGCTTCGCGAGACCTCGTAGGAGAAGTCGACGTGCCCCGGGGTGTCGATCATGTTCAGCACATGGTCTTTCCAGGGCAGCCGCACGGCCTGCGACTTGATCGTGATGCCGCGTTCCCGCTCGATGTCCATCCGGTCCAGGTACTGGGCCCGCATGGAGCGGTCGTCGACGACCCCGGTGAGCTGCAGCATCCGGTCGGCCAGGGTGGATTTCCCGTGGTCGATGTGCGCGATGATGCAGAAATTGCGGATCACCGCGGGGTCGGTGTGTTTCGGTACGGGCGGCACGCGGATCCTTGTTCTCTGCCGGGTTGACATGGAGATCTTCCAACTACCATGGTCCCATGTCCGGGCCGATGCTCCGGTCCCGGTCGGCAATGCTTCCGCGTGTTGGTAAGCTGATTCACTGCGTGTGGGCGCGAGTGTCTCCGTGCCCGCAAGTCCGTACCGGCTGCACGGGCTTCCGCGTCCATCCGTACCTGTCGAATACTTTGAGGCTTTCACACGTGGCGAACATCAAGTCCCAGATCAAGCGGAACAAGCAGAACGAGAAGGCGCGCCTGCGCAACAAGGCGGTCAAGAGCGAGCTGAAGTCCGCCATCCGCAAGTTCCGCGAGGCCGCTGCCGGTACCGACGCCGAGGCGACCACCGCCGCGCTGCGCAACGCGACCCGCAAGCTGGACAAGGCCGTCTCCAAGGGCGTCATCCACAAGAACCAGGCCGCGAACCGCAAGTCCGCGATCGCCAAGCAGGCCGCCCAGGCCGGCAAGTAAGTCATCTGCTTCACCAGCGGGGCCGGGATCTCCTCCCGGCCCCGTTTTTTATTGGGATGCCGCAGGCCGTGGAGCCGATCTACCCTTTCCTCATCATGGATGAGAAGAAAGTGGTGAAGGTCTCCAAGTACCTTTCCAAGCACCTCAGGCACGAACCGGAACGGCTCGGCCTGGTCCTGGACGACGCGGGCTGGGTCCCCGTCGCCGACCTCCTCGCGGCCTGCGGGAGCCGGGGGATGACGATCTCCCTCGACGAGCTCCGCCATGTGGTCGCCACCAACAACAAGCGGCGTTTCTCCTTCTCAGCGGACGGCCTGCTGATCCGCGCCGACCAGGGCCACTCGGTCCCGGTCGACCTGGCGCTGCCCGTCACGGCCCCGCCGCCGCTGCTCTACCACGGCACCGTCGCCGCCGCCCTCCCCGCGATCCGCGCCGAGGGCCTGCGCCCGATGAACCGCCACGACGTCCACCTGTCCCCCGACGTCGAGACGGCCCGCGCGGTCGGCGCCCGCCGCGGCAAGCCCGTCATCCTCGTCATCGACGCCCAACGCATGGCCGACGACGGCCACGAGTTCCGCGTCAGCACCAACGGCGTCTGGCTCACCCCCGAAGTCCCCCCGCCCTACCTCTCCTGAGCCCCTCCCCCGCCGCCGCACCGCACTCCCACCGTCACGACACCCGTCATCACGACGCACGGCACCCGCTGCCGCACGCCCGCACCGCAAACTCACCCACCGCCGCGCCACACGCGAACGCAGCACTCGCCGCGGCGGCCACGCCGCCGTCGCGCCAGACGCATCGCACCACAAACCATCGCGGCACAAACCATCGCGGCACACGCCGCCGCCGCGCCACGCGCCGCCGCGCCACGCGCCGCCGCGCCACACGCCGCCGCGCCATCGCGGCGTTCGCTGGTTCGAGGGCGCATGTTCGGCGTCTACAACGTCTGCTGTCGTGACGGCCGTCGTCCTGGCGGCCGGGGTGGTGGTGTGGTCAGGGGTAGCCGATCACCCTTTCGACGTCTGCCCAGGTCAGGGCCGGGGTCACCCAGTCGGGGCCTGGCTCCTCCTGCGGGCCGAACAGGTAGCGGTTGGGCACGATGTCGCGGATGGCGCGGTGCACGTCCATCCGATCGTCGATCATGTGTGTGATCCCGAGCTCCGCGCAGTGGAGGGCCTTCTCCTCGCGGAGCCTGCAGTAGCGGATCCGGTCCCGTGAGATCCCGGTACGGCCGTAGAAGTCGTGGTACTCCAGCCAGGCCAGCGACATGGGTTCGCCCTCCTCGCTGATCCGCGAGATCACCCAGGCCTGCCCCTTGAACCGTTCCACGAGGCGTGGCAGCACCTCGAAGGCCCCCTCGATCAGGGGCATCTTCGTCGGATCATCGAGGAACACCCGCCCCCGAGCGTCCCGATTGGCCCCGACGACCACCCGTCCCAGATCCACGCCCAGCCTCGCCTCACCCATGCCCCCCACCCTGCCCACCCCGCCATTCCCCCGCAACCCGATTCACGATCACGTGACCCGCACTTCGAGACGACGGCACCCGGGCGGCGGTCTCCGGAAGGAGCGCCGGCGTCCAGAGGGGGCGCTCTCAGCGCATGGAGCGGGCGGTGACGATCTCCTTGACGGCCTTTTCGAGCGCGTAGGAGGCGTCGGCGGCGCCCCCCTTCACGGCCTCATCGGCATCGGCGACCACCGTGAGGGCACGGGCGATGCCGTCCGGAGACCATCCCCGGACCTGCTTCTGCAGCCGATCGATCTTCCAGGGCGGCATACCGAGCTGCTTGGCGAGCGCGAACCCGTTGCCGCGCGCGCCCTGAACCTTGGCCAGCCCGCGCACCCCCTGCGCCAGCGCGCTGTTGATCAGAACGGCGGCGACCCCGGTGTCCAGCGCCCACCGGAGCTGCTCCAGCGCCTCCCCCAGCTTCCCCTCGATGACAAGGTCGGCGACGTTGAAGCCGCTGACCTCGGCCTTCCCCCGGTGATACCGCGCGACGGCCGCATCATCGATCTTGCCCCCGGTATCGGAGACCAGCTGGCTGCACGCCCCCGCGATCTCGCGAAGATCGTTTCCGATCGCCTCGAGAAGCTGCTGCGCCGCCGCGACGCTGATCGTCCCCCCTTGCCGCCGGACCTCCCCCTTGAGAAAGTCCAGCCGCTCCCCCGCCTTGGTGACCTTCGGACACGAGATCTTCCGAACCCCCGCGGCCTTCCCCCAGGCCTCCGCCAGCGCCTTGCCCTTGACCCCGCCCGCATGCACCAGCACGAACGTGATGTCATCCGCCGGCGCCTTCACGTACTTCGTGACCTCGGCCGCCAGGTCCTTTCCCAGGTCCTGCGCACTCCGCAGCACCAGGACCTTCCCGCCCCCGAACAGCGAGGGCGACGTCAGCTCCACCAGCCGCCCCACCTCGAGCCCCGAAGGCACCAGCTCCACGACCTCGGTATCCGGATCCCCCCGCCGAGACTCCCGGACGATCTCCCCGATCGCCCTCTCGACAAGCAGCTCCTCATCCCCCACGACCAACGTCACGGCATCCACCCCCCCAGCATCCCACGCCCGCCCACCCCCCACCCGACAATCGACCGCCCACCCCCAGCCCACCTCCCCGGCAACCGCCGCGGGCCCAGGGAGAAGTCCGGAGGCCGGCGCAACTCGACCGCGAGCCCGGGCACGAACACAGGTGCGCGGGTGAGGGCGGTCATGGGCGGTGGGTGGTGATGGTGAGGGTGGGGGCGGTGATGGCTATGTCGCCGGAACGGTCGGTGCGGAGGGTTCGGGTGGGGTGGAGGAGGGTGAGGGCTCGGGTGGAGGGGTGGCCGTAGTCGTTGTCGGCGCCTACCGAGATCACGGCGAGGCGGGGGTGGGGGGCG
This sequence comes from Actinocorallia longicatena, assembly GCF_039534125.1. Lineage (NCBI taxonomy): Bacteria > Bacillati > Actinomycetota > Actinomycetes > Streptosporangiales > Thermomonosporaceae > Actinocorallia > Actinocorallia longicatena. The sequence goes on along the minus strand of NZ_BAAAUV010000027.1, from coordinate 49,459 downwards.
GTGAGGAAGGCCGGGTCCTGGCGGGCGCTGCCGTGATGGGGGACCTTCAGGACGTCGACGTGGGGGACGTGGTCGCGTAGGGCCTCCTGGGTGGTCTCCTCGATGTCGCCGGGGAGGAGGGCCGACAGGCCCGGCCATCGGGCGACCAGGACGAGGCTGATGTCGTTGACGGCGTCGCCTGAGTCGCCCTCTCTCACCTCGGTGCCGCCCAGGGGGCCGATCACTTCGAGGTCCAGGGCGCCGATGCGCCAGCGGTCGCCTCGGGCGGCGGCCTGCGGGATCGCTTTCAGGCGGGCCGCGGTGAGGGAGCGGGACTCGGCGGTGCGGGCGCTGAACGGGCTGACCGCGACGGTGCCGACGGTGCGGCGCCTGGCCACACCGGGCACTCCGGCGATGTGATCGGCGTGCGGATGGGACAGGACCAGCAAGGGCACCGCGTGGATCGACAGGGATCGCAGGCAACGGTCGACCGCCACCGGGTCCGGGCCCGCGTCGACGACCACCGCCTGGTGGGGGGCGGCCCACAGCACCAGTGCGTCGCCCTGGCCGACGTCACACGCCACGAAGCGCCAGCCCGGCGGTGGCCATCCTGGCTGGAGGCGGTAGATCAGCGCGGCCGCGATGAGGGTTCCGGCCGCGATCGCCGCGGTGATGCGGCGGAGGCCGGAGTGGCGCAGGGCGAACGCGCCGGCCACGCAGATCGTGATCAGGGCGGCCGATCCCGCGAGACTCTGGCGCCAGGGGATCGAGCCGTGGGGGACGGAGGACGCCGTCCTCGCGACGGAGATCACCCAGCCGACCGCGAATCCGGCCGCGTCGGCCAGGTACGACGCGGGGCCCGGTGCCACCGGGGACAGGAACGCCGCTCCACAGCCGAGGACCGTCGCGACCACGATGGCGGGCTCGGCGAGCACGTTCGCCGGGATCGCCACCAGGTTGACCTCGCCCGACAGCAGAACCAGGACCGGCGCCACCGCGACCTGCGCCGCGATCGGCACCGCGAGGCATTCGGCCACCCGGCGGGACGCCCCACGCCGTTCCAGCGCGGCCCGGACCCTCGGCGCGATCACCAGCAGCCCACCGGAGGCCACGACCGACAGCACGAATCCGTAGCTCCGCGCGAGCCCGGGGTCGGCCCACACCAGCAGCACGACGGCGGCCGCCAGGGCCGCGAGCCCCTGCCGCTCCCGTCCGAGCAGCACCGCGAGCAGCCCGATCGTTCCCATGACCGCCGCCCTCAGCACGCTCGGCTCGGCCCCCACCACGCCCACGAATCCGGCCATCACGACGCCCGCGACGATCGCGCCCCACCGGTTCCCCACCCCGAGCCACCTGCACCCGAACAGCACCGCCACCGTCAGGATCGCCAGATTCGCCCCGCTCACCACCATGCAGTGCAGCAGCCCCGACGCCCGGAACTCCTCCTCGACCCCCGGTTCGAGCCCCGACTTGTCCCCCACCACCATCCCGACCAGTACTCCCCGCCGCTCCGGCTCGAGCCCCCTCACGACCGTCCAGAAGTCCCCGCGCACGCCCCTGACCACCCGTCCCCACCAGCCCTCCTCCCCCACGACCTCGGGCGTTCCCCGCACCACGACCACGCCTCCGAGCAGCTCCCCCGCGCCCGGCACCACCGCCCTTCCCACCACCCGGATCCGCACTCCCGCCCCGACCTCACCCCACCCTGATCTATCCGCCTGCCCGCCCTGCCGCGCCCCCGGCGCGTCCGGCCGCGGTGGCGGAGCGGAGGTGCGGCCGATCAGGAGGACGGGGGTGTGGAGGCGGTAGGCGTGGCCGGGCCATGCGACATGCTGGGCGGTGGCCTTGAGCAGGAGGGTGCCCCGGCGCTTGGGCTCCGGGCGGCCCGCGGCGACGGCCTCCAGGGTGACCACGGCGCTCTTGGTGGCGGCTGCGCGGAGGGGGCTGGACTCGACGGCGTGGACGCGCAGCGAGGTGGCCAGTGCGGTCACCGATGCCAGGGCCAGCAGGACTCCGGCGAGGCCCAGGAGGGGGCGGAGGGAGGTCTCGGCCGGGGTGGGGGCAACGGCCCTTCCGGGTCGGGGGGCCAGGGCTGATCTCAGGAAGAGGCAGGTCGCGGCGGCCGCCGCCAGGGCACCGGCCAGGGGGAAACCGGCTCCGGAGGGGAGGGGCAGCAGGACGAAGGCGGTCAGCCAGCAGGTCAGGGCCGGGAGGATGAGGCGGAGGTCCCTCGGAGTGGGGGCGTCGAGGGTGTCCAGGTCTTCGTGCGGGAGGAGACCGGGTTCCAGCGGGGGCATGGTGCTCCTGTCAGACGCGGACGCGGGGCTTGAGGTCGGCGTAGCGGTGCTCACCGATGCCCGTGACATCGCGGAGCTGGGAGGGATCGGTGAAGGGGCCGTGCTGGGTGCGGTGGTCGAGGATGCGCTGGGCCAGGACCGGGCCCACGCCCGGGAGCTCTTGGAGCTGTTCCAGGGTCGCCGTGTTGAGGTCGAGGGGGGCCGATGGGCCGGGGCCGGCGCCCGGGGACTGCGGAGCCGTCTGGGCCGGGGGCTGGGGCGCGCCGACGGTGATCTGCTCGCCGTCGGTGAGTCTCCTGGCGAGGTTCAGGGTGTCGAGTTCCGTTCCCGGCCGTGGGCCGCCGGCCGCGGCCAGTGCCTCGGCCACACGGGAGCCCGAAGGGAGGGTGACGACGCCCGGTCGCCGGACCTTGCCCGTCACGTGGACGACCACCGACGAGGTCGGCGTCGGGGTGGCCGCGCGGGTGGAGGGGACGCCGATCGCGGCGGAGACGGGGGCGGCGGCCGGGACGGGGTCGGTTCTCGGGCGCGCCGTCCAGAGCAGGACCGCGGCGGCCATCGCCGCCAGAAGGCCCACGACGACCAGGGCCCGGCCTCCGGTGATGCCCGGATCCCAGCGCTCCAGCACGTCCGCGAGGGCGCGCCGGGGCGGAAGCGCCCCTGCGCGGCGTGGCTTCCCCGCTTCCGACGGCCCGGCGTCCTCGACGTCCTCCTCCCAGCTCGAAGACGCACCGCCGCCGCGCCCCGGGGAGCGGGCGCCGCGCACAGCGCCAACGGTGGGAAGGGCCGCGGGAGGCAACGGGGCGGCGCGCAGGGAGGCGGCGGGCTCCGTCCAGGGATCCTCGGCTTCGCTCCAGGACCCGCCCGGTCCGCCTGCCCAGCCCGGCCCGCCCGGACCTCGCCCGCCAAAACCCGGATCGGCCGGAACCGGATCGTCCCAGCGGACCGGATCATTCTCGGACGGAGCCACCGGCGGGGAGCGTAAAGAGGCGGCCGGAGGCTCGTCGGGGCTGCGGCGGACATACGGCTCGTCGGTCGTCATGCATCCGAAGCTAATGAGTCCCGCGCCCGCCGTGGGACCCGAATCGCGTTCTGTGGAAAGCCCGGCTCAGTCGGTCTCGCCGTTCACGATCCGCAGGTAGTGCTCGTTGTGCATGACCCCGAGGACGTTGCCGAAGGGATCGACGACCGCCGCCGTGACGAAGCCGGGCCCGCGCTCGATCCGCGGCATGTACTCCTTCGCACCCAGCTCCTGAAGGCGTTCGAGCGTCCCCGTGAGGTCGTCGACGTGCCAGTGGACGACCGCGCCGCCCGCCTCGGCGGCCATTCCCTCCGGTGCGAACGCCCGGGAGACGATGCCGAACTCGGCCTGGTGGTCGCCGATGCGGAACTCGCAGTAGGCGACCCGCCCGTCCGGTCCCGGACGCTCGAAGTAGGCCTCCACTCCGAACAGCTCGGCGTACCAGCTCCTGGCCGCCTCTACGTCGTCGGCCCAGATGTTGACGGTGGCGAATCCCCTGAACATTTCCTGCTCCCTCTCGTTGCTGACCTCTCCCACCCTAGGAGCCCATTAGGTCATCCAAAGTCCTAGTTCACGGGCAGAATCGACGTCATGCGAGATCCCTCCGGCCGCCTGCTCCGCCTGCTGTCCTTGCTCCAGACCCCGCGTGACTGGTCCGGCACCGAGCTGGGCGACCGTCTCGGCGTCACCCCGCGCACCATCCGCCGCGACGTCGACCGGCTGCGCGAGCTCGGCTACCCCGTCCACGCCACCCAGGGCGCCACCGGCGGCTACCGCCTGACGGCCGGTTCGGCCATGCCGCCGCTCCTGCTCGACGACGACGAGGCCGTGGCCATCGCGATCGGCCTCCGCTCGGCGGCGGCCTCGGCGGTCACCGGCATCGAGGAGACGTCCCTGCGCGCCCTGGCCAAGCTGGAGCAGGTCCTCCCCCACCGGCTGCGGCACCGCGTCCGCACCCTGGCCCAGGCCGCCGTCGGCCTCCCGCCCGTCAGCGGGCCCGCCGTGGACCCCGAGCTGCTCGCCGCCCTCGCCGCGGCCTGCGCGACCCACGAGAAGATCCGCTTCACCTACACCACGCCCGGCTCCCCCGGCACCCGGCGCCTCGTGGAACCGCACCGGGTCGTCGGCGTCGGACGCCGCTGGTACCTGGTCTCCTACGACGAGGGGCGCGACGCCTGGCGGACCTTCCGCGCCGACCGCGTCAGCGAGCTGCGTCCCACGGGGGTCAGGGTCGCCGAGCGCACCCTGCCCGGCGGGGTCGACGCCGCCACCTGGGTCGGGCACTGGCTGTCGGGCCGCGAGGGGATCGTCAGGGCGCGGCTGCTCCTGCACCTGCCGTTGGAGCGGGCGGCCGAGCTGGTGCCCGGCTGGCTCGGAGTCCTCGAACCCGTCGACGAGCGCAGCTGCCTGCTCGTCACCCATCCCGACTCGCCGGAGAACCTCGCCCACCGGATCCCGGTCCTGCCGGTCGGCTACACCCTCCTCGGCCCCGCGCGGGTCCGCGCCCATCTGCGCGTCATCGCCGAACGGGCCCTGGCGGGGACGGACGAGGTCAGCGGGGGCTGACGGCCACGCCGATCATGCCCGGGCCGACATGGGCGCCGATCGCGGGCCCGACCTCGCCGATGTGCAGTGAGCCGATGCCCGGGACGCGGTCCCTGAGCCGTGCCGCGAGGGTCTCGGCGCGGGATCCGGCCGCCAGGTGCTGGACGGCCAGATCGACCTCGCCCCCTGAGGCCCGCTCGACGACGAGCTCCTCGAGCCGCGACAGGGCCCGCGACGCCGTCCTGACCTTCTCCAGCGGGATGATCCGGCCGTCGGAGATCGTCAGCAGCGGCTTGACCATGAGTGCCGACCCCAGCAGGTTGGCCGCGGCGCCGATCCGCCCGCCGCGGCGCAGATGCTCCAGGGTGTCCACGTAGAACAGGGAGTGGCTGCCGAGCGCCCGTGCCCTGACGATCTCCGCCACCCGCTCCCCGGACGCTCCCTCGGCGGCCGCCGCGGCCCCGGCCAGCGCCGAGAAGCCGAGGGCCATGCCGAGCGTCCGGCTGTCGATCACATGGACGGGCACCGGGGCGGTCTCCGCGGCGAGGACGGCGCACTCGAACGTGCCCGACATCGCCGAGGACAGGTGCACCGACACGATCGCCTCGGCCCCGCCGCCCGCCGCGACCTTGTAGGCATGGGCGAACCGCTCCGGGGACGGACGCGACGTGGAGACGGGCTGCCACTCGCGGAGCGCCCTGGCGGCGTCCTCGGCGGTGACGTCCACCCCGTCGTCCAGGACCGACCCGCCGATGACGATGTGCAGGGGCACCACTTCGATGCCGTGCTCCGCCACCAGATCAGGGGGCAGATAAGCGGATGAATCCGTAACTATCGCGACACCCATGACTGAACCGTACCTTTGCCCCGTTAACCGCTCATCACACCAACGTGACCAGTGCGATGCGAGTTCCGAAAGGGCCAAAAAGACCCACACTTGCTGACACAGAAGAGCGGCGCCCGGACAGAAGCCCCGGACGCCGCAGCAGATCCTGTGAATACTACGGCTGGACGGGAGTGCCTCCGCGCCAGACGCGGAGGGCCCGCAGGCCGTGGGCCCAGGCGAAGGCGCCCTCGTGGTCGGCGTCCCACAGCACGATGTCGGCGTACATGCCGCGCGCCAGCGAGCCGCGGTCGGAGACGCGCAGGGCCGCGGCGCCGCCGAGGGTGGCGGCGCGCAGGGCCTCGGTCACCGACATCTTGAACATCGCGACGGCCAGGCCGACGACGACCGGCATCGAGGTGATGCCGCACTCGCTCGGGTTGTGGTCGGTGCCGAGCGCGACGGTGACGCCGCGGTCGAGCATCGAGCGGACCGGCGGGAACCGCCCGTTGCGCAGGGCCGAACCGGGGCAGACCGTCGCGACGACGCCCGCGTGGGCGAGCGCCTTGATGTCCTCCTCCGTGGCCTCGGTGAGGAGGTCGGCGGAGGCGCAGCCGAGTTCGGCGGCGACCTGGGCGGGACTGGTGCGCTCCTGCGTGCCGCAGGCGTGGATGCGGGCCTTCAGCCCGGCGCGCTGGGCGGTGTGCAGCAGCACGCGCGCCTCGTCCGGGGTGAAGTGGCCGTCCTCGCAGGACACGTCCATGCTGTCGGCGCCGGCCGCGGCCGCGTCGGCGGCCCACTGCCGGACGGCCTCGACGTAGTCGCGGCGGCGGCCGAAGTACTCCGGCGGCAGCACGTTGGCGGCCATGAAGGTGGCGTGGATGCGCGGCATGGCGGGCTCGTTCTCGAGCGACCGCAGCATGCGGATGTCGGCGAGCTCCCCATCGCGCGTCAGGTGGTAGCCGGTCTTGGCCTCGACGGTCGTGGTGCCGCTCAGGATCCACGCGCGCAGCCGCTCACGGACCGCGTTGCACAGGGTCCACGGGTCGGTGCCGCGCGTCACCGTGACGGTCGAGGCGATCCCTCCGCCCGCGGCGGCGATCTCCTGGGAGGTCGCGCCGGAGGTGCGCATGGCGAGTTCCGCCCACCGGTTCCCCGCGTACACGGGGTGGGAGTGGGCGTCGATGAGACCGGGGGTGACCAGCCCGCCGCCAAGGTTCTCCACATGGTCGACATCGACGATGTCGTCGATGACGCCGGGCACGCTGGCGGGGAGGTCGGAGGCCTGTCCCGCCCACACGATGCGGTCGTTGTGGATGAGAATGGCGGCGTTGCTGCAGACATCGGTGCCCGTCCACAGGCGTCCGATGTTCGTCAGCAGGCGAACCGTCATAGTCGTGTCACCGAACCGTCCGTCGGAGGGGTTTTCCGGACGTCAAGAGCCACCTGCTCTCGCTGGTGCCGCCCTGACTGGGTGCCGGGCGACGGATACGTACCAGTACTCGGATGAGTACCGGGAGCAACGGGACCGGAGATATCGGTTTCGTCACGGTAGTGCACGTCAGGCCCGCCATACAACCTCTTGACATCGGAACGTGGCACGGTCCCGAGAAGTTCCTACGGAATGTAGACGTCCCGGGACCGCTACGTGCGCGAAACCATGGAGATGTGGCCGTTTAGTGACCCTCCGGAAGGCTCACTGAGCCGTCGTGGCGACCTCGAAGCGCTCGAGTTCCGCCGCGAGCGCGAGCGGGACCCGGGCGATCAGCTCGGTGCCGTCCTCGCGGTGCGTCGTCTTGGTGACGTCGCCCGCGTCGTGGATCCGCGCCACCAGGGAACCCTCCGCGTACGGCAGGAGCACGTGCACTTCCCTGTCCATCTGCGGCAGGGCGGCCTCGACCAGCGCCATCAGCTCGTCGATCCCGGCCCCGGTGTGCGCCGAGACGACCGCGTTCGACTTGAAGGCCCGCTGGAGCCTGCCGATCGCGAGCGGATCCGCGACGTCCGCCTTGTTGATCACGATGATCTCGGGGATGTTCGCGGCGTCCACCTCCGACAGCACCTCCCGGACGGCCGCGATCTGCGCCTCGGGGTCGGGGTCGGAGCCGTCGACGACGTGCAGGATGAGGTCGGCCTCGCCCACCTCCTCCAGCGTCGAGCGGAACGCCTCGACCAGCTGGTGCGGAAGATGACGGACGAACCCGACCGTGTCGGCCAGCGTGAACGGCCGCCCGGACGGGGTCTCGGCCCTGCGCACGGTCGGGTCGAGGGTCGCGAACAGCGCGTTCTCGACCAGCACGCCCGCGCCGGTCAGCCGGTTCAGCAGCGACGACTTGCCCGCGTTGGTGTAGCCCGCGATCGCCACGGAGGGCACCTGGCGTGAGCGCCGCGCCGACCTCTTGGTCTCGCGCGACTTCGACATCTCGGCGATCTGGCGGCGCAGCTTGGCCATCCGGGTGCGGATCCGCCGCCGGTCCAGCTCGATCTTGGTCTCGCCGGGGCCGCGGCCACCGATGCCGACGCCGCCGGCCGCCCGTCCGCCGACCTGGCGGGACAGGTTGCCACCCCAGCCGCGCAGGCGCGGCAGCAGGTACTGCAGCTGCGCCAGCTCGACCTGAGCCTTGCCCTCGCGGGACTTGGCGTGCTGGGCGAAGATGTCGAGGATCAGCGCGGTGCGGTCGATGACCTTCACCTTGCAGATCTCCTCCAGGGTCCTCAGCTGCGAGGGGGCCAGCTCGCCGTCGGCGATGATCGTGTCGGCGCCGGTGGCCAGCACGACGTCCGCCAGCTCCTCGGCCTTGCCGGAACCGATGTAGGTCGCCGGATCGGCCTTGGCGCGCCGCTGCATCAGGCCCTCGAGCACCTCGGAACCCGCGGTCTCGGCCAGCAGGGCCAGCTCGCGCATCGAGTTCTCGGCCTGGGTCTGCGTGCCCTCGGTCCAGACACCGACCAGGACGACCCGTTCGAGCCGCAGTGACCGGTACTCGACCTCGGTGACGTCCTCCAGCTCGGTGGACAGTCCGCTCACGCGGCGCAGCGCATGCCGTTCGGCGAGGTCGTATTCGCCGGCGGTTTCGAGGTCTTCGTACTCGGTCATGTTCCTCCTGCGGGTCCGTTGCGTCGTACAACGCTTCTCAGCGGCGGCTTCTTCCGCCGCCCCTAGCCTGCCACGCCCTCCCGGCGGTCTTCATCCCAATAATCGCGGGCAGGTCTCCCCTGGGGGGTACCCCGCTTTGTGGGATCGGGCCCCGGCGGCTAATATTTTCATTACTCAGAAGTAGTATTTCATCTGGCGAAATTTAGGAGCCGACATGGGCGTTGAGGTCAGCGGACCCAGCAACCCGCGTTTCGACGAGATCCTGACCCCCGAGGCCCTCGCCTTCGTGGCCTCTCTCCAGCGCGAGTTCGGCGCACGCCGCCTCGAGCTCCTGGCCGCGCGCGTCGAGCGGCAGGACGCCCTGACCGCCGGCGGCACCCTGGACTTCCTCCCCGAGACCGCCGGGGTCCGCCAGGACGACACCTGGAAGGTCGCCGCCCCGGCGCCCGGTCTCGAGGACCGGCGTGTCGAGATCACGGGCCCGACCGACCGCAAGATGACCATCAACGCCCTGAACTCCGGCGCGAAGGTGTGGCTGGCCGACTTCGAGGACGCCAACACCCCGCTGTGGAACAACATGATCGAGGGCCAGCTCAGCCTGCGCGACGCCCTCGACCGCACCATCGACTTCACCGACGAGAAGTCCGGCAAGTCCTACTCCCTCAAGCCCGACGAGGAGCTCGCCACCATCGTCGTCCGCCCGCGCGGCTGGCACATGGAGGAGAAGCACCTGACGGTCGACGGCAAGGCGATGTCGGGCTCGCTGTTCGACTTCGGCATGTACTTCTTCCACAGCGCCCGCCGCCAGCTCGCCAAGGGCAAGGGACCGTACTTCTACCTGCCGAAGATGGAGTCGCACCTCGAGGCCCGCCTCTGGAACGACGTCTTCAACTTCGCCCAGGACGAGCTCGAGATCCCGCGCGGCACCATCCGCGCGACCGTCCTCATCGAGACGATCCCGGCCGCGTTCGAGATGGAGGAGATCCTCTTCGAGCTCCGCGACCACTCCGCGGGCCTCAACGCGGGCCGCTGGGACTACCTCTTCTCCGTGATCAAGAAGTTCCGCTCGCGCGGCGCCTCGTTCGTGCTGCCCGAACGCAACGCCGTCACGATGACCGCGCCGTTCCTGCGCGCCTACACCGAGCTGCTCGTCCGCACCTGCCACAAGCGCGGCGCGCACGCCATCGGCGGCATGGCCGCGTTCATCCCCTCCCGCAAGGACGAGGAGATCAACAAGGTGGCGTTCGAGAAGGTCCGCGCCGACAAGACCCGCGAGTCCGGCGACGGCTTCGACGGCTCCTGGGTGGCCCACCCCGACCTCGTCCCGGTCTGCCGCGAGATCTTCGACGGCGTCCTGGGCGACAAGCCGAACCAGCGCGACCGCCTGCGCGAGGAGGTCAACGTCTCGGCCGCCGACCTGCTCGCCATCGACCAGACCCCCGGCGAGATCACCGAGGCCGGCCTGCGCAACAACATCGACGTCGCGCTCCGCTACCTCGCCGCCTGGCTGAACGGCTCCGGCGCCGTCGCGATCCACAACCTGATGGAGGACGCGGCCACCGCCGAGATCTCCCGCTCCCAGGTCTGGCAGTGGATCTACAACGGCATCAAGCTGCCGGACGGCACCACGGTCACCAAGGAGCTCGTCTCCACGCTCCTCGACGAGGAGCTGGCCAAGATCCAGGACGAGCTCGGCGACGCCTACAACAGCGACCGCTACAACGAGGCCGTGGCCCTGTTCAAGGAGGTCACGCTCGCCGACGACTACAGCGAGTTCCTCACCACCCCGGCCTACGTCCGCTTCCCGTAGCCGGACTATTTTGGGCCGTGGCGGGCGCCTCCGCCGCGGCCGGACCATCCGGGCCGGGGCGGACGACCGTCGCGGCCCGGCGCGTCCTGCGTCCTGTCGGGTTCGGCTGAGGAGGGTTCGTGGGACAGGTGACGGCGGGACGCGTGCTGGAACGGCTCGCGGTGCGGTTCCGCGAGATCCTCGGCGACGCGGCGGTGATCGACGACCCCGCCCGGCTGCGGACCTACGAGTGCGACGGGCTCACCTACCACCGGGCGGCCCCCGGGCTGGTCGTGCTGCCCGAGAGCGCCGAGCACGTGGCGGCCGTGGTCCGCGCGTGCGTGGCCGAGGGCGTGCCGTACGTGGCGCGGGGCAGCGGGACGGGCCTTTCGGGCGGGGCGCTGCCGCGCACCGACGGGGTGCTCATCGTGACGTCCCGGATGCGGCGGATCCTCTCCATCGACCTCGACGACCAGCGCGCCGTGGTCGAGCCCGGCGTGATCAACCTGGACGTCACCAAGGCGGTCAGGTCCGACGGTTACTACTACGCCCCCGACCCCTCCAGCCAGCAGATCTGCTCGATCGGCGGGAACGTGGCGGAGAACTCCGGCGGGGCCCACTGCCTCAAGTACGGGTTCACCGCCAACCACGTCCTGGCCTGCGAGGTCGTCACCCCCGACGGCGAGATCATCACCCTCGACGACGGCCCCGGCTACGACCTGCTCGGCGCCTTCGTCGGCGCCGAGGGCACCCTGGGCATCACCACGAAGATCACCGTCCGGCTGACGAGGTCGCCGCAGGCCGTCCAGACGCTCCTGGCGGCGTTCCACTCCATCGAGGAGGCCGGCGAGGCCGTCAGCGCGATCATCGGGGCGGGCGTGGTGCCCGCGGCGATCGAGATGATGGACGCCCTGGCGATCGAGGCCGCCGAGTCCGCCGTGGCCTGCGGCTATCCGGCCGGGGCCGAAGCGGTGCTGATCGTCGAGCTGGACGGCCCCGAACCCGAGGTGGCCCACCAGTTCGAGCAGGTCCAGGCCCTGTGCGGGCACGCCTTCGAGCAGCGGGTCGCCGCCGGGGACGCCGAGCGCGCCCTCATCTGGAAGGGCCGCAAGTCGGCGTTCGCCGCGGTCGGCCGGATCTCGCCCGCCTACATCGTCCAGGACGGGGTGATCCCCCGGACCGCCCTCCCGCAGGTCCTGGCCCGCATCGACCGGCTGTCGAAGGACTCCGGGGTCAGGGTCGCCAACGTCTTCCACGCGGGCGACGGCAACCTGCACCCCCTGGTGCTGTTCGACGACGCGGAGGAGGGCGCGGGCGAGCGCGCCGAGAGGGTGTCGGGCGCCATCATCGACCTGTGCGTCGAGCACGGCGGCTCGATCACCGGCGAGCACGGGGTAGGGGTCGACAAGTCCCGCTACATGCCCCGCATGTTCACCGACACCGACCTCGACACCATGCAGATGGTCCGCTGCGCGTTCGATCCGCCCGGCCTCTGCAACCCGGGCAAGATCTTCCCCACCCCGCGGCTGTGCGGGGAGGTCCCGCGCGTCCGCAAGGCGGACGAGCCCTTCCACCGCCCGGCTCCCGAGGCCCCGGCGGCGGAAGGCGACCTCTACTGATGAGCGGAGAGGGTTAGGCATGCTCGACTCACGGCCGGTCACCGATGACGACGCGATCCTCGGGGTGCGCCCCAGGTACGTCGCCGAGCCGTCCACGGTCGCCGAGGCGGCGGCCGTGATGCGCGCGGCCGGCGAGCAGGGGCTCTCGGTGGTCCCGCGCGGCAACGGCACCAGGATCCACTGGGGCGCCGCGCCCCGCGCCTGCGATCTGGTGATCGACACACGGCGCCTCGGCCGGATCGTCGAACACGCCGCGGGAGACCTCGTGGTGACGGTGGAGGCGGGCGTGCCGGTCGCCGATCTCCAGGCGCTGCTCGCACGCGAGAACCAGCAGCTCGCCCTGGACGTGCCGATCGGCGCGGCGGACGGCCCCGGCTCGACGGTCGGCGGGGTGATCTCCGCGGGGGTGGCGGGGCCACGGCGGCTCCTCTACGGGACGGTGCGGGACCTGCTGATCGGGATCACGGTCGTCCGGGCTGACGGGGCGATCACCAAGTCCGGTGGCAAGGTCGTGAAGAACGTCGCGGGCTACGACCTCGGCAAGCTCTACACGGGCGCGTTCGGCACGCTCGGCCTCGTCGTCTCGGCCTCCTTCCGGCTGCATCCGGTTCCCGAGCAACGACGCTACGTGACGACACTGACAAAGGAGCCGCTCCGCGACGTCCTGCGGATCCTGCACAGCGATCTCGTACCGAGCGCCGTCGAGCTGAAGGGCCCCGACACGCTGGTCACGCTGCTGGAGGGCAGCGCCGCCGACGCCAGGGCCGCCGAGGCCGTCCGCCTGCTGGGCCGCGGCACCGAGGTCTCCGACACCCCGCCGGACTGGTGGCTGCGCCATCCGAAGGGCGAGGTCCTGCTCGAGGTCCGCGCGAAGCCGACCGACCTGCCCGCGATCCTCGAGCTGGCCGGGGCGCGCGTCCGGGGCTCGGCGGGCAGCGGCGTCTGGCTGATCGGCGCCTTCGCCGTCTCCGCCCCCGATCTGGTCGCCCGGCTGCGCGAACGCTGGCCGACGATCGTCAGATACGCCCCCGAGGCCGTCCGGGACACCGTCGACCTGTGGGGCCCCTCCCCCGCGCTCCCGCTGATGCGCCGGGTGAAGGACCAGTTCGACCCCGCCCACCGCCTGTCGCCCGGCCGCTTCGTCGGAGGAATCTAGTGAGCCCCGATCCCCACCAGCACGACGGCCTGCCCGACGCCTCCGGCGACGCCGGAAAGGACGCCTTCGGCGAGCTGCTCGGCGACTGCGTCCACTGCGGCTTCTGCCTGCCGACCTGCCCCACCTACGTGCTGTGGGGCGAGGAGATGGACTCCCCGCGCGGCCGCATCCACCTGATGCAGCAGCACCACGACGGCGCCCCGCTGACCCCGGAGATGACCGGCCACTTCGACGCCTGCCTGGGCTGCCTCGCCTGCGTGACGTCCTGCCCGTCCGGAGTCCGGTACGACAAGCTCATCGAGCACACCCGCGAGGAGGTCGAGCAGGCCCGCCCCCCGCAGGACAGGGCGCTCCGCGAGGCGATCTTCGCGGTCTTCCCCTACCCGCGCCGCCTGCGCGCCCTGCGCGGCCCGCTGCGCGCCTACCAGAAGTCCGGCCTGTCCAGGATCGCCGGGCCCGCGCTGGAGCGCCTGCATCCGGTCCTGGCGGCCATGGAACGCCTCGCGCCGCCGCTCGGCCGCGCCTACCGCCTCCCCGCGAAGATCAGCGCCAGGGGTGAGCGCAGGGCCACGGTCGGCATGCTGACCGGCTGCGTCCAGCGCGAGTTCTTCCCGCAGGTCAACTCGGCGACCGCCCGGGTGCTGGCGATGGAGGGCTGCGACGTCATCGTGCCCAAGGGCCAGGGCTGTTGCGGCGCCCTGTCCCTGCACTCGGGCCGCGGCGACGAGGCCCGCGCCTTCGCCAAGAAGACGATCATCGCGTTCGAGTCCGTCGACGTCATCGTGGTGAACTCCGCGGGCTGCGGCTCGGCGATGAAGGAGTACGCCGCCCTGTTCGCCGACGACCCGGCCTGGGCGGGCCGCGCGGAGGCCCTGACCGCCAAGACCCGCGACTTCACCGAGTACCTGGTCGAGCTGGGCCCGCGGGCCGAACGCCACCCCCTGGACGTCACGGTCGCCTACCACGACGCCTGCCACCTCGGCCATGCCCAGGGCATCCGCGCCCAGCCCCGCGAGCTCCTGCGCGGCATCCCCGGCCTGGAGCTGAAGGAGATCGCCGACCCCGACGTCTGCTGCGGCTCGGCCGGCACCTACAACCTCCTCCAGCCCGAGGCGGCGAACGAACTGGGCGACCTCAAGGCCGCGAACGTCCAGAAGACGGGCGCCCGCTGGCTGGTGGCCGCCAACCCCGGCTGCACCCTCCAGATCGCGACGGCCCTGCGCCGCAAGGGCGAGGAGATCTCGGTCGCCCACCCCGCGCAGATCCTCGACGCCTCCCTGCGTGGCCTTCCGCTGTAAAACATGAGCAATTGTCGCATTGGACCGTCCAAACATGCGTTAAGCTGCGCCAACGCAATTTTTCGGGCACTCAGCACATCACCCCCTTGGACGTCCCTTCATGTCTGGATCTCGCCGCGCCACCGGCAGCCGCCGTAAGCAGAACAACTCCTCCGGCCGCTACGCCTTCGCGGCCGTAGCGACCGGTGTGCTCGGCATCGGCGTCATAGCCGGAGCCGTCTTCGTGCTGCGCGGCGAAGGCGAGGAGCCCGCCTCCGCCAGCTCCCCCATCGCGACGAGCGCCGACGCCGGGGCCGTCGAGACCCCCAAGACCGGCCCCGTGGTCTCCCTGACCACCCCCGACGGCTTCCGCTACAAGATCGCCGCCGTCTCCGGCACCCGCAAGTCGACCGGCGAGGCCTACGCCGACTACACGCTGACCAATGTCAGCGGCAAGCGGGCCCCCCTGGAGACCCCCGGCTCCCTTTTCGTGAACCTGGCCACCGCCGGTGAGGCGGGCAAGCGCTGCGCGGCCAACCGCACCGTCCCCGCCGGGCTCTGCGGCGTCCAGACGATCACCGAGGTCGTCGGCTACCTCGGCACCTCCCAGCAGCCGGAGATCGACGGCGAGGACCAGTGGATGCCGCCGGGCGCCGGATACCTCGTCCGGGTCTCCTCCTCCGCGAAGGTCGGCGAGATCCGGCCCTCCGACCTCCGCCTCTACATCTCGGAGATCCGCTTCGTCACCGCGGGCAAGGCCATCCCGATCCCCTTCCCCCGGTGATCGTCAGCGGGTGAATCCCAGGTCGGGGTAGGCGAGGTCCAGCAGGCCCGCGGCGCCCACCCCGGCCAGCCCCTTCCGGACGGCCACGAGCTGCGGCCGCTGGTAGAGCGGCAGGACCCCCGCCTCCCGCCAGACCAGGGCGTCGGCCTCGCCGACGAGCCGCGCCGCCCGCTCCGGATCGAGCTCGCGGCCCGCGGCGTCGAGCAGCCGGTCGATCCGCGCCGAACCGGCCCTGGCGAAGTTCTGCCGCAGGTCCGAGCCGCTCGGCCGGGCGAACACCGAGCGCATCGACGAGGCCGGATGGGGCGTGCCGAGCCAGGCGAACGCCGCCAGGTCGAAGGCGCCGGGGACGACGTACCGGTCGATCAGCTGGTCCTGCGGGACGGTCACGAGCTCCGTCCCGATCCCGGCCCTTCGCAGCATCTCCGCGACGAGCCGCGCCTCGTCGGCGGAGGCCGTCACCCCGGCCGGGACCAGGTAGCGCAGCCGCAGTTCCGCGCCCTTACGGACCCTGCGGCCGTCCGACAGGCGCCATCCAGCCTCCTCCAGCAGCCGGGCCGCCCGGCCGGGATCGGGGAGGCCGAGACCGCCGCTGGTGTCGCGGTAGCCGAGCTGGCCGTTCATGTAGAAGTGGTTGTCGAGGGTCCGCGCGGGCCAGCCGAGATCCTTCAGCGCGGACTCGGCGAGCAGGGCGCGGTCGATGGACAGGAACACCGCCCGCCGCACCCGCACGTCCGCGAGGGCCGTGCCGCCGGCGTTGAGGGTGATCTGCCGCCAGTCGGGCCCCGCGGCGCGCCTGATCACGGCGCCCGGCACCGACCTCGCCCGCCGCAGCGCCGCGGCGTCGGTCCCGATGTCGAGCAGGTCGACCTCCCCGTTGGCGAAGGCCCCCGCCGTGGCGGCCGGATCAAGCGCCCGGAACTCGATGGCGTCCAGCTTCGCGGGCCGCCCCCACCAGGACGGGTCGCGGGTCAGGCGCACCGTCTGGGCCGCCGCGTCGAACCGCGCCACCCGGAACGGCCCCGCCGTCACCGGGATCCGCCCGGTCCAGCCGCCGTTGAACGCCCTGGACGTCGTGTTGGCCGACGCCGGGTACAGGGGGGTGAACAGTGCCCGCCAGTCGGCGAAGGGCTGCCGGAACGTCACCACGACCTCGTCGTCCGACCGGCCGCGGGCGACCTTCGTGATCTGCCGGTAGCCGCTGTCGGAGGCGATCCGGAAGCCTCCGGCGCGGCCCGACAGCGCCCGTGCCTGCGCCGCGAAGTCCCGGAAGCCGAGGCTCGTGCCGTCCGACCAGCGGGCCTTCGGGTTGAGCCGGTAGCGGACCACCTGCCGGGGCCGCTTCGCGATGATCCGTGCCGAGAGGAGGTAATCGGGGTCGGGGGCGGCCGTCCCGTCGGCCGCGGTGCGCATCGGGTAGGGAAGGACCGCCCTGAGGACGGTGTCGGCGACCCCGCTCATGCCGTTGACCTGGTTGAAGTTCCACTGGCGCGGCAGTTCGGGCACCGGCCACCGCAGCGTCCCGCCGTCGCCGATCCGGTCGCGGGCCACCACGCCGAGGTCGGTGATGCCCGCCTCCTGCGGTCTCACCGGCCCGCCTCCGGCCGTACAGGCGGTGAGGAGGGCGGCGCAGAGGGCCGGGAGGACGACACCGCGATGATCAGTGCGCATGGATTCCGTTCGGGTCGGGCCGGAGGGCGGTGATCCGGCCGTCGGACAGGCCGAGGACGCGGTCGGCGAGGGCGTCGAGCAGCCGCCGGTCGTGGGTGACCAGGAGGCAGCCGAGCCCGAGCCGGGTGCGCAGGATCGCCAGCAGGCCGGCGATCTCGCAGGCGGTGCGCTCGTCGAGCGCGGAGGTCGGCTCGTCGAGCAGGAGGAGCTCGGGGCCGAGGACGATGGCCCTGGCCAGGGCGGCCCGCTGCCGCTGGCCGCCGGACAGGGCGGCCGGGCGCCGTCCGGCGATCCCGGGGTCGAGCCCGACGAGCCCGAGGACCTCGGCGACCCTGTCCCTGACGGGACGGCCGTGGATCCGCAGCGGCTCGGCGATGCTCCGGCCGATCCTCATCCGGGGATCGAGCGAGCCCGCGGCGTCCTGGAAGACCGCCTGCATCCGCGCCCGCAGCGCCCGGCGCTCCCCGCGGCTCAGGTCGGCGGTGTCCCGGCCGCAGACCTCGATCCGGCCGTCGACGGGGCCGAGCCGCAGGATCTCCCCGACCAGGCCGCTCTTGCCCGCACCCGAGGCTCCGGCCAGCCCGACGATCTCCCCCGCGCCGACTTCGAGATCGATCCCGTGCAGCAGCGGCGTCCGCAGGGCCGTCACCCTCAGCAGCGGTTCCCGTCCCGAGACGACCGGGGCGTCCCGG
Organism: Actinocorallia longicatena; assembly: GCF_039534125.1. Lineage (NCBI taxonomy): Bacteria > Bacillati > Actinomycetota > Actinomycetes > Streptosporangiales > Thermomonosporaceae > Actinocorallia > Actinocorallia longicatena. Next base: position 31,709 of record NZ_BAAAUV010000027.1, on the reverse strand, counting down.
CGGGGAGGCGGCACCCGCGGGGCCGTCGGCGGGCTCTCGCGCAGGAGGCCGTCGCGCAGGTGGAGCACCCGGTCGGCGGCGCCCGCCGCCACCGGGTCGTGCGTGATCAGCAGCAGGGCCGTCCCGGGTCGGCGCAGCAGGGCGAGGACCCGGTCCCGCTGGGCGGGATCGAGCGAGGCGGTCGGCTCGTCGGCGATGAGGAGCGGCGGCGCGTGCGCCACGGCCAGCGCCACCAGCACCCGCTGACGCTCCCCGCCGGACAGCTCGTGCGGACGCCGTCCGGCCAGCGGCTCCGCCAGTCCCACCGAGCGCAGCAGCTCCCCCGCCCGCTCCTTCGCCTCCCGCCGCGACGAGGGGGCGTGCACCCTGACCGCCTCGGCCAGCAGCGCCCCGACCGTGCGGCCCGGGGTCAGCGCCGCCGCGGGATCCTGGAAGACCATCCCGAGGCCGCGCCCCCGCAGCCGGGAGAACTCCGCGTCGCTCATCCGGGTCAGGTCCCGGCCCCTGAACCGGATCTCCCCGGTGACGTCCGCCGCCGCGGGCAGGAGCCCCATGACGGCCAGGGCGAGCGTCGACTTCCCCGACCCCGACGCCCCCAGCACCGCGACGGACTCCCCCTCCGCCAGCTCGAGGTCCGCCCCGCGCAGCGGCCGCCCGCCCGGATGGTCCACGCACAGCCCCCTGACGGTGAGGATCACACCGCCTCCTGGAGGGCGTCGCCGAGCAGCGTGCAGGCCAGGATCAGCGCGCTGAGCAGCAGCGCGGCGGGAAGGAACAGCCACGGGTAGACGGTCGCCGAGGCCGTCCCGCCCGCGATCAGGGTGCCGAGGGACGTCCCGGGCTCCCGCACCCCGAACCCGAGGTAGGACAGGCCCGACTCGGCCAGCACCGCGAAACCGACGTTCAGGGTCGCGTCCGCCACCAGCAGCGGCACCAGGTTCGGCAGCAGATGCCGCGCCACGACCCGTACCGGCGAGGCTCCCGCGCACTCGGCGGCCCGCACGAACTCCGCCGCCCGCAGCGACCGGCACCGCGCCCGCACGGCCCGCGCCGTCACCGGCCACAGGAACAGGGCGAGCACCACGACGAGCAGCGGGGTCCGGCCTCCCACCGAGGCCGCGAGCACCGCGGCGAGCAGCACCGCGGGGATCACCACCAGCACGTCGGCGACGGCCATCAGCAGCCGGTCGCAGCGGCCGCCCAGATATCCGGCGAAGGCTCCGGCACCGGCCGCGAGCCCCGTCGCCAGGAGGGCCGCGCCCAGCCCGATCACCAGCGACCGCCGCAGCCCCTCCGCCGTCAGGGCGAAGACGTCCCGGCCCGCGCCGTCGGTCCCGAACCAGTGCGCCCAGGACGGCGCCGACCGGAACGCACCCAGGTCCAGGTCCCGCCCTCCTGCCGCCGGTCCGGCTGCCGCGAGCAGCACCAGCGCCGCGAGCAGCACCCCGCCCGCCGGCCCCCGTGACCTCACCGGGCGCCCTCACGGGTCCGGGGATCCAGGACCGCGGCGAACAGCGAGGCCAGGACGGACGCGACCGGCACCAGCAGGGCGGCGACCGCCAGGCAGGCGGCCACGGTGTTGACGTCGGAGGTGCGCAGCGCGTCGGTCAGCAGCTCGCCCATCCCGTGCCAGCCGTAGATCTTCTCCAGGAAGACGGCCCCCAGCAGCAGAAGCCCGAGGTTGTAGGCGAAGGCGGCCGAGGTCGGCACGAGCGTCAGGGGGAGGCCGTGGCGCAGCAGCGCGCGCCGCCGGGTCAGCCCCCTGGCCCTGGCCGCCCTGACGTGCTCGGACTCCAGCACGTCGCGCAGGAGGGTGCGCTGGTAGCGGCCGTACAGGGCGATCTGGCCGAGCGCCACGGTCAGCGTGGGCAGCACGAGATGCTCCAGCCGCCCGGCGGCCCCCTCGCCCTCCCCGACCCACTCGATCCCGAGCCCGCTGGAGCGGGCGGCGAGCTGGAGCAGCACGGCCAGCACGAACACCGGGACGGCCAGCAGCGGCAGCGAGCACCCCGTCAGCAGCCTGCCGGCCCAGGGACGCAGCACGGCGAGCACCGCGAGGACGACCCCGGCGACCGCGCCCAGGACGGTCCCCGCCAGCAGCAGCCGAAGGCTGACCAGCAGGCGCGGCCACAGCTCGGCCGCCACCGGCGCCCCGTCCCAGGTCCTGCCGAGGTCTCCGCGCACGATCCCCGACGCCCAGCGCCGGTATCGCACCGCCAGCGGCGTCCTGTCGTTCAGGTTCACGGCGTCGAGCTGGGCCTCGACCACCGCGGGGGCGGGTGCGGGGGAACGCCCCTCGAAGTGGGATCTGGCGTCCAGTCCGGCGGCCGCGAGCAGGTAACCGAAGCTCGCGGTCGCGACGGCCAGCAGTACCGCCCCGACGCACCGCCGGACCAACGCCATCACCGCTCCCTCTCCGAGGACAGAGAGCAAGTGAAGTATCACGTTCGGCTATGTTCGCGCCGTCCGTCGGCGGTAATGAGCATGAGGCGGACGAAGGAAGGGCCGATGATCGTCCCCCGCCAAGAGTATGATCATCGGCCCTTCGGTGCGCGCCCTGTCCGGGGCTCCCGACCCGGTGCTGCGCGTACCCCCTTACGTGAACGAAGGTACGGTCCCCGCCATCCCGCCCCTAAGGGACAGCGGTCCCGGCCGTTCCGGGAGGTTTCTACCGGGCGAAGGCCGCGGTGTGCGCCTTGGCGAGAAGGTCCTCGAGCTCGGTCAGCTCGGCGGCGGACAGGACCGCGAACGCCGGGGCGATCAGGACGTCCGTGAGCGCCTCCGCGGCCGTCCAGCGCTCCCGCATGTCCGGCGTGATCTCGTCGAACGGCTCCCGCCAGCCGTACAGCCGGGCCTGGTCGGGGCCGCTGGCCATCGGCGAGCCGCCGATCACGACGGCGTCGCGCGGTCCGAGCCCCTGCGCCTTCACCGCCAGGAAGTGCAGCCCTCCGCGCAGCTCGCGCAGGACGTGGGTCAGCTGGAGCACCCGTGCGGACCCGTCGGCGGGCAGCTCCACGGCCCGCCAGCCGGCGAACAGCGGCACCCCGCCGACCTCGGCCGCGTCCGCGACCGCCTTGAGCAGCTCGGCGAGCCGGTCGGCGTCGCCGAAGGCGGCCAGCTTGCGGCGCCCGAAGCCCTGGGCGGCGCGGGCGTATCCGGCCGTCGCCTCGGCGGCGGGCATCGCCACCGACTCCCAGGCCGCCCGGACCGCGTCGGCGGGGAAGAACCCGACCGCCGCCGTGACGACGTCCGCGTCGACGTCCCCGAGCACCCCGGCCCTGCCGCGCATGTACGGCCCGATGAAGCCGTCCACCCCGGTCGTCTTCCCGAACTCCTTGGCCTCGCGCGAGAACATGAACGCGCCGCCGAGCTGCTGAACGTGGTCCTTGACCGACATGACGACTCCTCACCGAATGACGTTCTAGTGATGGTAGAAGCCGCCGGGACCGCCCGTATCGCCGGGGCCGACGCACTCGCGCGGCGAAAGGTCCGGTTCAGTGACAAAACTCAGCGCAGGACCCCGTCGGCGACGAGCGTCGCGGGCCCGCGCAGGTGGCTCGTTCCGCCGGCGAAGACCACCACGACCGTGCCGCCGAGCACGTCCACGGTCCACTCCGAGTCCTCGGTGAGCGGGTCGGAGCCCGCCAGGAGCGCCGCCGCGACGGCCGTGGCCACCGCGCCGGTCCCGCACGAGCGGGTCTCCCCCGATCCGCGCTCGTAGACCCGCATGGTCACGTGACGGTCGCCGACCGGCTCGAACAGCTCGACGTTGACGCCCTCGGGGAAGTCCTCGGCGGAGAAGACCGGCGGGACGCTCAGGTCGAGCCCGGCCACCGGGTCGCCGATCCGGCAGGCCAGGTGCGGGTTGCCCATCGAGACCTTGCGCCCGGTGTAGGTGCCGCCCGCCACGTCCACCGACGACGAGCCGAAGATCACCGGGGCGCCCATGTCGACGCTGACGTCCCCCTCGGCCCCCAGGGTGACGATCTTGTCTCCCCCGCGGGTGGCCACCGGGAACGTGCCCGGCCCGGCGAGCCCGGAGTCCACGAGGTAGCGGGCGAAGACCCGGACCCCGTTGCCGCACATCTCGGCGACGCTGCCGTCGGCGTTGCGGTAGTCCATGAACCACTCGGCGTCCGAGCCGCCCCCCGGGACCGATCCCGGTTCCGCGGCCTTGGTCCGCACGACGCGCAGGACCCCGTCGGCGCCGATCCCGCCCCGCCGGTCGCACAGGAAGGCCACCCGGGACGCGCTGAGATCCAGTTCGCCGTCCGGGTCCGCGATGATCACGAAGTCGTTCTCTGTCCCGTGGCCCTTGGTGAATCTCATGAACAGATCTTAAGGGCCTGGTCGAGCAGGTCCGGGGCGTCGTAGGGCAGCCAGGTGATGCGGGGGTCGCGCCGGAACCACGACTCCTGGCGCCGGGCGAACCGCCGGGTCGCCCGGACGGTCTCCTCGCGCGCCTCGTCCTCCGAGCACTCCCCCGCGAGGAACCTCAGCACCTGGGCGTAGCCGAGGGCCGCGGCGGCCGTCCTGCCCTCCCGGACGCCGAGCGGCTCCAGGGCCCTGACCTCCGCGACGAGACCGGCCTCCCACATCCGGTCCACGCGCAGCGCGATCCGCTCGTCCAGCTCGGGCCTGGGCACCAGCAGGCCCACCTGGACGGTCTCCGGATCCAGGTAGGAGTGCTGGGGAAGGTTCGCCGTGAACGGCCGCCCGGTGATCTCGATGACCTCCAGCGCCCGGACGATCCGCCGCCCGTTGCTCGCCAGGATGGCCAGCCCGGCGGCCGGATCGAGCCCGCTCAGCCGCGTGTGGAGCGCCGCCGGGCCCAGATCGTCGAGCTCGGCCTCCAGCCGCGCCCTGACCGCGGGATCCGTCCCGGGGAACTCCAGATGGTCGAGGGCGGCCCGCACGTACAGGCCCGAGCCGCCGACCAGCACCGGGATCCGGCCCCTGTCCCGGATGCCGCCGATGGCCGTGCGCGCCAGGCCCTGGTACTCCGCGACGCTCGCCGCCTCCGTGACGTCCCAGACGTCGAGCAGGTGGTGCGGCACCCCCCGCCGCTCGGCCGGGGTCATCTTGGCCGTGCCGATGTCCATGCCGCGGTAAAGCTGCATGGAGTCGGTGTTGACGGCCTCGCCGCCCAGGCGCAGGGCGATGTCGACGGCCAGGTCGGACTTTCCGGCCGCCGTCGGGCCCACCACGGAGATCACATTCACGGAATCAACTGTTTTCGGCTGGGTACGAACGGAATTAACGGGCGCTGGGACGGTGTTCCTTCAGGCGCCCGTACCAGTATCGGGGGGAAGCAATGTCGTTCGTTCAGAAGTTCATGGACCTGGTCGGCAAGAACGCCGACAAGGTCGGCCCCGCCGTCGACAAGATCGGCGACATGGTCGACGGCAAGACCAAGGGCAAGTACAAGGACCATGTCGACACGGTCCAGCAGAAGACCAAGGAGGCCGTCGACGGCCTGGCCAAGCAGCAGGCCGACAAGGCCGCACAGGCCGGAAACGCGCAGACCGGGACCGAGCAGACCGGTACCGAGCGGCCGAAGCCGCCTACGTCCAGCTAGCCACGAAGTAGCCCACTCCGTAGGGCGCCTCGTCGGCCAGGAGTTCCCCGGTCAGGGGGCGGCCGGCCGCGGCTCCCGCGAGGACCTGCCACGCCGCCCGCCCGGCCGCCATCAGCTCCCGTGACTCCACGGGGTCGAGTGCGGCCAGCGCGGAGGCGTCGGCGCTCTTCAGCGCTGCCGCCACCCGTGCGTCGTAGCCGACGGCCCGTTCGTCCAGGTAGCCGGGGGCCTTCTCGTCCCTGCACGCCGACCCGTCGCCCATCACCAGCAGGGCCACGTCGTCGGCCGCGAGCGCCCGGCCCAGCTCCAGGCACTCCTGCGCGGAGGCGTCCAGGGCCACGCTCTGGTAGGAGACCTCGCTCAGCGACGGCATGACGAGCCGCCCGTCGCCGAGGATCACGCACGCCCCCGACGCCCGTTCCAGCAGCCAGCGGCCCAGGGTCAGCGACAGCGGCAGTTCCGGCGCGCCGGAACCGATCGCGAGGTCCAGGCCGTAGGGGCGCAGGCTGCCGCTCGCCGAGGCGCCGAAACTCCGGGTCTCGGCTCCGCCGCCGACGACCACGATGCGCCGGGGCGGATCCTCGACGCTCCCGCCGGCCCTCCGGGCGCAGACCCGCAGGACCGCCCGGTCGGCCGCAGCGCGCAGGGCGTCCAGCTCGGACGCCGCCTCCCCTGCGATCTCCGGGACGAGCAGCGGCGGATGCGGGCAGACCGCCGCGGCGATCAGCAAGTGGAGCAGCCCGTCGCGGCGGGCTTGGCGGCCGGGACGCCGATGCCCGGCATGCCCAGCGAGACGCCCTGGGAGACCGGCTCCGGCCTCGCCTGCGCCCGCTCCCAGGCGTCGCCCGCCCGGGTCCGCCGGACCGAGCGGACCGGGCCGTCGGCGAGCAGGTGGTGCGGAGCGGCGTAGGTGACGTCGACGGTCACCATGTCGCCGGGCCGGGGGCGCTCGTCCCCGGTCAGCGGCCGGGTCTCGCCGGAGTCCCCGACGATCTCGGGGGTGAAGTGCACCAGCCGGTTGTCGGGGGCCCGGCCCGACATCCGCCGGGTGGCGGCGTCCTTGGCGCCCTCGCCCTCGGCGACCAGCAGTTCCAGGGTGCGGCCGACCTGCTTCTTGTTCTCGTCCCAGGAGATCTCCTCCTGGAGGGCGACCAGGCGCTCGTACCGCTCCTGGACGACCTCCTTGGGCACCTGGTCCTCCATGGTCGCGGCGGGTGTCCCGGGACGCTTGGAGTACTGGAAGGTGAAGGCGGAGGAGAACCGCGCCTCCCGCACCACGTGCAGGGTCTGCTGGAAGTCCTCCTCGGTCTCGCCGGGGAAGCCCACGATGATGTCGGTGGTGATCGCCGCGTCGGGCATCGCGGCCCTGACCCGCTGGATGATCCCCAGGTAGCGCTCCTGCCGGTAGGAGCGGCGCATCGCCTTCAGCACCCGGTCGGACCCGGACTGCAGCGGCATGTGCAGCGACGGCATGACGTTCGGGGTCTCGGCCATCGCCGTGATCACGTCGTCGGTGAAGTCCTTGGGGTGGGGCGAGGTGAACCGGACCCGCTCGAGGCCCTCGACGGCACCGCAGGAGCGCAGCAGCTCGGCGAACGCCGCCCGGTCGGCCCCCGAGAGGTCCTCCGAGGCCTCGAGGTCGCCGAACCCCGACCCGTAGGCGTTGACGTTCTGCCCCAGCAGGGTGATCTCGACCACGCCCTCGTCGACGAGCGCCCCCACCTCGGCGAGGATCTCGCCGGGCCGCCGGTCCTTCTCCTTGCCGCGCAGCGCGGGCACGATGCAGAAGGTGCAGGTGTTGTTGCACCCGACGGAGATCGACACCCACGCGGCGTAGGCGGACTCCCGCTTGGTCGGCAGCGTCGAGGGGAAGACCGAGAGGGATTCCTCGATCTCGACCTGCGCCTCCTCCAGCACGCGCGCCCGCTCCAGCAGGACCGGCAGCGCGCCGATGTTGTGCGTGCCGAACACGACGTCGACCCAGGGCGCCCGCTTCACGATCGTGTCGCGGTCCTTCTGGGCCAGGCAGCCGCCGACGGCGATCTGGAGGCCCTCCTCCGCCTGCTTGCGCAGGTGGCCGAGGTTGCCGTAGAGCCGGTTGTCGGCGTTCTCGCGCACCGCGCACGTGTTGAAGACGATCACGTCGGGTGCGCCGGACGCCTTCTCGTAGCCGGCGTTCTCCAGCAGGCCCGCGAGGCGCTCGGAGTCGTGGACGTTCATCTGGCAGCCGTACGTGCGGATCTCGTACGTGCGCGGAGAGGCAGTAGTCATGGCCCGTCCAGGTTACCCGCGGGCCGCTACTCACCGTTCCGTAACTAGATCGGAATCACCGGGGCCTCCCCTGACCGGAACCGTTCACGTAGCGTCTTTGTGCATGACGGACAGCGGCGATCTGCTGGTGGTGCTGGAGAACGTCAACAAGCACTTCGGCGACCTGCACGTGCTCAAGGACATCAATCTCGCCGTCGCCCGCGGCGAGGTCGTGGTGGTGATCGGCCCGTCGGGCGGTGGCAAGTCCACCCTCTGCCGGACCATCAACAGGCTCGAGACCATCGACGGGGGAACGATCTCCCTCGACGGCCGGCCGCTCCCCGCCGAGGGCAAGGCCCTGGCGGGGCTCCGCGCGGACGTGGGGATGGTCTTCCAGTCGTTCAACCTCTTCGCCCACAAGACGATCCTGCAGAACGTCACGCTCGGCCCGGTCAAGGTGCGCAAGATCGCCAAGGCCGACGCCGAGCGCGAGGCCCTGGAGCTGCTCGAGCGGGTCGGCATCGCCGCACAGGCCCAGAAGTACCCGGCCCAGCTGTCGGGCGGCCAGCAGCAGCGCGCGGCGATCGCCCGCGCGCTGGCGATGAAACCCAAGCTCATGCTCTTCGACGAGCCGACCTCGGCTCTCGACCCGGAGATGGTCTCCGAGGTCCTGGAGGTCATGACGTCCCTTGCCCGGGACGGCATGACGATGATCGTCGTCACTCACGAGATGGGCTTCGCCCGGAGCGCCGCGCAGCGCGTGGTGTTCATGGCGGACGGCCAGATCGTCGAGGAGAACACCCCCACCGAGTTCTTCACCGGAGCCCGCACCGAGCGGGCCCGTGACTTCCTCTCCAAGATCCTGACCCACTAAGGAAGAGATCATGCGAGCACGGTTCACGTTCGTCGCCCTCACCGCCCTCCTGGCGACGACGCTCTCGGCCTGCGGAAGCAGCAGCGACACGGTCGTCGACAAGGCCAAGAACGACAAGAAACTCGTCATCGGCATCAAGACCGACCAGCCGGGCCTGGGTCTGCAGACCGCCTCCGGCTACACCGGTTTCGACGTCGACGTCGCCAACTACATCGCCAAGAAGCTCGGCGCCGACAAGGTCGAGTTCAAGAAGACCACCTCGGACGTCCGGGAGCAGTTCATCGAGCAGGGCGACGTCGACCTCGTCCTCGCCACTTACTCGATCAACGACGAGCGCAAGAAGCGGGTCTCCTTCGCGGGCCCGTATCTGATCACCGGCCAGGACATCCTGGTGAAGGCCGACAACACCTCGATCACCGGCCTGGAGTCACTGAAGGACAAGACGGTCTGCGGCGCGGCCGGGTCGAACTCGCCCAAGCGCATCGCGGCGAAGTTCGGCGGCAGCGAGGACATCGCCAACGACTGGGGCAAGGCCCATCTGAAGATCCTCAACGGTTACGGCCTGTGCCTGCCGGACCTGGCCGCGGGCAAGGTCGACGCGGTCTCCACCGACGCGACGATCCTCGCCGGGTTCGCCGCGCAGGAGCCCGGCAAGTTCAAGATCGTCGGCCAGCCGTTCTCGACCGAGAAGTACGGCGTCGGCCTGAAGAAGGACGACAAGAAGAGCCGCGACGCCATCAACGACGCGATCGAGGCCATGTACAAGGACGGCGCCTGGAAGGCCGCCATCGACAAGAACTTCGGCGAGTTCGGCAAGCTGTTCACCACCCCGCCGCCGGTCGAGCGCTACTAGGACCGTCTGTGAGTGCCGTCTGGGACGAACGCGGCCGCATGCTGGCCGCGTTCCTCCTCACCCTGAAGCTGGCCGGGGTCAGCGCGATCGGATCACTGCTCCTCGGCACCGTGCTGGTGTCGATGCGGGTCAGCCCGATCCCGGTGCTGCGCTGGTCCGGCGCCGCGTACGTGAACCTGGTCCGCAACACCCCGCTGACGCTCGTCCTGCTGTTCTGCGGTCTCGGCCTCGGCACGGTCTTCGAGCTCCAGTTCGGCGACGACGTGTCGGTGACGACCTACTGGCTGGCGATCATCGGCCTGACCGCCTACACCGCGACGTTCGTCTGCGAGGTGCTGCGGGCGGGCATCAACACCGTCCCGGTCGGGCAGTCCGAGGCGGCCCGCTCACTCGGCTTCACCTTCCGGCAGAACCTCACCCTGGTGGTGCTGCCGCAGGCGTTCCGGTCGGTCGTCGGGCCGCTCGGCAGCGTTCTGATCGCGCTCACCAAGAACACCACGGTCGCCGCGGTGATCGGCGGCCTGGAGTCGGCGAACGTGATGAAGGACCTGATCAACGCGCACGGTGACGCCTCACTTCCGATCTTCGCCGGGTTCGCGCTGATGTTCGTGCTGGTGACCCTGCCGACCGGGATCTTCTTCGGCTGGCTGGCCAAACGGGTGCAGGTGCTGCGATGAGCGATGTCCTCTACGACGTTCCGGGGCCGAAGGCCGTCCTGCGCAACCGGATCCTCACCGCGGTCCTGACCCTGGCCCTGGCCGGCGCCGGCTACCTGGTGTGGAAGCGGCTCAGCGACCGCGGCCAGTGGGCGGGCGAGCTGTGGGAGCCGTTCACCCACGCCGACGTCTGGACCAACCTGATCCTGCCCGGCCTGGTCAACACGCTGAAGGCCGCGGCCGTCGCCTCGGTGCTCGCGCTGGTGTTCGGCGCGGTCTTCGGCGTCGCGCGGCTCTCGGAGCACCGGTGGATCCGCATCCCGGCCGCGGTGGTCGTCGAACTGTTCCGCGCGGTCCCGCTGCTCATCCTCATCGTGTTCCTGAAGTTCGGCGTCAACGGGCTGAACATCGGGCTGCGCGTGGAGTCGTTCACCGCGGTCGTCGTCGGGCTGATGCTCTACAACGGCTCGGTGCTCGCCGAGATCTTCCGGGCGGGCGTCTCGGCCGTTCCCCGGGGGCAGAGCGAGGCCGCTTACGGGATCGGGCTGCGCAAGACCGGCGTGATGGTCCACGTCATGCTGCCGCAGGCCGTCACCGCGATGATGCCCGCGATCGTCGCACAGCTCGTGGTGCTCCTGAAGGACACCGCGCTCGGCTTCATCGTCGCCTACGAGGACCTGCTCTACCGCGGCGTCAACGTGTTCGCCGTGAACCCGCCGGTCAAGTACATCCAGGCGATGATCGTCATCGCGATCATCTACATCACCATCAACATGGCGATCGGCTTCCTGGCCAACCGGCTCGAGGCCCGCAGCCGGCGCTCCCGCAAGTCCGCCGCGGCGCCGGTGACCTCGGCCCCCGCCGCGCCGGGAATGTCCGCCTCATAGCGGGCACCGGCGACGGTTCAGGTCGGCTTGATCACGGTCCGCCACATCCTCGACGTCTCGGTCAGCACGCCCGTGGCGGACCATCGGCAACTCTCGTATCTTTCCGGGCTCAACTGCGCAGACTTGACTCCAATCACCCTCGAGGTGCGGGACGATTTGGCTATGACCGCACGCGTGACCCCCTACGGTTCCTGGCCCTCCCCGATCTCGGCCTCCGATGTGGCGCGGACGCGCGTCCACCTGAGTTTTCCGACCGTCAAGGGGGAGGACGTGTGGTGGCAGGAGACCCGGCCCGAGGAGGGCGGGCGGACGACGGTCATGTTCAACGGTCATGAGCTCCTGCCCGCGCCGTGGAACGCGCGCACCCGGGTCCACGAGTACGGCGGCAAGTCCTACCTGGCGACCGCCCGCGGCCTCGTCTTCGCCAACTACGAGGACCAGCGGCTGCACCTGCTGTCGCCGGGCGACGCCAAGCCGCGCCCGCTGACCCCCGAGCCCGCGATGGCGACCGGCCTGCGTTACGCCGACTTCGTGCTGTCCCCCGACGAGACCGAGATCTGGTGCGTCTGCGAGGGCCACGTGGCGGCGGCGCCCGCCGAGGACGGCGGCCCGGCCGGACCCACCGGGGTGCGCCGCGCGATCGTGTCGATCCCGCTGGACGGCCGCGCGGCCAACGACCCCGGCGCCATCACCGAGATGGTGACCGGATCGGACTTCTACGCCTCCCCCACCCCCTCGCCGGGCGGCGGGTACCTGGCGTGGGTGCAGTGGAACCACCCGCGGATGCCGTGGGACGGGACCGAGCTGCGCGTCGGCGTCGTCGAGGACGACAAGGTCGTGTCGCCGCGGACCGTCAAGGGCGGGATGTCGGAGTCGGTGCTGGCACCGGTGTGGCGCGACGACAAGAGCCTGTACGTCGTGTCCGACTGGCCCGGCTTCTGGAACCTCTACCAGGTGGGGCTGTACGGCGAGTCGCCGCAGGCGCTCTACCCGGCCGAGGAGGAGTACGCCGCGCCGCTGTGGCAGCTCGGCGGGCGCCCCTACGCGCTGCTCGGCGACGGCCGTCTGGCGGTCCTGCACGGCCAGGGCGGGCAGCGGCTCAGCTACTACGACCCGGAGACCCTCGAGCTCGAGGAGATCGACCTTCCCTTCACCGACTGGCAGATGAGCCTGTCGGCGGACGGCAGCACGGTCGTCGGCATCGCGACGTCGCCGACCTCGGCCGCCTCGGTCGTCAAGGTCACGCCGTCGGGCGTCGAGGTGCTGCGCCGCGAGATGGAGAAGCTGCCCGACGAGGCCTACCTGCCGCGGCCGAGCTCGGAGACGTTCGAGGGCCACTTCGGCCGTCCCGTGCACGCCTACGTGTACGAGCCGCGCAACCCCGAGTGCGTCGCCCCCGAGGGCGAGCTCCCCCCGTACGTCGTCTTCGTGCACGGCGGCCCGACCGCGCGCGCCAACGGCGGGCTCAGCCTGGAGCGCGCCTTCTTCACCAGCCGCGGCATCGGCGTCATCGACGTCGACTTCGGCGGCTCCTCCGGCTACGGCCGCGCCTACCGCGAGCGTCTGCGCCGCCAGTGGGGCGTCGTGGACGTGGAGGACGCGACCGCCGTGGCCGAGGCGATGGTCAGGGCCGGCCGCGCCCATCCCGACCGGCTGGCGATCCGCGGCGGCAGCTCCGGCGGCTTCACGGCCCTGGCGGCCGTCACCCCGGGGACGACCTTCCGCGCCGCGACGTCCTACTACGGCGTCAGCGACCTGACCCAGCTGCTGGCCGAGACCCACGACTTCGAGTCGAAGTACCCCTTCGGCCTCATCGGCCCGATCCCCGGCTACGAGCGCACCTACGAGGAGCGCTCCCCGCTCAACCGCGCCGACCAGGCCTCGTGCCCGGTGCTGCTGCTCCAGGGCCTGGAGGACCCGGTCGTCCCGCCCGCGCAGTCCGGCCGCTTCGCCCAGGCGCTGACCGACAACGGCACCCCGCACGCCCACCTGACGTTCGAGGGCGAGTCCCACGGCTTCCGCCGCGCCGAGACCCTCATCCGCTGCCTGGAGTCCGAGCTCTCCTTCTACGCCCAGACCCTCACCTTCACCGCCCCCGGCGTCCCCACCCTCCCCCTCACCCCCCTCCCCGCCTGAGGACTGCCAGCCGCGTCGCCCGGGGAGCGACCCCGGGACGTGAGGGCGCGGCCTCGGCGACCATCGGCGGGAAGCACGCGCATCCGCCGACGGGGGCCGTACAGATGGCGAACAGGTTCAGCACCGCACTGGCAGCGGGCGCCGCGCGGACGGCGTCGCTGCTGGGCCCGCGCACGATGCGTCTCATCGCGCGGTTCAACCGGCGCGTGACCAATCCGATCCAGCGGCTGTGGGCCTCCCGCCTGCCCTATCTCGCGGTGATCGAGCACACCGGCCGCACCTCCGGCAGGCGCTACCGCACCCCGGTCATGGCCTTCGTCGAGAACGGCACCCTGTCGGTGGTCCTGAACTACGGCGCGGAGTCCGACTGGGTCCGCAACGTCCGCGCCGCCGGCTCCGCCTCCGTCGTCCACCGCGGCAGGCGCTACCGCCTCACCTCCCCCCGCGTCCTCCCGGCGGGCTCCCCCGAGCTCCCCGCCGCCCTACCCCCGGCCGGCGACCCGCCCCGCGACGCCCTCCACGCCACCCTGACCCCGGAGACCCCCGCCGGCGCCTGAGTCCCGTTCTCCGGAACCGCGGTGATGTGGCGGAGGCCACGGCGGAATCCTGCACGATCGGATAGTTCTGTCCGATCGGACAGTTAGAGTGGTGCCATGAGCCGTTCGGGGACCGCGCTGCGCGGGCAGCTTCTGGAGGCGTCGTTGCGGCTGTTCGCCGCGCACGGCTACCGGGGGACTTCGCTTCAGGACATCGCCTCGGAGGTCGGATGCTCCAAGGCCTCGCTGGTGTACCACTTCAGCAGCAAGGAGGCGATCCTCTCCGAGCTGCTCGCTCCGGCCGTCGAGGCCTCGGCCGAGCTGGACGAGCGGCTGGCGGCGATCCCCGCCGACCGGGTGCGGCGCGCGGCCGTCGAGGGCTTCGTCGATGTGACATTGCGCTACCGGCAGGAGGTCTCGCTGATGCTCTCGGAGGCGTCCGAGGCCACCAGCACACCCGCCTTCGAGAAGTCCGGCGAGCCGGGTGAGCGCCTGAGAGCGGCGATGTCCGGATGGTCCGGCTCTCCGGAGGACGGGCTGCGGGCCTGGATGGCCATGGGGGCGATCGTGATCGGCTGCGCCAGCGCCACCGGCATGTCCGCCGAGGAGATGCGGGAACCGCTGATCACCGCGGCCCTGCGGCTGCTCGACACCGGCGGCGCATAGGACCGTCCCGTAATCCGCACGAACGAGTAATCCGCACGAACGAGGAGGCCCGCGCGCGCCGTGGGGCCTGTTTCGCCGTGCCCTCGATTTTCGATCCACTATGAAGGGCGTTCGCACAGATGGCCGCGTTGCTGTACCGATTGGGCCGGTTCTCCTTCCATCGCCGGGGGCGGGTGCTGGCCGCCTGGATGCTGCTGCTGGCGGTGCTCGGCGGGGCCGCGCTGGCCTTCAAGGGGCCCTCCAGCAGTGAGTTCTCCATGCCGGGCACGGAGTCCTACCGGGCCATGACCACAGTGGAACGTGACTTTCCGCAGGCCGGCGGAGCCACCGGGACGATCGTCGTCGCCGCGCCGGACGGCTCCACACTGACCGCGGAGCGGGTGGCTCCGATCGTCGCCGAGGCCAAGGCCGTTCCCGGCGTGCTGGCCGCGACCGATCCGTTCACCTCGAAGGCGGTGTCGGCGGACGGCCGCTACGCCCTGGTCCAGGTGCAGTTCGAGGCGGCGAAGGCCGATCTCACCGCCGCCCAGCACGAGGCGTACCTGAAGGTCGGCGAGAGCGCCGACGGGCTGCGCGTCGAGCACGGCGGGGACGCCGCCGACGGGAAGGCCGAGGGCGGTGCCACCGAGGCCCTGGGCGTGCTGGTCGCCGCGGTCGTCCTGGTCATCACCTTCGGTTCCCTCGCCGCGGCCGGGATGACCCTGGTCAACGCGCTGATCGGGGTCGCCGCGGGCATGGCGGGGCTGTACTCGCTCAGCTCCGTGGTCGAGCTGAACTCGGCCGCCCCGACCGTCGCGCTGATGCTCGGCCTGGCCGTCGGCATCGACTACTCGCTGTTCATCACCTCCCGCTACCGGCAATACCTCGCCGACGGTCTCGAGGCACGGGAGGCCGCCGGGCGCGCCGTCGGCACCGCGGGCTCCGCCGTGGTCTTCGCCGGCATCACCGTCGTCATCGCGCTGGCCGGCCTGTCGGTCGTCGGCATCCCGTTCCTGACCGCCATGGGCCTGGCCGCCGCGGCCACCATCGCCATCGCCGTCCTGGTCGCCCTCACCCTGCTGCCCGCAGTCCTCGGCTTCGCGGGCGACCGGGTCCTGCACCGCAGGGACCGCAAGGAGAAGAGCGCCGCGGGCCGGGAGGCGTTCGGGTTCCGGTGGGGCCGCCTGGTCCTGCGCCACCGGATCCCCGTCCTGATCGCCGGGCTGGTCGGCCTGGGAGCGCTCGCGCTGCCCGTCACCGACATGCGCCTGGCCCTCCCCGACGCCGGCAGCCAGTCCCAGGACTCGCCCCAGCGCCAGGCCTACGACCTGATCAGCGAGGGGTTCGGCGCCGGCTTCAACGGCAGGCTCATCGCCGTCGTGACCGGCGACGACCGCGCCGCGACCACGGCCGCCGCGACCGAGGCGGGCGACGTGATCAAGTCCGTCGACGGCGTGCTCGCGGTGGCCCCGCCGCAGCTCAACGGCGCCGGGACCACCGCCCTCGTGCCGATCATCCCGCAGGACGGCCCCGACTCCGCGGCCACGGAACGGACCGTCCACGCCATCCGCGGCGCGGTCTCCGGCATCGACGGCGCCGACGTCGCCCTCACCGGTGCCACCGCCGTCGGGATCGACGTCTCCGAGAAGCTCGCCGACGCCCTCCCGGTCTACCTGCTGCTCGTCGTCGGCCTGTCGGTCCTGCTGCTCATGCTCGTGTTCCGCTCGATCCTCGTACCGCTCAAGGCGGCGGCGGGGTTCCTGCTGACGGTCGGGGCGACCTTCGGCGTCACCGTCGCGGTCTTCCAGGAGGGCCACCTCGCCGGGCTCGTCGGGCTCGACACGACCGGGCCGCTGGTCAGCTTCCTGCCCGTCCTGCTCATCGGCATCCTGTTCGGCCTCGCCATGGACTACGAGGTCTTCCTCGTCTCCCGCATGCGCGAGGACTTCGTCCACGGCGCCTCGCCCGAGCGGGCCGTGGTCGGCGGGCTCGGCCACAACGCCCGTGTCGTCACCGCGGCGGCCCTCATCATGATCTCGGTGTTCGCCGGGTTCATGCTCGCCCCCGATCCGGTCGTCAAGTCCATCGGGTTCGCGCTGGCCGTCGGGGTGTTCATCGACGCCTTCGTCGTCCGCATGACCCTCGTGCCCGCCCTCATGTCGCTGCTCGGCAAGGCCGCCTGGTGGCTGCCGCGCCGTCTCGACCGGGCCCTGCCCGACCTCGACATCGAGGGCGAGTCGCTCGGCGGCCCGGCCGAGCGTCAGCACCTGGCGGCCTGACCGGACCGCCCGGCGAAGGGACGCGTTCACAGGGCTTCGAGGCGTTCGGCGAGGAAGGCCCGTTCCGGCTGGTTCTCGGTCAGGAGCAGGGCCTCCTCGTAGGCGTCCCGGGCCTCGGGGAGGCGGCCGAGGCGGCGGAGGAGATCGGCCCTGGTGGCGGAGAGATAGCCGTAGGAGGCCAGGCGCGGGTCGGACAGCAGCGGGGTCAGGGCGTCCAGGGCGGGTCCCGGGCCGTCGGTGAAGCTGAGGGCGACGGCCCGGTTGAGGGCCACCACCGGGGACGGCCACGTCTCGAGCAGGAGGTCGTACAGGCCCAGGAGCTCGTGCCAGTCGGTGGTCTCCCCGGTGTGGACGGCGGCGATCGCTGCCATCAGCGAGAACCGGCCCGGCCTGCGGCGCAGGCGGTGGCTGGAGCGGCGGAGGGCGTCCTCGACCAGGGCCCTGCCCTCGGCGATGGCGTCGTGGTCCCAGCGGGTGCGGTCCTGGTCGGCCAGCAGGACGAGACGGCCCTCGGCGTCCAGCCGGGAGCCGCGGCGGGCGTCGGTCAGCAGGATCAGCGCCAGCAGGCCCGTCACCTCGGGATCGGTGCCGAGCAGGCAGTTCAGCATGCGCGTCAGGTCGAGGGCGCGGTCGATCAGGTCGCCGCGCAGCAGCCGTTCACCGGCGGGAGCCGTGTGGCCGGTGGTGAACATGAGGTGGACGACCTCGAGGACCGCCCGCGTGCGGGCCGGGAGCTCCCCGGCCGAGGGCACCCGGTAGGGGATGCCGGCAGTGGAGATCTTCTTCTTGGCCCGGGTGATGCGGGCGGCCATCGTGGCCTCCCCCACCAGGAAGGCGCGGGCGACCTCGGCCGTGGTCAGGCCGCAGATCAGGCGGAGCGTCAGGGCCACCTGCGCCTCGATGGCCAGGGCCGGGTGGCAGCAGGTGAAGATCAGCCGGAGCCTGTCGTCGGGGGCTCCCGCCCAGAACGGGTCCTCCGGCCCGTCCGTGAAGGGGTCCTCCCCGCCCAGGGCGTCCACGACGAGCAGCGGAAGGCGCCGCCGCAGGGTGGCGTCCCTGCGGACCAGGTCGAGGGCGCGGTTGCGGGCGACGGTCGTCAGCCACGCCCCCGGGGCGGCCGGAACGCCGTCGGCGGGCCATTTCTCCAGCGCCTTCGCGTAGGCGTCCTGCACGCACTCCTCGGCCAGGTCCAGATCGCGGGTGACGCGCACCGTCGCGGCGAGCACGAAGGCCCACTCGCGACGGTGCGCGTCCGCGACCGCGGCTTCGGCGGTCACGGTCTCGGCGGTCACGGCCGGTTTCCACCGCCGGTTCCCGCCGTGGTCGTGTGGACCAGGATGGGCCTGATCTCCAGGCCCCCGCTGAAGACGGGGATCTGCCGGGCCATGGCGATCGCGGCGTCGAGGTCGGGCGCCTCGACGAGGTAGTAGCCGCCCAGGGCCTCCTTGGTCTCGACGAACGGGCCGTCGGTGATGGTGAAACCGCCGGACCCGTCGGGACGGACCGAGGTGGCCGTCGCGGTGGGCTGCAGGGCGTTGGCGCCCACGACGTCCTTCTCGTGCCGCGCGCCGAAGGCGTAGTGCCCCTCCAGCATGTCCGCCGACGACCGTTCGTCCGCGGAGTCCCAGGCGGCCTCGTCGTCGTAGATGAGGATCAGGTACTGGCTCATCGCTCTCGTCCCTTCCTTGCTCAGTCGGCAACAGTCTGCGGAACGCGTACGACATTCCCGGCGGGCCGCCGGAGGCGCCTGGGGACGAACGCCGCGGCGACCGCGCCGCACGCCGACAGGCCCGCCGCGGTCCACAGCGCCGGGACCAGCCCGTCGGTGAACTCCCGCGGCGAGCCGTAGCCGCCGTGGGCACCGAACACGACCGCGGCCAGGGCGACGCCGAAGACGCCCCCGACCTCGCGGATCGCGCTGTTCACCCCCGAGGCGACGCCCGCCTCCCGCAGCGGCACGGACGTCATGACCTCGGTCGCGACCGTCGGGAACGTCATCGAGATGCCCACCCCGGCCAGGACCAGCGCCGCGCACAGCCACCCGTAGGACACTCCCGGCGAGACGATCAGCGCGACCCATGCCAGGCCCGCGGCCTGCATGAGCACACCGGCCAGCATGAACGGCCGGTTGCCGTGCCGGTCGGCGAGCGCCCCGACGACCGGGGCGACCAGCATCGGGGTCGCCGTCCACGGCAGGATCCGCAGCCCCGCCTCCAGCGGCGACAGGCCGAGGCCGACCTGGAAGAACTGCGACAGCAGGAAGAGCGAGCCGAACAGGCACGCGAAGGTGAAGAAGACCACCCCGTCGGCGGCGGCGAACCCGCGGAACCCGAACAGCCGCGGCGGCACCATCGGATAGGCGGCCCTGCGCTGCCACAGCAGGAAGAGGCCGACCAGGACCACGCCCGCGGCCAGCGATCCGGCCACCTCGCCGCTCCCCCATCCGGCCGTGTCGGAGCGGACGAGACCCCAGGTCAGGCCGAAGAGCCCGGCCGCCGCCAGGACGAGGCCGAGAAGGTCGAGCTGGGGGCGCGGGCCGTGGCTCTCGGTCAGGAACCGTGCCGCCAGGGGCGCGATCACCAGGCCGATCGGCACGTTGACCCAGAAGATCCAGCGCCAGTCGGCCCCGTCGGCGATCGCGCCGCCGACGACCGGTCCCGCCGCGACGCCGAGCCCGGAGATCCCGCCCCACAGGCCGATCGCCGCGCCCCGCTTCTCCGCCGGGAACGCCTCGCTGATCAGCGTGAGCGTCAGGGGCATGACCAGCGCCGCCGTCCCGCCCTGGACGGCCCGCGCCGCGATCAGGGCGCCGATGGTGGGGGCCAGCGCGGCCGCGGCCGAGGCGGCGGTGAAGCCCAGCGTGCCGAGGACGAACATCCTGCGCCGCCCGAACCGGTCGCCGAGGGCGGCCCCGGTCAGCAGCAGGCAGGCGAAGGCGAGGTTGTAGCCGTTGACCGTCCATTCCAGGTCGGCCAGTGAGGCGCCGAGGTCACGGCGGATCACCGGCACGGCGGTGGACACCACGAGGGTGTCCAGTGAGCTCATGAAAAGTCCCAGTGAGACCAGGACCAGCGTCCACCCCTTGCGCGGGGCGGCGTCCGTTGCCGACATGCCCGAGTCCCTTCGATCACGGCCCCTCGCGGGCCGTCCGAAGGGACGACGAACGGGTTACGCCCGCATCGACATCAGCGGGCGTACTCGGTGGAGCGGCTCTCGCGGACCACGGTCACGCGGATCTGGCCGGGGTAGGTGAGCTCGTCCTCGACCTGCTTGGCGATGTCGCGGGCGATGACCTGGGCCTGGATGTCGTCGACGGCCTCGGGCTTGACCATGACGCGGATCTCGCGGCCCGCCTGCATCGCGAAGACCTTCTCGACGCCCTCGTGGTTGCTCTTGGCGATCTCCTCGAGGCGTTCCAGCCGCTTCACGTAGGCCTCGAGGGACTCCCGCCGCGCCCCCGGACGCCCGCCGCTGATCGCGTCGGCGGCCTGGGTGAGGACGGCCTCGACGGTCCTGACCTCGACCTCGTTGTGGTGCGCCTCGATCGCGTGGACGACGTCCTCGTGCTCGCCGTACCTGCGGGCGATCTCCGCTCCGATCAGGGCGTGGCTGCCCTCGACCTCGTGGGTGAGCGCCTTGCCGATGTCGTGCAGGAGCGTGCACCGCTTGACGACCTCGACGGGCAGCCGCAGCTCCGCCGCCATGATCCCGCCGAGATGGGCGGACTCGATCAGGTGCTTGAGGACGTTCTGCCCGTAGGAGGTCCGGTAGCGGAGCTGGCCGAGCAGTGCCACCAGATCGGGGTGCATCTCGGTGATGCCCAGTTCGACCAGGGCGTCCTCGCCGGCCCGGACGCACAGGGTCTGCACGTCGGTCTTGCTCCGCTCGTAGATCTCCTCGATCCGGTGCGGATGGATCCGGCCGTCCAGGACGAGCTTCTCCAGGGTGAGCCGCCCGACCTCGCGCCGCACCGGGTCGAAGCAGCTGAGCAGCACGGCCTCGGGAGTGTCGTCGATGATCAGGTTGACCCCGGTGACGGCCTCGAACGCGCGGATGTTGCGGCCCTCGCGGCCGATGATCCGGCCCTTCATCTCGTCGTGCGGCAGGTGCAGCACCGACACGACCGACTCGGTGGTCTGCTCGCTGGCGACCCGCTGCACGGCCAGGGTGACGATCTTGCGCGCGCGCTGCTCGCCCTCGTCCCTGGCGGTCTGCTCGATCTCCCGGACGGTCAGCGCCGCCTCGCGCTTGGCCTGGTTGCGGATCTGGGCGACCAGCTCGGCCTTGGCCTGCTCGGCGGTCAGCTGGGCCGCCTGCTCGAGGACCTTGGTCCGCTGCTCCTCCGCCCTGGCGACGTCCAGCTCGCGCTCGGCGAGCTCCTTGGACCGGTCGGTGAGGCGCTGGGCGCGCTCCTCACCCCGCCGGTGATCCTCGTCGAGCCGCTGCTCGCGGTCCGCCAGCCTGGTCTCGCGGCGCTCGAGGTCCTCCCGGAGCGCGCGCACGTCGTCCTTGAGCGCGCGCGCCTCGTCCTCCAGCTCCTTGCGGGCCTGGGCGGTGACCTCCTCCGCCTGCTGGATCGCCCGTTCCTCGGCCTGCGCGAGAAGTTCCGGCGACGGCTCCCGGCCGTTGCCGTGAGGACGGCGCAGCACCACGAACGCGAGCAGCAGAAGAGAGACGAGCAGCGCCGCTCCCATCACGACGCTCTCCATGGTGAAGACCTCACCGATCTATAGAAATCCGCAGCTGCGGAAGTAACCGATTCGCATACTTTCCGGCCACCGTAAGCCGCACCGCCGACATGAGCAAGCAAAGCACCGGCGATACGTGAGATCCGTACAGGTCATCCGATACCCGTCACCTGCGGTTCCATGCGCGTGACCTCGAGTCAAAGATCGTATGACTCGCGGGCGTGTCCGCACCCCCTTCCACCAGGGTGCGGATCACGGACTTCCGGTCAGTAGACGCGGCCCATCCTGGTGGCCCTTTCCTGGGCGGCCGAGCGCTTCTGGTCGCCCAGCAGCCTGCGGGAACGGATGCCGGGGAGGCCGCCGCGGAAGAAGGCGACCAGGATCATCCAGCCCGTCGCGAAGGGGGCCAGGCTGATCAGCAGGGCGATCGACGGGCGCATCCAGGGGTGGCCGGAGGCCGTCCAGACCGAGCCGCCGGGCGACATGACGGCGTCGCGGACGACACCGGCGGCGTCCGCGCCGTTGATCCGGACGCCCGTCCTGACGACGGAGCCGTCGGCCGAGGTGAAGGTCCCCTCGCAGTGGCCGTCGAGAAGCCCGGAGCCACAGCGGGTGACCGTCACCGAACCCGCGACGCCCTTGCCGTTCGTGACGGCCTGATAGCCCTCGGCGCGGTGCTTGAAGTCCCCCGTGAGGAAGACCAGGCAGCCGACGAGGACCAGGAAGGAAAGAGTCGTGACACCGGAGAGGGATCCGCCGTCCGAGTTCGAGCGGGCCATGTTCGTCACCTCCTCACTATGAGAGTGACGCGGCCGTTCGCCGGTTCCACTGTCAGCTGACACACTGTCGGGCGTGAGGCTGACGGCGTTCTGGGCGAAGATGAATCAGCAGTTCGGGGAGAACTACGCGGAGAGCGTCGCGAAGGACCATGTCATCGCCGACCTGGACGGCCGCACGGCCGCCCAGGCGCTCTCCGACGGGGTCGACACCAAGACGGTGTGGCGCGCGGTGTGCGCCACCTTCGACGTCCCCGACCGGATCAGATGACGCTGACCGCGGTGACGAGGCCGATCATCACGTAGGTGACGGCCAGCATCCAGGTGCCCGGCTGCAGGTCCGCCTCGCCGCACAGGTCTTTGATCTTCAGGCCGATCAGCAGGTTGAACACCAGCATCGCCAGCACCTGGGCGAGGATGCCCACGATGCCGTAGACGGCCGTCGCGATCAGGCCCTCGGCCAGGGCGGCGTCCGTGGCGTAGATCGAGGCGCTGACGATGACGCCGACCGAGATCATCGCGGCCGTCGCGAGCAGGGTGGCGTTCGGGTTGCGCTCGTGCCGGATCACCGAGACCAGGTGGCCCGGTGTGGCCAGGTCGATGACGTAGAAGCCGACGACGAACAGGACCAGGCCGACCAGCGCGTAGGCGACGATCGCGAGGGTGTTGTCGCCCAGCACGTCGCCGAAGGCGCTGTCGAGAGCGAGTGCCATGGAGGGCTCCTTTATTACAGGGGGATGCGATGGGGGACGAAGGATGAGGTGTCGTCGGTGATCAGGCCGGACGTCTCACGGATGCCGATGCCCGCGGACTCCTCGCCGACCACCCACGCGCCGATCACGGGGTGCTGGCCGTCGAAGTCGGGCAGTGCCTGGAACTCCTGGAAGACGAAGCCCTCCGCGCCGTAGCGGCCCTCGGTGGCGTGCCGGAGACCGGGTGTGACGATCTCCATGGACGCGCCCTCGCGGCCGAGCAGCGGCTTGCGGATGTAGGACTTCATGTTGCCGGGGGTGTCGAGATAGGCGCGCAGCAGGTTCGGATGGCCGGGGAACAGCTCCCACAGGGCCACGAGCAGGCCCTTGTTCGACAGGAGCATCTTCCACATCGGCTCGACCCAGTCGGTCTCGTCGATGTGGGCGCCGAACTCCTCGGCGACGATCCACTCCCACGGGTAGAGCTTCCAGAGCGTCTTGATCTCGTTGCGGCCGTTGTCGCGGAAGTCGTGGCCGTCCCAGCCGATGTCCTGCATCGTGATGCCGACGCCGAGGCGGCCCGCCTGCTCGGCGACCTCCTTCATGTAGGCGACGGTCATGAACTCCTCGCCCGACTCGTCGTCCTCGGTCCAGGCGAAGTGGACGGGCCCGTCCCGCAGCGGGAGGGACTTCCAGCGGTCGACCAGGCGCTCGTGCAGGGAGTTCCACTGGTCGTCGGAGGGGAAGAGGTCCTCCTTCCAGTACCACTGGATGATCGAGGACTCGACCAGGGAGGTGGGGGTGTCGGCGTTGTACTCCAGCAGCTTGGGCGGGCCGGCGCCGTCGTAGCGCAGGTCGAAACGGCCCGAGAGGTGCGGGTCCCTGCGGTTCCACGACGCCTCGATCGCCGGGACGAGGTGCGGGGGGATGCCGAGCAGCTCGTACCGGCCGGACGTGACGATGTAGGCCGCGGCCTCCATGCACATCCGGTGGAGTTCCTCGACGGTCTCCTCGAGGCGGAGGACCTCGTCCATCTCGAAGGTGTAGTGGACCGACTCGTCCCAGTAGGGGCGGGTGAGGTTCTCCGGATGGGAGGTGCGGTGGTAGGCCAGGCCCTGCGCCTCGATGATCTGCGGCCAGCCCGTCCGGGGCTCGGCTCTCTCCCTGCGCACGGCTCAGCTTCCGCCGCTGCTGCCGCTGCTGCCGAAGCCGCCCTTGCGGATCGTGGTGCCGCTGCTGGTCTTGATCCCGCCGCTCTTGGGCTTCAGCGTGGTGCCGCCGCTGATCCGGTTGCCGGTGCGGTGGTGGGCGTTGTAGTACCAGAACGCGTGGTGGTTGGAGCTGTAGACGCCGTCCTCGCACTCGTCCTCGTCGACGAGCGTGTACTCGCCGTTCGCGTCGGGGCCGGTCACGCAGTCGGCCCGCGAGTCCTCGCCGGGCGAGCAGGCGACGAATCCCCAGGTGGCCAGCGCCGCGGAGATCGCGCCCACCGCGCCGATCTTGACGGCGCGCGAGCTCAGGCGACGCTCTGACATAGGGGGTCCCTCCGGTTTGACGCGATGCGCACAGAGCATAGGGGGGCGCATGTCGTTGATGTGACTATTTTGGCGTCACTTAGGTTCCGATTCTTCTTTGATCCACTTTGTGGCGTATGTGCCGTGCGATCAGGAGGGATCCGGGAGGTGGAAGTAGAGATCCCCCACGTCCGATCCGGCCGGCAGGTCGCTGACCTGACCGTCGCCGACCTCCACGACCCGCCAGACGCCGTCGGACCGGCGGGCGAGATCGGTGGTGACGAAACGGCAGCCCAGGGCGCGCACGGCCGGGCGGACATGGTCGAGCTCGGGCTCGCGCTCCTCCCCCGGGGTGTCGGGATGCGGGCCGATCAGGACCGGTTCCCCGTCCACCCACCAGACGCGGCACTCGGCGGCGTCGTACTCCTCGAACTGGCGGATGACCAGGCCTCCCGCGAGGAAGGCGTCCTGGAGCTCGACCATGTTCCGCGCCGTCCTGGCGAGGGCGGCGGGATCGCGCAGGTCCGGGACGTAGCAGGCCTCGTGCCACTCGTGCTTGCGGGACTTCACGTAGTCCTTGACCACGCCGGGGCCCGGCGGGAGCTGGGCGGCGGCCGCCTCGAGGGCGGCCGGGTCCGGGACCTCCCGCGGGTCGAGGGGCAGCCACGCGCTCTGCGGGGTGAGGCCCGCGAACGTCTCGTACCAGCCGGGGAGCTCGTGGGCGCGCCGGTAGCCGTCCGGCGGGGTCATCAGGGGGGCGCCGCGGGCCGCGAGGGCCTTGGCCAGGGCGTGATATTCGGCCGAGGTGACCATCCAGCCGCGGTACCACAGGGCCCCCAGGCCCCTGGGGACGCGCTTGGCCGCCTCGACGGCCTCGCCGCGCTGGAGGAGATCGTGGTCGAGCAGGACCGGGGTGCCGCCGGTGGCGCGCACGGTGTCGGCCTCGCGGGTGAAGTGGTCGTCCACCCGCCTCGGATCGAGGGGGTCGGCGCAGAAGAGGACGGTCAGGGTCATGGCGTGGCCCCCGGGTGATCGCCTAGCTCGGGGCCAGAGTACGTCCCTTCCGGGTAGCCGCGCAGCCCTATTCCCGGGACGAATCCGCGAGTTCCCGGGACGAATCGGCGCGCCGGTCAGTGATCGAAAAGATGTTCGGTAGAGTGTGCCGCGCGAAGCGGTCCGCGTTTTGTCAGTGGGCTCTCGTAGCTTCGTTCTCGACATGACGAAGATGAAGGCTCCGACGATGAAGACTCCGACCCGACAGGGGCAGACCATGGCAGCAGGAAACGACCGCGACAAGGCACTCGAGACAGCGCTCGCCCAGATCGAGCGCCAGTTCGGCAAGGGCTCGATCATGCGCCTCGGCGACGAGGTGCGCGCGCCGATGGAGGTGATCCCCACCGGGGCGATCGCCCTCGACATCGCGCTGGGGATCGGCGGCCTGCCGCGCGGCCGGGTCGTCGAGGTCTACGGTCCGGAGTCCTCCGGCAAGACCACGGTGGCCCTGCACGCCGTCGCCAACATGCAGAAGCTCGGCGGCATCGCGGCGTTCGTCGACGCCGAGCACGCCCTCGACCCCGAGTACGCCGAGAAGCTGGGCGTCGACACCAACTCCCTCCTGGTCTCCCAGCCCGACACCGGTGAGCAGGCCCTCGAGATCGTCGACATGCTGATCCGCTCCGGCGCGGTCGACCTCGTCGTCGTCGACTCCGTGGCGGCCCTGGTGCCCCGCGCGGAGATCGAGGGCGACATGGGCGACAGCCACGTCGGTCTCCAGGCCCGCCTCATGTCGCAGGCGCTGCGCAAGCTCACCGGCGCGATCAACCAGACGAAGACCACCGTGATCTTCATCAACCAGCTGCGCGAGAAGGTCGGCGTGATGTTCGGCTCGCCGGAGACCACGACCGGTGGCCGCGCGCTGAAGTTCTACGCCTCGGTCCGCCTGGACGTGCGCCGCATCGAGACCCTGAAGGACGGCACCGAGCCCGTCGGCAACCGGGTCCGGATCAAGGTCGTCAAGAACAAGGTGGCCCCGCCGTTCAAGGTCGCCGACTTCGACCTGCTCTACGGCATCGGCATCAGCCGCGAGGGCGGCCTGATCGACCTCGGCGTCGAGCACGGCTTCGTCCGCAAGTCGGGTGCCTGGTACACCTACGAGGGCGACCAGCTGGGGCAGGGCAAGGAGAACGCCCGCAAG
Organism: Actinocorallia longicatena; assembly: GCF_039534125.1. Lineage (NCBI taxonomy): Bacteria > Bacillati > Actinomycetota > Actinomycetes > Streptosporangiales > Thermomonosporaceae > Actinocorallia > Actinocorallia longicatena. Next base: position 5,151 of record NZ_BAAAUV010000027.1, on the reverse strand, counting down.
TACCTCAAGGAGCACCCCGAGACCACCGACGAGATCGAGAAGAAGATCAAGGAGAAGCTCGGCATCGGGCCGCGCGTCGACGCCCCGGCCGGCGATGCCGCTCCCGCCGCCGCTGCCGCCGCTCCCGCCGCGGAGGCCTCGGTCCCCGCTCCGGCCACCCGCCGCACCCGCACCGCGTCGGCTCCCAAGCCGGGCGACTGATGTCCGGCCCCGGGTGGGCGCCCCCTTCGACGGGCGTCCACCCGGCATCGCCCACCGGCCCGCCGTCGGGATGGGCCGTCGGGACGGGGCCGCTGGCGCGGGGCGTCGTGCCCGGAGTCTCTCCGGGCGTCTTCGGGGGCGGCCTCGGGCCGTCAGGCAGCGGGTTCGGATGAGGGGGTTCGGATGAGCGGATACGGACGACGGGGATCGCGGCGGAACGAGCCGGGCTCCGAGGACGCGCCGGCGCGCAAGCCGCCCGCCGACATGGAGGCCTTCGCCCGCGAGATCTGCCTGCGGCAGCTCGCCATGGCGCCCAGGACCCGCTCGCAGCTCGCCGACGCCCTCACCCGCAAGGAGGTGCCGAAGGAGGTCTCCGACAAGGTCCTCGAGCGCTACTCCGAGGTCGGCCTGATCGACGACGAGGCCTTCGCCCAGTCCTGGGTCCGCTCCCGGCACGCCAACCGCGGCCTGGCCCCCCGCGCCCTGTCCGCCGAGCTCCGCCAGCGCGGCGTCGACGACGAGACCATCAAGGAGGCCGTCGCCGAGATCCAGCCCGAGGACCTGGAGTCCGCCGCCCACGCCCTCGTCGCCAAGAAGCTCTCCAGCACCCGCTCCCTCCCCCCGGACAAGCGCACCACCCGCCTCGTCGGCATGCTCGCCCGCAAGGGCTACCCCCCGGGCCTCGCCTACCGCGTGGTCAAGGAGGCCCTCACCGGCGCCGCCCACCCCGACGAGGACGACGACCTCAGCCTCCCCGATTGACGACCGGCGATTCCGCGGACCCGGCCTCAGGCAAGCGGAGGCAAAGCGGGGGGCGGGATCCCCTTTTCGCCGCTCGGGCCGATACCGCCTCGGAGGGCACGCGGACGAGGGGCCGGGGAGGTGGGTGGGGATTCTGTCGGTAGGGCGGGGCACCATGGAGGGGTGATGGAGGGGTTCTCCGCGGCTACGCGGGAGTGGTTCTCTGGGGCCTTCAGCGCGCCGACCGCGGCGCAGGCGGGGGCCTGGGGGGCGATCGCCCGCGGGGAGAACACTCTCGTGGTGGCGCCGACCGGGTCGGGGAAGACGCTGGCGGCGTTCCTGTGGTCGCTGGACAGGCTGGCCTCGACGCCGCCGCCGGAGGAGCCCCGGCACCGGTGCCGGGTGCTGTACGTGTCGCCGCTGAAGGCGCTGGCCGTCGACGTGGAGCGGAACCTGCGGGCGCCGCTGACCGGGATCGGGCACGCGGCGCGGCGGCTCGGGCTGCCGGAACCGGCCCTGCGCGTCGGGATCCGGTCGGGCGACACCCCCGCCGACGAGCGCAGGCGGCTCGTCAGCAAGCCGCCCGACATCCTCATCACCACGCCGGAGTCGCTGTTCCTGCTGCTGACCTCCCAGGCCAGGGAGTCGCTCCGCGGCGTCGACACGGTGATCATCGACGAGGTCCACGCCGTCACGGCCACCAAGCGCGGCTCTCATCTCGCCCTCTCCCTCGAACGCCTCGACGCCCTGCTGGAGCGTCCCGCGCAGCGGATCGGGCTCTCGGCGACCGTCCGTCCGGTCGCCGAGGTGGCCGCCTTCCTCGGCGGGGCGCGGCCCGCGACCGTCGTCCAGCCGCCCGCGGACAAGACCTTCGACCTCAGCATCGTCGTGCCCGTCGAGGACATGTCGGAGATCTCCGGAGACCAGAGCACCCAGGCCGGTGAGGATCCGCGCAACCGCTCCATCTGGCCGCACGTCGAGGAGCGCGTCCTCGACCTCATCGCCGCCCACCGCTCCACGATCGTCTTCGCCAACTCCCGGCGCCTGGCCGAACGGCTCTGCGGGCGGCTCAACGAGATCACCTACGAGCGCCTCCACGGCCCGCTCGAGGAGGACCACTCCCCCGCCGCGGTCATGGCCCAGGCCGGTGCCTCGCGCGGCACCCCGCTCCTGGACGATCCCTGGCGCCTGCCCGCCCCTCCCCCTGCGGCCCCGGAGGTGACCGGGGACCTGGACGAGGACCCCGCCGGCGGACCTCGGCGGGTGGACTTCGGGGAGGCGTTCGCGGCGCTGGCCCGCCGGGCGGCCCACGGCGAGGTCGTGGAAGTGGCCAGGGCGCACCACGGGTCGGTGTCGAAGGAGGAGCGGGCCGGGATCGAGGACGCGCTGAAGCAGGGACGCCTGCCCGCCGTCGTCGCGACCTCGAGCCTCGAGCTGGGCATCGACATGGGCGCCGTCGACCTCGTCGTGCAGGTGGAGTCGCCGCCGTCGGTGGCGAGCGGGCTGCAGCGCGTCGGACGCGCCGGGCACCAGGTCGGGGCCGTCTCCCGTGGAGTCATCTTCCCGAAGTACCGGGGCGATCTGGTGCAGACCGCCGTCGTCGCGGAGCGGATGCGCGACGGGAAGATCGAGGAGCTGCGCTACCCCCGCAACCCGCTCGACGTGCTCGCCCAGCAGATCGTCGCGATGGTCGCCATGGAGGAGTGGACGGTCGAGGACCTGTACTCCGCCGTGAGGAGGGCCGCCCCCTACGCGACCCTGCCGCGCAGCGCCTACGAGGCCACCCTCGACATGCTCGCCGGGCGCTACCCGAGCGAGGAGTTCGGTGAGCTGCGGCCGAGGATCGTCTGGGACAGGGTGACCGGCGTGCTGCGGGCCCGGCGCGGCGCCCAGCGCCTGGCGGTCGTCAGCGGCGGCACGATCCCCGACCGTGGGCTGTTCGGCGTCTTCCTGGTCGGGGAGAAGTCCTCGCGGGTGGGCGAGCTCGACGAGGAGATGGTCTACGAGTCGCGCGTCGGCGACGTGTTCGTGCTCGGCGCGAGCTCCTGGCGGATCGAGGACATCACCCCCGACCGGGTGCTCGTCTCGCCGGCTCCGGGGCGGCCGGGGAAGCTTCCGTTCTGGCACGGCGACTCGCCGGGCCGCCCCGCCGAGCTCGGCCGGGCGCTGGGCGCCTTCACCCGCGAGCTCGGCGCGCTCGCCCCCGGCAAGGCCAGGGAGCGCGCCACCGCGGCGGGCCTCGACCCGTGGGCCGCCGACAACCTGATCTCCTACCTCGCCGAGCAGAAGGAGGCGACCGGGCGGCTTCCCGACGACCGCACCCTGGTCGTGGAGCGCTTCCGCGACGAGCTCGGCGACTGGCGCCTGATCGTCCACTCGCCCTACGGCGCGCTCGTCCACGCCCCCTGGGCGCTGGCGATCGCCGCCAGGCTGCGCGAGCGGTACGGCGTCGACGCCCAGGCCATGCACGCCGACGACGGCATCGTCGTGCGCGTCCCGGACACCGACGAGCCGCCGACGGCCGAACTCGTCCTGTTCGACCCCGACGAGATCGAGCGGATCGTCGTCGACGAGCTGGGGGCGTCCGCGCTGTTCGCCGCCCGGTTCCGGGAGTGCGCCGCCCGGTCGCTGCTGCTGCCCCGGCACCGTCCCGACCGCCGCATGCCGTTGTGGCAGCAGCGCCAGCGGGCCGCCCAGCTGCTGGCCGTCGCCTCGAAGTACGCGACCTTCCCGATCGTCCTGGAGACCGTCAGGGAGTGCCTCCAGGACGTCTTCGACGTTCCCGGCCTGGTCACGCTCCTGCGCGACCTGTCCGCCCGCAAGGCCCGCCTCACCGAGGTCGAGACCCCCACCGCCTCCCCCTACGCCCAGTCCCTGCTGTTCCGCTACATCGCCGCCTTCATGTACGAGGGCGACTCCCCGCTCGCCGAGCGCAAGGCCCAGGCCCTCGCCCTCGACTCCGCCCTGCTGTCCGAGCTCCTCGGCCAGGCCGACCTCCGCGAGCTCCTCGACCCCGAGGTCCTCACCGAGGCCGCCGCCGAACTCCAGCGCCTCACCCCCGCCCGCCACGCCACCGACCCCGACACCTGCACCGACCTCCTCCGCGCCCTGGGCCCCCTCACCCTCCCCGAGCTCACCGCCCGCTCCACCCCGCCCGACGCCGCCCGGCAGGGCGACGCTCGTGAGGGCGACGCTCGTGAAGGCCGTGTTCGTGAGGGTTCGGAGGCCGTCGGGGAGTGGGTGCGGGGGCTCGAGGCGGAGCGGCGGGTGGTCCGGGTGCGGATCGCGGGGATGGAGTACTTCGCGGCGGTGGAGGACGCGGCGCGGCTGCGGGACGGGCTGGGGACCCCGCTGCCGGTCGGGGTGCCGGAGGTGTTCCTGGAGCCGGTGGAGGACCCCGTCGGGGATCTGATGATCCGGTACGCGCGGACCCGGGTGCCGTTCGCGGCGGGGGACGCGGCGGCGCGCTTCGGGCTCGGGACGGCCGTGGTGACCGAGACGCTGAAGCGGCTGCCGGGTGTGGTCGAGGGCGAGTTCACGCCGGGGGCGACGGGGCTCGAATGGGTCGACTCCGGGGTGCTGCGGATGCTGCGGCGCCGGTCGCTGGCGCGGCTGCGGGCCGAGGTGGAGCCTTCGCCGCCGCAGGCGCTGGGCCGTTTCCTGCCCCAGTGGCAGGGGCTGGGCGGACGGCACGGCGGCCTCGACGCGCTGGCTCAGGCGATCGAGCAGCTCCAGGGCGCGTCGGTGCCGGGTTCGGCGCTGGAGACCCTGATCCTGCCGTCCCGGGTGCCCGGATACACCCCGGCGATGCTGGACGAGCTGACCTCGGCGGGCGAGGTCGTGTGGGCGGGCCGCGGCTCGCTTCCCGGCGGGGACGGCTGGCTGTCGCTCTACCTCGCCGACACCGCCCCGCTGCTCCTCCCCCCGCCCTCCGACCTGACGCTCACCCCCCTCCACCAGACCGTCCTCGACCTCCTCGCCGACGGCTCCGCCCACTTCTTCCGCACCCTCTCCAACCGCGTCAACGCCCCCGCCGGGCCCGCGGAGGGCGAAGGTGCGGGGCGGGTGGCGGACCAGGATCTGGTGGAGGCGCTGTGGGATCTGGTGTGGGCCGGACGCCTGACGAACGACACGCTGGCTCCGCTGCGGGCGGCGCTGGGCGCGGGGCGGCCCGCGCACCGGGCGCGGGCCGGGGGGCGCGGGCGGGCC
>NZ_BAAAUV010000026.1:0-99653 GCF_039534125.1 Actinocorallia longicatena | reverse complement strand
CCCCAGGCCAGCGAGGTGGCGGGCAGGCCGCGGGCGCGCCGGGTGCGCGCCAGGCCGTCGAAGAACGCGGCCGACGCGGCCAGGCCCGCGTGCCCGGCCGTCCCGAGCCGCCCCGCCGCCGGGGTGAAGACCACGAAGGCCCTCAGGTCGTGGCCGGCGGTCAGATCGTGCAGGTGGAGCACGGCGTCGGTGCCCTCGCGCAGGGTCCGGTCGAGCCCGTCGGCGTCAAGGGCCGTGAAGCCCGCGTCACCCGGCACGACGGGAATGTGGATCACGGCGTCGACCGGCTCCCTGGCGAGCAGGGCCGCCAGTTCCTCCCGCTCCGCGACGTCGCAGGCGTCGCTGACGGCCTCGCCGCCGAGGGCCGTCAGCTCGGCGCACAGCTCCGCGGCGCCCGGCGCCGCGGGCCCGCCTCGCGCGGCGAGCACGATCCGCCGGGCCCCGTGCCCGGTGACGAGATGGCGGGCCACCGGGCCGCAGAGCCCGTCCGGTCCGCCCGTCACGAGCACGGTCCCGCCGGGCCGCAGCGGGGTGCCGCGCGAGCCCGCGTCGGGGAGCCTGGCCAGCCCGGGCACGAGCGGGACGCCGCCGCGCAGCGCCAGCAGCGGTTCGCCCAGCGACATGACGGTCCTCAGCAGCTCCGCCGACCGTCCGTCGCGGTCGATGTCGGCCAGCACGATCCGGTCCGGGTTCTCGGCCTGGGCCGCCCTGACCAGCCCCCACACCGGCGCGTGCACCAGGTCGGGCACCGCCTCCTCCGGGCCCGCCGCGACCGCGCCATGGGTGATCACGAGCACCCGTCCCGGGCGTTCTCGCAGCATCCGGAGCGCGCCCGTCGCCGCCGACCGGACCGCCCGGGCGCCGGGCGGCCCGAAGCCCGGACGCAGGTCCAGGACGGCGTACTCGCCCACCGGGGCCTCGGGGCCGGGGGCGCGGGGCGTCCAGGAGGTGACGAACAGCGCGTCCCTGACGACCGCGGGCGCGGGGCCGTCCTCCGGCAGGGGCCGCACGACCACCCGGTCCACGTGCAGGACCGGACCGCCCTCGGGGTCGGCGGCGCTCACCGTGTAGGCGGCCGGGACCGGGCCGGGGACCGGAGAGAGCCGGACGCGCAGCGCCCGGGCGCCCGTCGCGGCGAGCCGGGCTCCCCGCCAGGACGACGGCGTGAGGGGACGGGCCGGATCGTCGAGGAACAGGGCGTGCAGAAGGGCGTCCAGGAGGGCGGGGTGGAGGCCGAACCCGTCGGGCGCAGCCGGCAGTTCGAGGTCGGCGTACCGGTCCTCGCCGTGCCGCCAGGCCCGGCGCAGGGCGTGGAAGGCCGGGCCGTAGCGGGCCGACCGGTCGTAGAAGCCGCCGAGATCGACCGGGACGGCGTCGCCGGGGAGCGCGACGGGCGGCTCGCCGCGGGGGGCGCGGGCCGCGAGCGCGCCCACCGCCAGCCGGATCCACGAGGCTCCCGTGGCGGGACGGGCATGGATCGTGATCGGCCGGTCCCCCGAGTGCCCGGGGGCTCCCACGGCGACCTGGAGATGGACGTCCTCGTCCGGGGCGACCGTCAGCGGGGTCTCGGGCAGCAGCTCGGCCACGGCCTCGGCACCGCTGCGGTGCGCGGCCTGCAACGCCAGCTCCAGCAGGACGGCCGCGGGCAGCACCGCGGAGCCGCGCACGGAGTGGCCCGCCAGCCACGGATGGGTGCGCGTGGACAGCCGCCCGGTGAACAGGAAGCCGCCGGTGCCGGCCAGCGGGGTCTGCGCGCCGAGCAGCGGATGGTCGGGGTGCTGGAGGCCCGCCGCGGCCAGGTCGGTGCCGCCGGTGGCGTCGAGCCAGTGGCGGCGCGGCTGGAAGGCGTAGGTCGGCAGCTCGACCGTCCGGGCGCCCGGGAGCAACGGCGCCCAGCCGATCGCGGCGCCGTGCGCGTGGACCTGGGCGAGCTCGGTGACGAAACCGTCCAGGCCAGGGGAGTCGCGGCGCAGCGTCGCCACGGCGGCCGAGCCGGCGGGGAGCGGGCTCCGGCCCGCGGCCGGGCCGAGGCCCAGCTCGACGAAGACCCGGGCCCCGGTGGCCGCCAGGTCCTCGATCCTCCTCCGGTAGGCGTCGCGGCCGTCGCGGCCGTGGTCGGCGAGGCCCGGCAGGGCGTGCCCGCGCCGGGCGACCTCGGCCGCCGCCTCCGCCAGCGTCATCGTGCCCGCCACCACGGCCGCCGCCGGTTCGCCGACGCCGTACGCCGCGAGCTCGGCGGGTTCGACCCCGTGGTCGCGCCAGAGCCCGGCCAGCGACACCATCAGCGCGAACCGGACGGCCTGCGCCGCCTCCGGACCGGGCCCGTCGCGCAGGACGTCCAGGAGGTCCCAGCCGACCAGCGGAGCCAGCGCGAGACCGCACTCGCGCATCCGCCCGGCGAATCCCGGCGACTCCGCCATCAGGTCGAGGCCCGTGCCCCGCCGGACCGGGCCGTCGCCGGGGAACAGGAACACCGGTGTGGCCCCCGGCGCGGCCGCCGCGGTGACCAGGCCCCGGCCGCGCCGCCCGTGCTGGAGGGCGTCGAGCTCGGCCATCAGGGTGGCCCGGTCCCGGCCGACCGCGATCCCCCGGTGCTCGAACCGGGTCCTGGTCGTCGCCAGCGACCAGCCGACGTCGGTGATCCGCTCCGCCGGACGCTCCGCCAGCCAGGCCCGCAGCCGGCCCGCCTGCTCGGCCAGCGCCCGGGGCGTGCGCGCCGACAGCACCCACGGCACCGGGACGGCCGCCGCCACCGCCGGCGGCGGCGGATCCTCCTGCGGCCACTCCTCGACGATCACATGGGCGTTGGTCCCGGTGATGCCGTAGGACAGGACGCCCGCCCGCCGCGGCCGTCCGGCCCGCTCCCAGGGACGGGCCCGGGACAGCACGCTGACCTGCCCCGAAGCCCAGTCGATCTTCGGGTTGAGCCGTTCGGAGTACAGGCTCCGGGGCAGCACCCCGTGCCGCATCGCCATGACGACCTTCACGATCGCCGCCAGCCCCGACGCCGCCATCGTGTGCCCGATGTTCGACTTCAGCGAGCCGAGGTGGACCGGCGAGCCCTCCGGCCTGCCCTGCCCGTAGGTCGCCAGGACCGAGGCCGCCTCCAGCGGGTCGCCGACCTTGGTGCCGGTCCCGTGCGCCTCGACCAGGTCGACCTCGGGGGCCGACAGCCCGGCGTCGGCGAGCGCCCGCCGGATCACCGCCTGCTGGGCGGCGCTGCTCGGCACCGCCATGTACTTGGTCGCGCCGTCCTGGCTGAGCGCCGAACCCCGGATCACTCCGAGGATCCTGCGGCCGGCGGCGCGGGCGTCCGCCAGCCGTTCCAGCAGCACGGTGGCGGCGCCCTCGGCGACCCCGAAGCCGTTGGGCGCGTCGGAGAACGAGCGGGAACGGCCGTCCGCGGCGATCGCCCGCTGCCTGCTGAAGGCCACCAGCATCCCCGGGGTGCCCATCACGCACGCCCCGCCCGCGAACGCCAGCCCGCACTCCCCCGCCCGCAGTGCCTGGACGGCCAGATGGACGGCCGTCAGCGCCGACGAGCACTGCGTCTCGACCGTCACCGAGGGGCCGAGCAGCCCGAGCGCGTAGGACACCCGCCCGGACGACGAGCCGACCGCCGACCCGAGATACAGGTGGCTCTCGACCTCGGCGGTCCCCTCGTGCAGCCGGGGCCCGTAGTCCACGGCGAACACCCCGGCGTAGGCGCCCGTCACGGTGTCACGGAGCGTGACCGGATCGATTCCGGCGCGCTCGGCGGCCTCCCAGGCGGTCACGAGCAGCAGCCGCTGCTGGGGGTGCATCGCGGCCGCCTCGTGCGGACCGATCCCGAAGAACTCCGCGTCGAACTCGCCCGGCGCGTCGAGGAAACCGCCCCGCTGCTGGTAGAAGGTGCCGATCCGGCCGGTCCGAGCCGGGTCGTAGTGCCGGGCCAGGTCCCAGCCGCGATCCAGCGGAAGGTCGCGGGTGGCGTCGCGCTCCCCGGCCACGACGTCCCACAGGTCCTCGGGCGACCGCACCCCGCCGGGCAGCCTGCACCCCATACCGATGATCGCGATCGGCTCGCCCATGACCCCCGTGCCTCCCCCTGTGGACCCGGGGGATCACCCTAGGTAAGGACGCCGTGCCGAAATCGGGCGCACACCGGCCCCAAGCGGCATTTTGCAGACCCCATACGTCACCCCCGAAAACCGTCCGAGACCTTGGCCTGCCGGTCGCGGAGCGATGCAGCGGCGGGCTCCTCCGCCCGCAGGGCCGTGGTGGCGATGTTGAGGGGCATGACGCCGAAGATGCGGGCGTGGAAGGGGGTGATGAGCTTCCAGTAGAGATGGCCGGTGAGCCCGTGCGGGTGGAAGATCGCCCGCTGGTGCAGGACGGTCCGGCCGGCCTCGGTGCGGAGCGTCCATTCGAGCCAGGCCAGGCCGGGGAGCATCATCTCGGCCCGCAGCCGCAGCAGTTCGCCGGGGACGACCGCCTCGACCCGCCAGAAGTCCAGGGCGTCGCCGACCCGCAGCCGGTTCGGGTCGCGGCGGCCGCGGCGCAGGCCCACGCCGCCGCTCATCCGGTCGGCGAGGCCGCGCAGCCGCCAGGCCAGCGGCAGGGAGTACCAGCCGTTGTCGCCGCCGATGCCCTCGACGACCCGCCAGACCGACTCCCGCGACGCGGCCGTGCGGACGGTGCGCTCGTCGGTGTAGAGGCTGCCGCCCGCCCAGCCGGGGTCGGTGGGCAGGGGATCGCTCGGGCGCCGCGGGGTCGACGCCGACGACCAGCGGGTCTCGACCTCGGCGTCGCGGATCCGCCGCAGCGCCAGCGCCACCGCCTCGTCGAAGGCCGTCAGCCCGGCGGGCGGGTCGGGGACGAGCTCGGCGATCCGCCTGTCACGGCAGACGACCTCGGTCCGCAGCGACTCCACCAGCGGACGCGCGATGCTCGACGGCACCGGGGTGACCAGCCCCACCCAGTGGCTCGACAGCCCGGGACTGAGCACGGGCACCGGGACGATCGTGCGGTGCGGCAGCCCGGCGACGAAGGCGTAGCGCAGCATCATCTCCTTGTAGGTCAGGATGTCGGGGCCGCCGATGTCGAAGACGCCCCTGATGCCCTGCCACTCCCCGGCGGCCGTCAGGTAGTGCAGGACGTCGCGGATGGCGATGGGCTGGATCCGGGTGCCGACCCAGCGCGGGGTGACCATCACCGGGAGCCGCTCGGTCAGGTAGCGGAGCATCTCGAACGAGGCCGACCCCGAGCCGATGATCACCGCGGCGCGCAGGACGGCCGCGGGGACCGTCCCGGCCATGAGGATGCGGCCGACCTCGTTGCGGGAGCGCAGGTGCGGCGACATCTTGCCGCCGGAGGCGAGCCCGCCCAGGTAGACGATCTGACCGACGCCCGCCCGCGCCGACTCCGCCGCGAAGATCTCCGCGGCCTCCCTGTCGCGCTCCGCGAAGCCCGAGCCGCCGCCCATCCCGTGCACCAGGTAGTAGGCGACGTCCATCCCGTCGAGGGCCCGGCCGATCGCCTCCGCGTCCTGGACGTCGGCGGTGACGATCTCCACCCGTCCCGCCCAGGGCATCCCCCCGACGCTCTCCGGCCGCCGCACCGCGCACCTGACGGTGTGCCCCGCCTTGAGCAGCTCGGGAACGAGCCGCCCGCCGATGTACCCGCTCGCGCCCGTCACCAGGACCCGCATGTCGCCTCCCTCAGGGTTGCCTCCCTTCTTCTTCGCCGTTCGCCCCTCTTCAGGATGCCAACAGACGGTAAAGCGTGGAATATCCGTTTCGGGGGGGCGATTGAAGGAGGTGACAGCATCTCCGCCCACGTCATGAGGTTCCTTCAGGCTGTGCCTTACGCTTCCACCGTCACCTCGCGCGTCCGCAACGTGTCCACCAGCAGCGTCCGGCTGATCAGCAGGCGCTCCCGCCCTCCGGCCGTCGAGATCACCCGGCTGGTCGTCACGGCCATGGCGGCCTATCTCGCCGCCGAGCTGCTGCTGGAGGTCCAGGCTCCGCTGCTCGCGCCGCTCACCGCGCTGCTGGTCGTCCAGGCCTCCTCCTACCAGACCATGCGTCACGCCTTCCAGCGCGTGCTCAGCGTGGCCACCGGGGTGCTCGTGGCGGTGGCGCTGGCCGCGCTGCTCGGTTTCACCTGGTGGAGCCTCGGTCTCGCGATCGCGGCGTCGCTGGTCCTCGGGCATGTGCTGAAGCTGAACGACCACATCCTCGAGGTGCCGATCAGCGCGATGCTGATCCTCCAGCTCGGCACCGAGGCCGCCGCCACCGACCGGATCGTCGAGACGATCATCGGGGCCGGGGTGGGCCTCGCCGCCGGGCTGATCGCCTCGCCGGTGCGGGTCCAGCCGGCGGCCGAGGCGATCACGGAGCTGGGGGCGTCCATGAGCGGGCTGCTCGACGACATCGCCGGCGGGCTGCGCGCCGAACCCGACGAGAAGACCGTCGGCACCTGGGTGGAACGATCCAAGGAGCGCGCCAGGGACATCCAGCGGACCGAGCAGGCGCTGGCCGCCGCCGAGGAGAGCGCCAGGCTCAACCCGCGGGCCAGGAACGGCGCCTCGCCGGGGCCCGCGCTGCGGCTGGCGCTGGAGACCTTCGAGCACGCCGCCGTCACCACCCGCGGGCTGACCCGCAGCGTCGCCGACCGGACCAAGCTCCACACCCTCGACCGCTCCGGCCTGGGCAAGGAGATGTGGGAGGCCGACGTCCGCGACCGGCTGGCCGCCACGCTCCGCGAGCTCGCCCAGGCGACCCGCCGCTACTGCGCGGCCGCCACCTCCGCGACCGAGGAGGAGGCCGTCCGGCAGACCGGGCTGCTGGAGTCCTCGCTCGACGCGGGCCGCCGCGAACGCGACGCCCTGGGCGCGCTGCTCCGTGAGGACCCCGGCCACTGGCCGCTGCACGGCGAGCTGCTCGTCCACCTCGACCGGCTGCTCGACGGCATGCGCGACGGCCGCGAACCGCTGGTCCACGGCGTGGTCAGGCACCGGCCCGTCCCACCCGAACCGCACTACAAGGCCAGGCTCCGCCCCGCCCGCAAGGGCCCCGGACGCCCCAAGGACCGCCCCGCCGCCACCGACCGCTACGCCCGCAGCCACACCACGGGGCGCCTACCCTAGCCCCACCTTTTGATCACCCATCGACCGCTCTTGGTGATCATGAAAAGAGGCCGGGGTAGGGGAAGCCCCATGAGGAACAGACCGGTACTCGCCGTGACCGCGGCGGCCGTGCTCGGGCTCGCCGCCTGCGGCTCGGACTCCGAGGGCGGCACTCCGACGATCAACCTCTACAACGCGCCCCAGCAGAACATGGCGGAGATCGTCAAGAGGTGCAACGGGCTGGCCAAGGGCGCCTACAAGATCGTCCTCAACACCCTTCCGCGCGGCGCCGACGACCAGCGCGAGCAGCTCGTCCGCAGGCTCGCGGCCGAGGACTCCGGCCTGGACGTCCTCGGCCTCGACGTCACCTGGACCGCCGAGCTCGCCGAGGCCGAGTGGATCCGCGAGTGGAGCGGCACCTACGCCCAGCAGGCCCGCAAGGGCACCCTGGCGCTGCCGATCGACACCGCGATGTGGAAGGGCAGGCTCTTCGCGGCGCCCTACAACAGCAACGTGCAGCTGCTCTGGTACCGCTCGGACCTGCTGCCCGACCCGCCGTCGACCTGGCAGGGCCTGATGGCGGCGTCGGCCGCGCTGGCCAAGGCGGGCAAGCCCCACTACGGCGAGGTCACCGGCGCCCAGTACGAGGGCATCGTGGTCTGGTTCAACAGCCTGGTCACCTCGGCCGGTGGACGGATCCTCAGCCAGGACGGCGAGCGCGTCGAACTCGGCCGGCCCGCCCTGACGGCCCTCCAGACGATGCGGGACTTCGCCCGCTCCAAGGCCGCCGACCCGTCGCTGTCCAACACCAAGGAGGACGACGCCCGGCTCGCCGTGGAGGCCGGACGCGCCGCCTACGAGGTCAACTGGCCGTTCGTCTACGCCTCGATGGCCGCCAACAAGCCCGACATGATCAGGAACTTCAAGTGGGCGGCCTACCCGGGCATCACCGGCCCGGGCCGCTCCCCGCTGGGCGGCGCGAACTTCGCCGTCAGCCGCTACTCCCACCACCCCGACGCCTCCTTCAAGGCCGCGCTCTGCCTGCGCGACCCCGAGAGCCAGCGGATCGCCGCCACCAAGGACGGCCTGCCGCCGACGATCGAAGCCGTCTACAGCGCCGAGGGCATGGCCAAGGCCTATCCGATGCGCCAGGCCATCCTCGACGCCCTCAAGACGGCCGCCCCCAGGCCCAAGACGCCGACCTACCAGAACGTGTCGACCGTCACGGCGGTGACGCTCTCCCCGCCCGCGTCGATCGACCCGCCGAGCACCCTGAAGACGCTCGACGACCTCATCTCGGACGCGCTGCAGAGCAAGGGGGTACTGCCGTGAAAAGTGATCCCGCGGTCGCGGCGGTGAGCGAGGGCCGCCGCGCCGAACGGCGGCTGGGCTGGTGGCTGTGCGCGCCGGCCGCCCTCGTGATGCTCCTGGTGACCGGCTGGCCGATCGTCTACTCCGTGCTGCTGTCGTTCCAGCGCAACGACCTGCGCTTCCCCGACCAGCAGGCCTGGATCGGGCTGGAGAACTACGGCACGGTCCTCACCAGCCCGTTCTGGTGGGACGCGCTGGGCGTCACGCTGCTGATCACCATCGTCAGCGTGGTGATCGAGCTCGTGCTCGGCATGGCGATCGCGTTGGTGATGTATCGGACGATCATGGGCAAGGGCCTGGTCCGCACCGTCGTCCTGATCCCCTACGGCATCGTCACGGTCGCGGCCGCCTACGGCTGGAAGTACGCCTGGACGCCCGGCACCGGCTGGCTGGCCGCGATGCTCCCGGACGGCACCGCGCCGCTCACCGAGCACTGGCCCGCGATCGCGATCATCATCCTGGCCGAGGTGTGGAAGACCACCCCGTTCATGGCGCTGCTGCTGATGGCCGGGCTCGCGCTCGTCTCCGAGGACGCCCTCAAGGCGGCCTCCATGGACGGCGCCTCCACCTGGCAGCGGTTCACGATGATCACGCTGCCGCTGATGAAGCCCGCGATCGTCGCGGCCGTGCTGTTCCGGATGCTCGACGCGTTCCGGATCTTCGACAACATCTACGTGCTGACCAACGGCGCGCAGAACACCAGCTCGGTCTCGGTGATCGCGTATCACAACCTCATCGGCGGGCTGAATCTCGGCATCGGCTCCACGATGTCGGTGCTGATCTTCCTGATCGTCGCGCTGATCGCGCTGATCTTCGTCAAGGGGCTCGGGGCCAGCGCGCCGGGCCAGGAACCGGGAGGCGGGCGCTGATGGCCACCACAGGCGGCGTCCGCGCCCGCTGGACGATCATCAACATCATCGTCGTGCTCTACGCGCTGATCCCGGTCGCGTGGATCGTCTCGCTGTCGTTCAAGAGCGCGAGCAGCATCACCGACGGCTCGTTCATCCCGCGCCAGTGGACCTGGTCCAACTACACCGGGATCTTCGACAACGACGACTTCGTGCGCGGCCTGTTCAACTCGATCGGCATCGGCCTGATCTCGACCGTCATCGCGATCGCCATCGGCACGATGGCCGCCTACGCGGTGGCCCGGCTGACCTTCCCCGGCAAGAACCTGGTGCTGGGGATCTCGCTGCTGATCTCGATGTTCCCGCAGATCTCGCTGGTGACCCCGCTGTTCCAGATCGAGCGCAACCTCGGCCTGTTCAACACCTGGCTCGGCCTGATCCTGCCTTACATCACCTTCGCGCTGCCGCTCACGATCTTCACCCTGGCGAACTTCTTCAAGGAGATCCCGTGGGAGCTGGAGAAGGCCGCCAAGATGGACGGCGCCACGCCCGCCCAGGCCTTCCGCATGGTCATCGCGCCGCTGGCCGCGCCCGGGGTCGTCACGACCGCGATCCTGGCGTTCATCGTCTGCTGGAACGACTTCCTGTTCGCGATCTCGCTGACGTCCTCCAGCCGCGCGCGAACGGCCCCGGCGACGATCTCGTTCTTCACCGGCAGCTCGCAGTTCGAGGACCCGACCGGGTCCATCGCCGCGGCGGCCGTCGTCATCACGATCCCGATCGTGCTGTTCGTTCTGTTCTTCCAGCGCCGGATCGTGTCCGGCCTGACCTCAGGAGCTGTGAAGGGATGATCCGTGGCTGAGATCGCACTCAACGGGGTGACCAAGCGCTACCCCGACGGCACGACCGCGGTCGAAGCCCTCGACCTGACCATCGCCGACCAGGAGTTCGTGATCCTGGTGGGGCCGTCGGGCTGCGGGAAGTCGACCACCCTGAACATGATCGCCGGGCTGGAGGACATCAGCGACGGCGAGCTCCTCATCGACGGCCGGCGGGTGAACGAGAAGGCGCCGCGCGACCGGGACATCGCCATGGTGTTCCAGTCCTACGCCCTCTATCCGCACATGACCGTCCGGGAGAACATCGGCTTCCCGCTGAAGCTCGCCAAGGTCGACAAGGCGGCGGCCTCGGCCAAGGTCGAGGAGGCGGCCCAGATCCTCGACCTGGAGGCGCTGCTGGACCGCAAGCCGGCGAACCTGTCCGGCGGGCAGCGGCAGCGGGTCGCGATGGGGCGGGCGATCGTCCGGGACCCCAAGGCGTTCCTGATGGACGAGCCGCTGTCGAACCTCGACGCGAAGCTCCGCGTGCAGATGCGCACGATGATCTCCCGGCTGCAGAACCGGCTCGGCACCACCACGGTCTACGTCACCCACGACCAGACCGAGGCCATGACGCTCGGGGACCGCATCGTGCTCATGCGCAAGGGCGTCATCCAGCAGGTCGGGACGCCCGAGGAGCTCTACCACCATCCGAAGAACCTGTTCGTCGCGGGCTTCATCGGCTCGCCGTCGATGAACTTCCTGCCCGCCGACATCGGCTCCGGAAGCCTGCACACCCTGCTCGGCGACATCCCGCTGGACGACAGGACCCGGCGGGCGCTGGAACGGCACGACGCGCCCCCGCAGGTGATCATGGGCATCCGCCCGGAGGCCTTCGAGGACGCCCGCATCGCCGCGAACACCGCCGGCGGCGACCCCGGGCCGTCCTTCACCGGGCGGGTCGACATCCTGGAGTCGCTGGGCGCGGAGAAGTACGCCTACATCGACCTCGACGCGGGCGGCGCGGTCCGGTCGGACCACCTCGCCGAGGCCTTCCAGGGCTCGCTCACCGACGGCGAGCGGGTCCAGCTCGTCACCCGCCTCGACGTGAAGTCGCAGGCCAGGGAGGCTCAGGAGCTGACGCTCTCCTACGATCCCGCGCTGATCCACCTCTTCGACCCCGAGACGGGCGCCAATCTGACCGATGATGATTCTTGAGAATTGCTGATCCGGGGAGGCCGCGGGAGTAACGTTCGGCCATGAGCGGTCACCCCCCGCGAACGAAACACCAGATTCTCGGCACGATCACGCCCACCTGGCGGCTCGCGCCCTATCCGGTCCTGGCGGTCGATCCGGCCGGGGCCGTCGCAGGAGTGAACGAGGCCGGGCGCCTGCTGTTCGCCGGCGCCGTGCCGGGGACCGCCCTGGCCGACGCCGTCCCCGGCTGGCTGGCCCGCGCCCACCAGCGGTTCACCGAACGTCCGCCGGCCGACCCGCGGGACCGGATCGTCAGGGGGAAGGTCGGGGAGCGGTTCTTCGAGGCCCATCCCACCGCCTCCGGAACCCTGGTGCTGTGGTGGCTCATGGCCCGCGCCGACCGTCCCGAGCGGGACGGGCTCGCCGGGCTGCTGGCCGCGGAGCGGGAACGGACCTCGTTCCTGGCCGCGGCCTCCCGCGAACTGTCCTCCCTCGACGTGGAGAGCTGCCTCGACTCGACCGTCGCCCTCGCCCGCTACCTCGCCGACGTCGCGCTCGTGGTCTCGCCGGACGGGCGGCGCGACTACACGGCCGTCCAGTGCGGGCCGGAGGGAAGGGTCCGCACCGGACGTCTCGGCCTCGATCCCGGCGACGTGCCGGGGCTCGCCGAGGTCCTCCACGGCTATCCGCCGGTGCCGTCCCAGTGGATCGCGCCCGACTCCGTGCCCGGCCGGTTCCTGTGCGACGGCGTCGGCGAGCCCGGCTCGATGATGGTCACCGCGCTGGCCGATCCCGGCGGACCCGACAGCGCGCTGGTGCTGGTGCGGCGGCACGACCGGCCGCGCTTCTCCGAGGACGAGGAGGAGTTCGCCCGGGCGTTCGCGGCGCTCGCCGGAACGGCCCTGGCCGCGGCCCGCCGGCACGCCGAGCAGATGTCGATCACCGAGGTGCTGATCCAGGACCTGCTGCCCCCGCGGACCCGCGACCTCGACGGCGTGGTGATGGCGGCTCGCTACCAGACCGCGGGCGGCGGGCTCCGCGTCGGCGGCGACTTCTACGACGTCTACCCCGCGGCCGAGCCCGGCGGGGAATCCATGATCGTGCTGGGCGACGTCTGCGGGCGCGGGCTGAAGGCGGCCGTCCTGACCGGCAAGCTCCGCACCGCGCTCGGCATCCTCCAGCCGGTCACCACCGACCACCGCGAGCTGCTCGACCGGCTCAACACCATGGTCCTGCTGGGCGGCGACCCCAACACGTTCGTGACACTCGTGCTCGCCTCGGTCCGTCATCTCGGGCCCCGGGTCCAGATGCGGCTCACCAGCGCCGGGCATCCGGCCCCGCTGATCGTCCGGGGCGACGGCCGGGTCGAGGAGGTGCCGACGGCCGGCACCCTCATCGGTGCCCTCGATGACATCGACGCCGTCACCGCCTCGGTCGAGCTCGCGAAGGGCGAGACCTGCCTGCTGCACACCGACGGCGTCACCGAGGCCAGGGGCGGTCCCCTCGGCAACGAGTTCTTCGGCGACGAACGGCTCCGCGAGGAGCTGTCGCGCTGCGGCGGAATGCCCCCCGACGCGCTGGTCGAGCGCGTCCACATGCTGGCCTCGGAGTGGATCGGCGACGGCTTCGGCGACGACATGGCCGTCGTCGCGATGGGGCCCCGCCCGGAACGCCTCCCGCGAGACGAAGGAGCCACGGCCCGATGACACCCCGGGAACGGCACGTCCAAGCCCTGTGGAACGCCGTCGCGGACGGCGACCACCACGCCGCCGCCGGCACCGCGCTGGAGGCGCTCGAGGAGGGGAAGGGCGTGGAGTCGGTGCTGCTCGGCCTCATCGCGCCCGTCCAGATGAAGGTCGGCGCGGAGTGGGCTGCCGGGCGGATGACCGTCGCGCAGGAGCACATCGCGACGTCGGTGTGCGGGCACGCCACCGAGATGCTCGTCGCGCGGCGGCCCGCCCCCGCGACCGGGCGGAGCCTCGGCCGGATCGTCGTGACCTGCTCCGACCGGGAGTGGCACGCCTTCCCCGCCCGGCTGCTGGCCGTCGTGCTCCAGCTCAGGGGCTGGCACGTCGACTACCTCGGCGCGCAGATGCCGACCCCGCACCTGATCGCGCATCTGCGGTCCGGGCGTCCCGATGCGGTCGCGCTGTCGAGCACGACCACCGCCCGGCTGCCCGCCGCGCACGCCGCGGTCGCCGCCTGCCACGCGCTCGGCGTCCCGGTCCTGGTCGGCGGGGCGGGACACGGTCCCGGCGGCCGCTACGCCGCCCGGCTGGCCGCCGACGGCTGGGCGCCCGACGCGGGCGCCGCCGCCGACCTGCTCGACAAGGGCGTCCCGGGGGAACCGCGGCCCGGCCACCGGACCCTCGAGGACCTGCCCCACCTGGCCGACCAGGAGTACACGCTGGTCTCCCTCGCCGCCTCCGACATCGTCAAGCAGGTCCTGTTCGAGCGGGGCGCCCTCGACGACGGCACCGCCCAGGAACGGCGCGAGACCACCGAGCGCGTCACCGAGACCGTCGAGGCGCTGGCGGCCTCCCTCTACCTGGACGACTCGCGCGTCTTCCTCGACGCCCTCTCCTGGACGGTCGAGGTCCTGGCCCGGCGGGCGCCGTCGGGGTCGTCCGCGGTCCCCCGGCTGCTCGACGCCCTCACCGGGCGCTTCGCCGACTTCGACCGCACCCGCGCCTTCCTCGCCGAGGCCAGGAGCGCGACGGCCTGAGCGCGACGCCCCTCACGGACGGTTGCGGAAGGTGACCCAGAGGTGAGGGGATCCTCACCTTGCTCGCCATGCCTCGTGAGGCGTGGGTAGGGTCGCAACGGTTACCTGCACGCTACATAGAACGGATCTTGATTGCCCGAGCCGCTCGAATGGGTCCGTGTCGCGATGGCCGCCGGTCTGGTGGCCGCCCTGGTGGTCGTGAGCCTCTTCCTGCGGTTCTCCCTGCGGCGGCTGTCGCGCTGGGCCGCGGGCACCCGCACCACCTGGGACGATCTGGTCGTCAGGCTGCTGTGCGATCTGGCGTCCATCCTCTGCATGATCGGCGGCCTGTGGATCGGCGCCCTGATCGTGCGGTTCCAGCCGGACGTCCGCACCGTCATCGGCCAGACCCTGTCGGCCGTGCTGATCCTGACGGTCTCCCTGGCCACTGCCCGGCTGGCCGCCGGGATCGTCGGCTCGGTCGCCTCCGCCCGTTCCGGCGTGGAGCGATCGGTGACGATCTTCGCCAACATCACCCGGGCGGTCATCCTCGTCATCGGGACGCTGGTGCTGCTCCAGAGCCTCGGCGTCTCCATCACCCCGATGCTGACCGCGCTGGGCGTCGGGGGCCTGACCGTGGCGCTGGCCCTGCAGAACACCCTCGCCAACCTCTTCGCCGGGGTCCACATCCTGGCCTCGGAGACGGTCGAGCCCGGCGACGTCATCCGGCTGAGCACCGGCGAGGAGGGCGAGGTCGTCGACGTCAACTGGCGCAAGACCACCATCCGCGACATCTTCGACAACCTGGTGATCATCCCCAACGCCCGCTTCGCCGACGCGATCCTCACCAACTTCCACCAGCCGACCCGCCACATGGACTTCATGCTCCAGGCCAAGGTCGCCTACGACAGCGACCTCGAGGCCGTCGAGAAGGTCACCCTGGAGGTCGCCCGCGCCATCATGAACCACTCCCCCGGCGGCGTCCCCGGCTACGAGCCCCTCGTCCGCTTCCACACCTTCGGCGACACCGGTGTCGACTTCCTCGTCGTCCTCCGCACCATCGAGTACAACGAGCAGTACCCCGTCAAGCACGCCTTCCTCAAGGCCCTCCACGCCCGCTTCCGCGCCGAGGGCATCGAGATCCCCCTCCCCACCCACAACCTCATCCACCGCACGCCCGGCGCGCACGGTGCGGGGGGCGTTCCGGTTCAGCGCGCAGGCGGTGATTGAGGTCTCCTCCGGGGGGTGAACGGGTGCGGCCGGAAGGGACGTGCAACTTCCAGATGCCGGTGCCAGGGGGTGCCGGCCCTCGGAAGACGGAGTTCGTGATGAGGCGAGTGACGAGTGCGGTGGCCGTCGCGGTGATCGCGGTGGCCGGGATGACCGGCGGGGCGGCGGAGGCCGCGGAGGGCGGCGGCTCCTTCGCGACGGCCCTCAACGGGGCGAACGTGGTGAGCGGCGGGGACGCGGACGGGAGCGGGGTGGCGTTCCTCGGGATCGAGGGCGACCTGCTGTCGTACGCGATCCGGTTCGACGGGATGGGGATCCCCACCGGCGGGGTGCTCCGGCAGGGGCCGAAGGGGAGCGACGGGGAGACGAAGGTCGTCCTGTTCGCGACGCGGCTGCTGACGGGGCGGAACCTCGTCACCGGGACGGTCCGGGTCACCGACCCGAAGGTCCTGGTGAACCTGCGGGAGGACCCCGGCGGCTTCTCCGTCGACCTCGCGAACACCGCGTTCCCGCGAGGGGCGGTGCGGGGGCAGATCCACGGGCTGACCAGCCGGATCGACATGCGGCGGGCGCTCGACCAGAACTTCGCCGCCGCGGTGACAGAAGGGGCGCAGATCTACGCGTGCACCCGTCAGCCCGACGGGACCTTCGCCTTCACCCAGGACGATGTGCGGGCCTCGCTCCAGCGGGGGATCGCGCACTTCTTCGCCGTGCCGGGACCCGCCGGACCGCCCGAGTGGGCGGCCCCCGACGGATCCGCGGTGACCGGCAGGGTCCTCAGCCGGACCCCGAACGGCGCCGGGAACATCGCCGAACTCGACCTGGCCGCCACCCAGGCCGGCGCCCCGGGCGGCCTCCTGTCGGAGACCGACGAGATCCTCCGGCTCAACACGGTCGGCGGGCTCGCGCCCACCGGCCCCTGCGACCCGGGCGTCACGCCCAGGGCGGAGAGCCGCTACCGGGCGGACTACGTCTTCATCCGGGACGCCGGGTAACGGTCACTTGAGGATCTGCTGGTAGTTGACCACTCGCCAGCCGGTGGCCGGGTAGGGGTCGACGTAGAAGTGGGAGGTGGTTCCGTCCTTCCACGCGTAGTAGCAGTCGTAGGCATAGGAGACGCCGGCCTCGGAGCCGGCGCGGCAGGCCTGGATCTTGTCGTCGGAGATGGCGCTGGCGAAGACCTTTTCGACGGTGTTGGGTCCGGCGGCCTTCAGGGCCTGGGTCTTGTCGCCGAGGTGCCAGGCGGCGACGAGGGCGTCGGCGGCGTCCTTCGCGGTGGCGAAGACTCCGGCCTTGGGCGGTGCCGCCGCGGTGGCGGAACCGGACGGTGCGGCGGACGGGGCGGAAGTGGCGGCGGGTGCGGCGGTCTCGGTCGGCTTCGCGGAGTCCGAACCGATCGAGACCTCGCATCCGGTCAGCGCCAGAACGCCGGCCGTCGCGACCGCCGCGATCAGTGAGTTGCGGACCATGTCGGCTCCATCTCCATGAGGGGGTCACTGGATGGGACGGCCGCGGGGATCTCCTGGTTCGCAATGCTTTCCTCGCGTAATTACCGGGCGGGCGGGGGGCGTCTCCGACCGTTCAGGATGGGAATCCACTGGACATTCTCGGTTCGGAATGTCCAGGCGATTCCGGCCTTCGCGTTCCGGGCGGTCGCAAGTCCGTGGCCAGGGGTGGCCGGTCCCGTAAGGGCCGCCCACCTTCGGGCGCCGGCGCTCCACCGTGAGACGATCGGGGCCCGGACAAGGAGCGGAGATGGTACGAGAGAGCGGGCCAGGCGCGCGTCGATTGCCGTCCGGACGGCACTCGCTCTCCCGTGACTACGTGGTCGGACACCAGATATCCCGCATTCTTTCGGCGGTCCTCGAATTGGTCGGCACGAATGGCTACGCCGCCCTCACAGTGGACGCCATCACCGCCCACGCGGGCGTTTCGAGGGCCACTTTCTACGTGCATTTCAGGAACAGGGAGGACGCCTTCCTCAGGGCGTTCGACTCCGTCCTGGAGCGGCTGATGACCCACGTCATGGACGCCCACCGGGGCGAGGCCGGGGCCGGCGGGAGGCTGCGCGCCGGGGTCGGGGCGTTCCTGGAGTTCCTCGCCGCCGAACCCCTCGCCGCGCGCACCTGCGTCGTGGAGAGCCTGGCGGCCGGGCCCGCCGCCGCCGACCGGCGCGACCGGGCGGTGAACGCGTTCGTGCAGGTCATCGAGGGGAACACCCGGGAGCTCTACCCGTACTATCCCGAGCCAGCCCTGATCGCCGAGACCATCGTCGGCGGGATCTACGAGGTCGCCTACACCCGGATCAGGCGCGGGGAGACCGACCGGCTGCCGGAGCTGCTGAACGGTCTTCTCGCCGCGTTCGCGGTGCCCGATCCGGCCCGCTGGGGCCCGGAGGCCCCGCTCCAGGGCTGATCACGGCATGGCCGGATCCGGCCGTCGGGTCCGCATGGCCGGATGACCGCCCGGTCGGGGCCCCGGCGTGACCCACGTCATACCGGACCTGCGGCCGGTCAGCCGTGATCACCCAGAGTGAGGTGACGGCTCCCGCACATGGAGCCGGTATCCGGACACTCCACAAGGGTCCCAATCAGGTCTCCCAAACCCGAAGCCGTTTCTACCGACCGGTAGCCGGCTGTTGATGAACGCCTTCATTCATGATTCGGTCCGAATGCCGTGACACGCCCTTTCCACCCAGGGCCCGGACGGGAAGGCGGTGCACGGAGTCCTCGAATTCCCCCCTTCGAAACGAGGAATCATGAGAAGCATCCGCAGAATCGGGCTGCCCGTCCTCGGCGCCTTCGCGCTTCTGCTCACCACGACGACCTCGGCGTTCGCGTCCGCGACGATCACCTCGGGTGGCGTCGCGTACACCGGCAACGTCCGGGCGACCAACATCGGCGGCAACGTCACCCTGAGCGGCACCAGCACGCTCGGCCTCATCACCAACACCTGCACCGGCGGCACGCTGGACGCCTACATCCAGTCCAACGGCCTCAACGGCCAGCTCACGGGTGTCGGCCTGACCGGCTGCACCAACAACAAGGGCGGGACGACCACGGTCACCGCTCTCAACCTGCCCTACAGCGGCGGCCAGGTCGACTACGCGGCGATCGCCGGCGGACGGGACGGGAAGATCACCATCTTCGCGCCCAACCTCAACGTGCTGGTGCGGGCCGTCCTGACCCTCCCCAGCATCGGCATCCCGTCGCTGACCTGTGACTACGGCCTCACCACGTCGACCGCGCTCGTGATCGACGTCTACAACGGCGCCAACGCCAACCGGCCCGTGACGACCAACTCCCACAGCCAGGGCAAGCTCGCCGGCCAGTCGCTCCAGCGGACCAGCTCCGACGTGCGCTGCCCCGCCACCGCGGTCGCCAACGGCAAGTTCCAGATCGTCACGAACCCGGGCGGCGCGGACCTCGTCCTCGCACCCTGACGCTCACCCACCGCCGGATCAACGACTGATCGATCCGCAATCGTCCACCTGACGATCGACCCGACACCGATCGATCAGAACCCGACGATCCGACACCGCTCGATCCCACCCGAGGACGGGCCGCGCTCTCCGGCGGCCCGTCCGTCCGTCCTGACTGGAGCAGCATGAGAACAACCTTCGGCGGCCTCCCCGCCTGCGCCGTCACCCTCGCCCTCGGCGGCGCCCTGCTGGGCGCCGCGGCCCCCGCGGCGGCGGCCGAGCCCCTCCCGGCGTTCAGCTTCGCGGACTGCCCCGCCCTCCCGTCCGGCGCCGACCCGGTCTTCTGGCAGTGCAACGTCGCCATCACCTACGGCGGCACCTTCAAGCTCGGCTCCATCAACCAGACGATCAGCTCGCCCATCACCCTGACCTACGCCAACGGCTTCGACCCGGAGACCCTCGAGGAGAAGGTCGTCTTCGGCAGCTTCAAGGCGAGCAAGTTCCTGGTGCAGCCGGGCCTGTTCGGCGACCCGTTCGTGACGGCCGTCTACGCCCAGCCCAAGTACGCGGGCGGCTTCGGCCTGCAGGACAGCAAGGTGCAGCTCGGCCTGAAGGTGAACGTCCAGAACCCGCTGCTCGGCGGCAACTGCTTCATCGGCTCGGCCGCCAAGCCGATCAGCCTGAACCTCGGCATCACCGCCACCAGCCCGCCGCCGCCCAACACCCCGATCG
Source organism: Actinocorallia longicatena (assembly GCF_039534125.1). Lineage (NCBI taxonomy): Bacteria > Bacillati > Actinomycetota > Actinomycetes > Streptosporangiales > Thermomonosporaceae > Actinocorallia > Actinocorallia longicatena. The sequence continues at coordinate 80,224 of NZ_BAAAUV010000026.1, read as the reverse complement.
AGGGCTCGCCGCCCGAGGTCGTCCAGGACGACCCGCCGGTGCTCAAGACCACGGTCGTCGACAACGCGTTCGCGGTGCCGAAGGCCACCGGCTGCGGCGCGGGCCTCGGCCTGCTCGACCTGGCCGTCAACCTGTACGCGGGCCTGCCGTCGGCCGCCGGAAAGAACACGGCGATCTTCAAGCAGTACGTGTCGTTCAAGACCTACGACCAGCTCTAGGTCCTGCCGCCAGGCCCTGGTGCGGGGCCGCCTCCGGGCGGCCCGCACCGTCGTGCACGCCCCCCTTCCAGGAGACCCGATGAAAGCACCCCTCGTCCGGCGCGGATCCGCGGCGGCCCTGGCCCTCGCGGCGGGCGCGCTCGCCGTGGCCGCACCGCCGCAGGCCGCGCTGGCCGCCGCCCCGCCGATCTCGCCCGCCCTCACCTTCGACGACTGCCCGACGGCGGCCCAGCTCCCGCCGGACGCCGTGCCGGACTTCTGGCTGTGCAGCGTCGTGGTCATCACCGGCGGACGGCTCCAGCTCGGCAGGATCGACCAGAAGATCACCAGCCCGATCCGGATGACCTTCGCCAACGGCTTCGACCCGGTCACGCTGGAGGAGAAGTTCATCTTCACCCCGCTCAAGGGCGATCCGGTGCGGGTCGACGGCGGCATCTTCGGCATCCCCGGCACGGACATCCTGCCGGTGCTCCAGGTCTCCGCCCAGCCGCAGTTCGCCGCCGACCCGGTCTCCTCGCCGCCGGACGCGCCGAGCGTCGCCTACCGGATGAAGCTCAAGATCAAGACGATCAACACGCTGCTCGGCGACGGCTGCTTCATCGGCTCGGCGGCCAGTCCCGTCACACTGAACCTGACGTTCCTGACGACCGACCCGCCGCCGCCCAACACCCCGATCTCGGGCACGCCGATCGAGGCCCACCCCGACGACCCGAGCGTGTTCACCTCGCGGCTGGTCGACAACGCCTTCAGCGTGCCGAAGTCCGAGGGCTGCGGACCGTGGGGGCTGTTCAACCCGATCGCCGACCTGCGTGCGGGGCTGCCCGCCAAGGCCGGCACCAACACGGCCGTCTTCGAGACGCAGACCAGGTGGCGCGGCTACGCCGACCCGGCGCTGACCGGGACGCTCAAGGCGCTGCGGACCCTGACGCCGCAACAGGCCCGTGCCGCGATCAAGGCGAAGGCGGCCCAGCGGAGGAAGTGACCCGAAGCCCTCCCGGAGGGGTCCCGTGAGCAGTGTTCCCGCTGCTCACGGGACTTCCGTCCGCCCGGCTTCGGGCGGCTCGGCTTCGGGCGGCCCGGGTTCAGGCGGGCAGGCCCTGGCCGGGGGCGACGGTGCGGGAGAGGATGCCGAGGGTCGCGCGGAGGCCCGCCTCGGGGATGACGGGGAAGACGCCCTTGTCCCGGTAGGCCTCGTCGATCTCGCTCCAGTCGTAGTAGGACGTGACGAGCGTCCCGGTCTCCGACGGTTCGAGCCGGTAGCCGTACACGTGCTTGAGCTGCGGCCGGATGCGTCCGCGGACCGTCCACTCGATGAGCTTGCCGGCCTCGTACTTGGTGATGATGACGGTGACGTCGTACTTGCCCATCGGATAGTCGTTCAGCGCCTCCCGGTCCATGTGCACGACGAACTGGTCGCCGGCCTTCTCGACGGGCTCGCCCTCCGCCGACAGCAGCATCCCGCTGGAGTCGATGGCGACATGGCCCTGGGGGTCCCGCAGCAGCGCGAACACGGCGCCGGGCTCCGCCGGGACATCTCGGACGACTTCGAACCGCTCGGTAGCCATGCCCGTCATCCTCACATGCCACCCGAACGGTGTTCTGCCCGGGTACCCGGAAAGCCCGGCCCGGCCCTGGCGGTCTTCGGCGACGTCTCAGGGAGCGGCGGACAGGAGCGTCCCGTGGACGTCGGCGATGCGCCGGGCCAGAGCGCGGGCGGCCGGGTCGGATCCGGACTCCGAGGCGGCCGCGGACACCTTCGCCGACTGGTCGAGATGGGCGCGCAGGGCGGTGACCAGCAGGGCGTCGAAGGCCGCGCCCTTGAGCGTCGCCGCCCTGCCGAGGTCGGCGCCGGTGACCATGCCGGGCATGGCGTGGCCCTCGTGGATGTTCGTGGTGGGCAGGCCGGCCCGGGCCAGCAGGGCGCGCAGGCCGTCCAGCTCGGTCCGCTGGGCCTCGGCGACGGCGGCCGCCCACGCCCTCACCTCGCGGCGTCCGGCGTGCGAGGGCGCGAGGGCGAGCAGTTCGGTGGCGCTCTCGGCCATCGGGATCATGAGCTGGATCCAGCCCCTGTCGGTCGGGTTGAACCCGGCCGGGCTCGCGACGGCCGAGCCTTTGACGGCCGGGCTCGCGACGGCCGGGCTCTCGACGGCCGGGTGCGGGTGCCCGGTGTGGCCCGCGTGCCCGGCGGAGCAGCCGGTCAGCAGGGTGACGGCCAGGACGAGGCCGCCGCTCAGCACGGTCTTCATGAGGACTCCGCCGCCCAGGGGGGAGGTTCCCCGGACGGATTCAAGGTCAGGCGTGGCCGTCGAAGCCGCACTTGACGATCGGATTGATGCAGTCGCGGACCCGTCGCGCCATCTCGGCGGGCGGCCACACGTTGAAGAAGTCGCCGTGCATCGTGTACCCCGGCCCCGACGCCAGCCGGAACTGCGCGGGATCGCCGTTGACGGGGTACCTGAGGACCTGCCGGAGCTTCGGCACCGGCACCGGATGGGTGGCCGGGCAGGCGCCGTTGACCGGGTAGGCCATGTGGCTCTTGTGGTCGGGCGCGTCGAGGTCGACGCCGTTCCAGCACTGCGGGAAGTCCAGGTAGGACTCCATCATCGTGCCGGGCGGGCAGGTCACGAAGTCGTGCGACGGGTTCACCTGACCGGCGTGCAGGCACGACCACCGGGCGATCGTGCCGTCCGGCCCGGTCGCCTTCGCGTTCCCCGCGACGATCCGCAGGCCCAGCGGGAACGGCTGGGTGATCGCGGTGACGCCCTCGTTCACTCCCTCACCGAGGTAGTAGAAGGTCGTCCCGGTGGGCTCGACCGGGGTGGCGCCGTTGTAGAGCGTCGGCACCCAGTACGAGGACGGGTCGGTGGCGGGCGTGCAGCTCGTCCCGCCGGCCTGGAGGGCGGCCAGGTCGGAGTGGGCGTTCGTGGTCTGGTTGCCGAAGAAGCTGTGCATGTGCGATCCGCCGGGAATGCCGGGGACGACGATCGGGTCGTCGGGCAGCCGGTGGGTGTAGGGGCACTCGGCGAGGAACTCCGCCACCCGGACGGCGCCGGGCGGGATCGCGGTCGTGCCGAGCTCGCCGGTCACCTGGAACTCGAAGAGCGACACGCCCCAGCCGGTCGCGCGCCGGGTCGAGAGCAGCCGCACGTGGCGTCCGGTGGCGGACAGGCCGATGGTCTGCACACCGCCGGTCCCGCCGGTGGTCCTGTGCACGGTCAGCCAGTTCGCGCCGTCCGCCGACACCTGGAGGTCGAATCCGCTGGAGTAGGCGGCCTCCCAGCGCAGCACGACCTGCTCGATCGAGGCCCTGGCCCCGAGGTCGACGCTGATCCACTGGCCGTCCGACCAGCTGCTGGACCAGCGGGTCCCGGTGTTCCCGTCGAAGGCCGCGGACGCGGGCGTGCCCGCCCCCTCGACCGACGACGCGGTGGCCGTTCTCCCTTGTGAGATGACCGATGGAGCGGCCTGGGCGGCCGTCCGGACGGTGCCGTCGACGAGCGCCGCGAGCAGGACCAGGAGCAGCAGTCCCGCCAGGCGGACAGGTCTCAGAGACATCTCTCTCCCTTCATTTTAGACACTTATTTTTAGTCTTGAAGGGAGCGCTCCCGGAGCAAGATTGAGTCCGTAACCGCCTCGTGTCAAGGCCTTGACACGAACGAGACGAACCCTCAGGCTCTGCGTCTCGAAGGCGCCGGATCCCCTGACCCCGGCGGCCCGATCGAGAAGGGAGGCTCGACCGGGCCGCCGGTTTCCGGGCCCCCTCCGGGGGTAGCCAAAGGATTGTCTTTAGACTTATTTTAAGTATCGAAGTGAGCGCTCTCACCCACTGCTCGTCCACCCCCACAGGAGTGATCGGTGAGAACTTCCCCCTGGCGCACCCGGCTCACGGCCGGGTGCGCCGCCATCGGCGCGTCGATCGCGTGCGCGGTCGGCCTCGTGGCACCACCCGCCCAAGCCGCGCCCGCCCTGCTCTCCCAGGGCAGGACCGCGACCACCAGCTCGACCGAGAACGGCGGGACCCCCGCCCAGTACGCCTTCGACGGCGACACCGGCACCCGGTGGTCGTCGGCGGCGGCCGACCCGCAGTGGCTGCAGGTCGACCTGGGCGCCTCGGCGTCCCTCACGAAGGTGGTCCTCACCTGGGAGACCGCCTACGGCAGGGACTACAAGGTCCAGGCGTCCGCCGACGGCACCACCTGGACCGACCTGAAGACCGTGGCCGGTGGCGACGGCGGCGTCGACAGCTGGGACATAGCGGGTAACGGCCGCTATGTCCGGATGCTCGGCACCGCCCGCGCCACCGGCTACGGCTACTCCCTCTGGGAGTTCCAGGTCTTCGGCGAAACCGGCGACGGCGGCTCCTGCGGGACGGCCGACGCCGCCCGCGGCAGGCCGGCGTCCGCGTCCTCGACCGAGAACGGCGGCACCCCCGCCTCGGCCGCCTTCGACGGCGACTCCGGCACCCGGTGGTCGTCGGCGGCGGCCGATCCGCAGTGGCTGCGGGTCGACCTCGGCTCCGCCCGGACGATCTGCCGGATCGACCTGAACTGGGAGGCCGCCTACGGCAGGGACTTCACTCTCGAGACCTCGGCGGACGGCGCGTCCTGGAGCGTCCTCAAGACCGTCACCGGCGGGACGGGCGGCCGGGCCTCCTACGAGGTCAGCGGCTCCGGCCGTTACGTCCGGGTCCACGGCACCGCCCGCGCCACCGGCTACGGCTACTCGCTGTGGGACGTCGCGGTCCACACCACGGGCGGCGGCGAGACCGATCCCGGCGGTGACGTGCTGCTGTCCTACGGCCGGACCGGCGCCGCCTCCAGCAGCCAGGACGACGGCACCTGCCGGCAGTGCGTCCCGGCCCGCGCCTTCGACCTCGACCCGGCGAGCCGCTGGGCGACGAGCCCCGCCGGCGGCTGGTCCGACCCCGGCTGGATCTCGGTCGACCTGGGCGCGACGGCCCAGATCCACAAGATCGTCCTACAGTGGGACCCGGCCTACGCCACGGCCTACCAGATTCAGACCTCCCCCGACGGCCAGACCTGGACGACGATCTACAGCACCACGACCGGCAAGGGCTTCAAGGAGACCCTGACGGTCAACGGCACCGGCCGTCACGTGCGGATGTACGGCACCCAGCGCAACGGCCCCTACGGCTACGCCCTCTGGGAGTTCCAGGTCCACGGCACCGGCGGCGCCCCCATCACCCCGCCCGCCAGGCCCGCCGACCCGGCCTCACCGCCCACCACCCTCGTCTTCTCCGACGAGTTCGGCGCCGGCGCGGGCACGAAGCCCGACGCGGCGAAGTGGAAGGCCGACCCCGGCACCGGCCAGAACGGCGAACTCCAGTACTACACCGACAACGCCAACGCCTCGACCGACGGCCAGGGCAACCTGGTGATCGAGGCCCGCAAGCAGGCGACGCCCGGAGCCTCCTGCCCCACCGACCCGCTGACCGGCAGCGGAACCTGCCAGTACACCTCGGGCCGGATCAACACCAGCACCACCTTCTCCACGACGTACGGCAAGGTCGAGGCCCGGATCAAGATCCCGGCGGGCGCGGGCCTGTGGCCGGCGTTCTGGATGCTCGGCGCCGACTTCCTCACCGGACGTCCGTGGCCCTACTCCGGCGAGATCGACATCATGGAGATCCTCGGAAAGGAGCCGAACAAGCTCTACTCGACCCTGCACGCCCCCGCCTACAACGGCGCCGGCGGCCACGGCGGCACCCTGCTCGGCCCGGGCAGCTACGCCGACGCCTTCCACACCTACGCCGTCGAGTGGAACAGCACGTCCATGAGGTTCACGATGGACGCCCAGACGGTCGTGAACATCGACCGCGACGCCCTGGAGGCCACCCGCGGCCCCTGGGTCTTCGACCACCCCTTCTACATCATCCTCAACCTGGCCGTCGGCGGTGACTTCCCGGGCCCGCCCGCGACGTCCACCCCGTTCCCGGCCCGGATGCTCGTCGACTACGTCCGCGTCTACAAGTAGGCCCTTCCCGCGAAGGCCCCCCGATGTGGGGGGCCTTCGCCCGGTCAGCGGGTGCGCCAGGCCTCGAAGGCCTCGGCCGTGGTCTTCGACGGGGTGTAGCCGAAGACGGTCTTGAGCCGGGTGTTGTCCAGGACCGGGCGGAAGCGAAGGAAGCGGGTCTGCTCGGGGCCGTAGGGCGTCAGCCCGAGGGGGCGGGCCAGGCGCAGCGCCCAGCGCAGGACGGGTTCGGGGACGGTCAGGACGGGCTTGCCGAGCCGAGCGGCGATCTCGCCGACGGTGAGGGTCCCGTCGCCGGCGACGTTGTAGACGCCCGGGGCGTCGGCGGTGACGGCCCGCTCGATGACGGCCGTGACATCGGTGTCCCAGACGAACACGAACGGCGAGTCCGCACCCCGGATCTTGAGCAGCCGGGGACGCTCGAACAGCGCGGTGATCTGGTTGTCGACCTTCTCGCCGAGGATCGTGCCGATGCGCAGCACGACCTGCTCCAGTTCGGGACGCTCCGCGCGGGCCGCGGCGAGCATCTCCTCGACCAGCCGCTTGTGGTGGCTGTAGGCGAACTCGGCGTTGCCCCTGACCGGCTGGTCCTCGGTGATCCATGCGGGACTGTCGGCGTGGTAGCCGTAGGCGGCGCCGCTGGAGGAGACCACGATCCGGCGGACCCCGTGCGCGAGGCAGGCGTCCAGGACGTGGCGGGAGCCGTCCACGTCGACCCGGTACTCCAGCTCCCGCGTCGATCCGCGGCCCGGCGTGACGATCGAGGCGAGGTGCACGACGACCTCGGGACGCGTCCCGGCGAACGCGTCGTCCACGAGCGCGGCGTCGGTGACGTCGACGACGAGGTGCCGCACCCCGGGGACCGGCGGGACGGGCACGGCGAGGTCGGCGCCCGTCACGTCGTGGCCGGCGGCGGCGAGGGAGCGGACCACGGACGATCCGAGGAAGCCGTTGGCTCCGGTGACGAGGACTCTCATGCGGCTTCCGGTTCGTCGACGGTGGCGGAGCGGGAGCGCGTCCGCCAGATCTGGGCGAGGGCGAGCCCGGCGATGATGTCCCAGACGCCCCACCACGCGGCGGCGAGGGCCATGCCGCCCAGGCCGTCGAAGTAGGTGAAGACGAGCAGCAGGCCGAGCCCGGCGTTGCGGACGCCGACCTCGAACGTCATCGCCTTCGTGCCGCCGGCGGGCAGCCGGGTCGCGCGGCCGATGCCGTAGCCGAGGAGCAGGGCGAGCGCGTCGTGCAGGAACACCGCGACCAGGACGACGCCGATGTGGTCGAGGAAGACGTCCCAGTTCCTGGCCAGGCCGACGGCGATGACGGCGCCGAGCCCGAGGAAGGCCAGCGGCCCGACGACCCTGTGGGCGCGGGCGGCGAACCGGGGGAGGAAGTGGGCGAGGGCGATGCCCGCGGTGAACGGCACCGCGATGACCAGGGCGACCTCGAGGAGCATGTCGACGGCGCTGAGGTCGATCTCGGTGAGGAACTTCTTCCCCGACGGGTGCAGCCCGCCCCAGAACGCCAGGTTCAGCGGCATGAGGACGATCGCGAGCACGTTGCTGACGGCCGTCATCGACACCGAGAGGGCGACGTCGCCGCGGGCCCGGTGGGTGAGGATGTTGGAGACGTTGCCCGGCGGGCAGCACGCCACGAGGATCAGCCCGAGCGCGACCGAACCGCGCAGTCCGAGCGCCAGCGTCAGCACGAAGGTGACGGCCGGCAGCAGCAGGAACTGGGCGAGCACCCCGATGGCGATGGCGCGGGGCCTGCGCGCGGCGGCGGCGAAGTCGGCGGCCCTGGTGTCGAGCGCGATGCCGAAGAGGATCGCCCCGACGACGATCTTGAGCGTGGTGAGGGAGCCCTCGGAGAAGGCGATCGTGACGCCGTCGACGTCCATCACTTCTCCCCGCGGAGCGTCGCGACGGCGGCCCTGACGGCGTTCCGGTAGGCGTCCTTGTTGACGTAGTAGGCCATCCGGTCGAGCCCGAGGTAGGAGTAGCCGCCCGTCAGGTCCGGGCGGGGGCCGCGGATCCGCTCGTCGAAGGCGGCGGCCCGCCGCGGCGCCTCCTTCCTGGCCGTCAGGTAGGAGGCGACCAGCTCGGCCTGCTCGTAGCGGCCCTGCCAGCCGATCCCCGACGCCTCGATCATTCCGAGGACGAAGAGGCCGGGGGCGTTCTCGCTGAAGATGTTGAGGTACAGGTCGGGGGCCGCGCCGTCCCAGCGCAGCAGCGCCGGATCGACGAACGGGTAGTGCAACCGGTAGCCCGTCGCGAGGATCACCAGGTCGTAGGTGCCGCGGGTGCCGTCGCGGAAGCGGACCCCGTCACCGTCGAGGCGCTCCACGTCGGCCCTGACCCCGAGGTCGCCGTGCCCGAGATGATGCAGGATCAGCGAGTTCACGATCGGATGCGACTCGTAGATCCTGTGGTCGGGCTCCGGGAAGCCGAACCGCGCCGGATCCCCGGTGAACAGCTTCAGCACCCGGCCGTCGATCGCCTGCTTGATCCGCGCGGGCAGCGGACGTCCCTGGTTGAGGGTGTCGGCCGGCCTGCCGAACAGGTACTTCGGCACGAAGTGGTAGCCGCGCCGCACGCTGATGTCGACGGCCTCGGCGTGGTGCACGGCGTCGACCGCGATGTCGCATCCCGAGTTCCCGGCCCCGACGATCAGCACCCGCCGTCCCGCGAGCTGGGCGGCCCGCTTGTAGGCGCTGGTGTGGATCACATCGCCGTCGAAGGAGCCGGGCAGCTCCGGCCGGTTCGGCTCGCTGAGCGTCCCGTTGGCCAGCAGCACCCCGGCGTGCCGGTGCGTGGTCTCGCCCTCCGCGGTCCGCACGGTGACGTCCCACGCGTCCCCGGCCGGGGCGACCTTCACGACCTCGCTGCCGAACCTGAACCCCTCCCGGAGCCCGAACCGCTCCGCGAACCCCCGGAAGTACCGCAGCAGTTCCCGGTGCGAGGGGTAGTCGGCGACCTCGTCCCCCATCGGATGCTCGCTGAACTGCGTGGTCCCCTTCGAGGAGATCAGATGCGCCGACTCGTAGACGGTGCTCCGCGGCCCCTCGAAGTCCCAGAGCCCCCCGACGTCCCCGGCGAGCTCGTACCCGGTCCACGCGAGCCCGGCCCGCTGCAGGTTCCGCGCCGCCGCCAGCCCCGACGGGCCCGCTCCGATCACCGCAAAGCTCTCAACCATCCCCGCATTCTCCATCAAACCCACCCATAACACGAACAATCTCCTCAGCGGACGGTGACGAGGCGGCGGACGCCCGTCGAGGAGAGTTCGATGATCGGGACGGGCTTGGCGATCGGGTTCCCGGTGACCGGGTCGAAGGAGATCCGGCCGCTGGCCCCGTTGAAGCCGTACTTCAGGTCCTGGAGATCGTTCATCTGGAACCACTGGGCCGCGATCCCGGCCCTGGTGACCGGGGTGCCCTTGCTGCCGACGTTGTTGGCCGCCTGGACGACGGCGTAGACGGAGTCGTAGGCCATCATCGCCTGGCCGTCGGCCATGTCCTCCCTGCTGAAGCCCAGCTCCAGCCAGCTCTGCTCGAACTGCCCGAAACCGGTCCTGAGGTCGGGACGGACCGTGAACGCCTCGGGCGAGGCGAGGCTCGCGTACCGCAGGGTGATCCCCAGCCTCAGGGCGTCCGCGACCGTCCCCTCCGGGACGACCCTGGCGGCGTCGTCGCCGCTGATGATCGTGGTGTTCAGGCCGTCACAGGCCTCGGCGCCGAACCCCTGCAACAGGTCCTGGAGCTGGCGCCCGCGCCCGGCGAACAGGATGTGGGACGGCTTGCGGCTGCAGATCCGGACGCGCAGTTGCCAGAACGGGTCGCCCGACGTCTCCGCCGGGCCGTAGGTGAACGGGACCTCCTCCGGCTTGAGGTCCGCGAGGCTCCGCCGGAACTCCCCGGCCAGATCGGCGGCGTAGAGATCGGTCTCGTCGGCGTCGCGGAGCATCAGCACCGACCCCTTGGCCGTCCGGGGCACCTCCCGGACGAGCGCCTTGGCCTCGTCCTCGTTGGGCGGCGCGACGCGGACCAGGCCGCCCTTGATGTCGTGCAGATCGTCGGCGGTCATCGTCGCGCCGACCATCGGGACCTTGTCGCGCTTCAGCCGGGCGATCGCCGACAGGGTCGTGTCGACGCTGGAGCCGAGCCCGCTGACCGCGACGACCCGCGGATCGGCCACGACCTGCCCGGTCGCGATCTCCCAGTACCGCGCCCGGTCCCCGGTGTTGGCCACCGCCAGCTCGAACCGGATGGTCCGCGGCCCGAGCCTGGTGTTGGCCCGGTGGACGGCCGCCAGCGCGCCCTGGATCTGGGTCCGCACCGAGACCGGCGTCTCCGGCCCGTTCGCGCCGGTGGTGGCCGGGATCATGAACGCGACCTTCACCCGGTCCTTCGTGCCCCGGACGCTCTCGTTCTCCCGGAGCATCCGCTTCAGGAGGCCGTCCAGGTCGTTGCCGAAGCGCGCGGACCCGTCGGTGAGCCCGACGCACTCCGTGCCCTTCAACACCAGGCCGCCCTCGCAGCCCTCTCCGGACGACCGCCGCTCGACCACGAACACCACGCCCACGGCGACGACCAGCACCACCACGATGATCAGCCGGCGAAAGGCCGGGGGAAGCCTTCTCACTGTCACTCCTGGAGCTCTCCGAGCCACGGGCGCGCGGACGATCGCACGTGACGATCAGACGCCCCGTCCCGGTGCCGAGTTCCGCCCGAAATGACCCGTTCAAGGCGATCGCCGGAGCCCGCCCCCGCCACCTGCCGAATCGATACGATCGGGCCATTCCGCCCACATCACAGAACGGATCATTGTGCCCGAGCCGGTCGAATGGGGACGTCTCACCCTCGCTGTCGCCGTGGTCGCGGCCCTGCTGCTGACGGGGTTCGCTTTGCGCCCCATCCTGCGACGCCTGTCCCGCCGCGCCGCGGGAACCCGCTGGGCCTGGGACGACCTGGTCGTCCGCCTCCTGGGCGACCTGGCCCTCATCCTGTGCCTGACCGGAGGCCTCTGGTCGGGCACCCTGATCATGCGCTTCCAGCCCGGCGTGCGGACCGTCATCGGCCAGACCCTGGTGGCCGTCCTGATCTTCGCGATCTCCCTGGCCGCGGCCCGCCTGGCGGCCGGCGTCGTCGGCTCCATCGCGATGGCCCGCTCAGGCGTCGCCCAGTCCGTCACGATCTTCGCCAACATCACCCGCGCCATCGTCCTGGTGATCGGCACCCTGGTCCTCCTCCAGAGCCTGGGCGTCTCCATCACCCCCCTGCTCACCGCCCTGGGAGTAGGCGGCCTCGCCGTGGCCCTCGCCCTCCAGGACACCCTCGCCAACCTCTTCGCCGGCGTCCACATCCTGGCCTCGAAAACGGTGGTCCCCGGCGACTTCGTCCGCCTGAGCACCGGCCAGGAGGGCAACGTCGTGGACATCAACTGGCGCAAGACCACCATCCGCACCATGTCGGACAACCTGGTCATAGTCCCCAACGCCAAGTTCGCCGACGCCATCCTCACCAACTACCACCAGCCGGCCCAGGACATGGGCCTCCTCCTCCAGGCCAAGGTCGGCTACCGCAGCGACCTGGACCACGTGGAAAAAGTCACCATCGAGGTAGCCCGCGAGGTCATGACCGAAGTGACCGGCGGCGTCCCCGACCACGAACCCCTGGTCCGCTTCCACACCTTCAACGACTCCAGCATCGACTTCACCGTCGTCCTCCGCACCCGCGAGTTCACCGACCAGTTCATCGTCAAACACGAGTTCGTCAAACGCCTCCACACCCGCTTCCGCACCGAATCCATCGAAATCCCCCTCCCCACCCGCAACCTCATCTTCACCAACGACTGACCCACCCACTTCACGAGGCAGAACTCCGTCGACGTCGGCTCAGCCGGTCCACAAGACCATGGGCTGTCGATCAGCGAGGCCGAGTGAGCGGTTCATTCGAAGGACCAGAGGTCCGATGTCTGCGGTGTCCGCTGGAGTGCGATGCGGGCTGATCTGCGGACCTGTCCATCAGTACGGGGATCGTCGATGAGCCGCGCCAGGCCGGAGCGGATGGCCGGAGCGCCCAGGAGGTCGAACTTGAGCACGAGAGCGGACGCCAGCTGGGGATCGAGCTCAGGAGTCGCCGCGAGGATGCGCAGCCGATCCGCGAGGGAGGCCCGCTCGACGGCCTCGGCCAAGGCAGGACGCCAGCGGGCCGCGTTGTCCTTGCGGACGCTCTCGGAGACACCCTCCGCCACCAAACGACGGCCCATCGCAAGGAGGAACTCGGTGCTCTGCTCGCCGGTGAGATGGGGTCCCAGCCGGTGCGAGGTGAGAAGGAAGCTGGAAGCCTTGGCGAGCGCCTGGCCGTCCACCGGGCCGAGAAACGCCACGTTCAGCAAGGCGGCCGATTCACCCGGTGCGCCGAGGACGGCGCCCAGCGACACCAGAGCGCGCCTGGCGGCCAGCACGTCGTTCTCCGGCACCAGTAGACCGGCGTCATCCTTGCGCAGCCTCCCGGCGAGGACATCTCGCGCCTCCGGGTAGCCATAGTCACGTCGGACCGCGCCATGCAGGATGAGACCGACGAGCGCCTCGCCGGTCCTGGGCTCACGCGCCAGATCCAGCGCGGCGAGGAGCTCCTCCCAGGTCGGGATGGGGAGCCCGGTGTCCTGCGCCAGACGTAGCCGAAGTTCAGCCGAAAGGCGCTGTCGTTCGGAGTCCTTTGATCCGTGCCCGGCATTGATGAGCCGCACCAGGACCTGCTGGTGCTCCTGCACGAATGATGCGGGCAGTTCAAGGCGTCCGAGCGATTTCAGATCCTCTCTGTCGAGAGCGAGCTTGATCGTCAGTTCCGCTTCCGAAAGATCGGAGACCGGATCTCGGAGCTTCTGCGAAACGGTCCTCGCCGCAGCCTTGGTCAGCGAATGGCCCGGATCAGACAGCTGGTGGACGGCGTCAACGGCTTCGGGAATCTGGGCGACGGCCGCCCTGATGACGAGCCTGAGCATCACGTCGGGATCAAGCCACGGTTCCGTGTGGTCGATTCTCCGCACTGCGGCCGCAGCGATCTCCGCGGCCACGCTGATGGGGAAGTCCGGACGTTCCAAGGCCCGTCGAACGCTGTCGGCCAACCGCTGTCGCAGATCATTGGGGCGACTGTGAGATGCAGGCAATCCCGAAACAAGCCAGGTGACGGCGCTTTCCCGCAGCGAACAACGCGGTGAAGCGATCAGGGCCGCGAGCCAGCCTCGATGGAGCTCTCCGAAGAGGCCGAGATTGTCGATCGATTCGATGATCTCAGCCAACGGGGCGGCGTACTCGGCGGGGGCCGAATCGGCGAATGCCTGGAGAATGCCGCCGAACACGGCCCGGTCACGCGCGTCCAATGTCGCGGGCTTCCGGTCAACGAGCTCTCGCAGCGCCCTCAGCGGCGCATCCCAGCCGACGTCCTCCGCCTCGGCGAGAATCCGATCCCGGTGCAGAAGCGCATAGGCCAGGACGAGAACCTGCTCCTCGCCCAGCCCTCCCCCGGGTACGGAGTCCGCCCATTCTGCTACGAGGCGGGGCCGACCGATCTTCGCCTGCCGTACCTCGGCAAAGCTCCTGGCCAGGTAGGCGGGATTGCGCCGCCTCACCGCCAGCCGGCACAGACGTGCCAGATGGGCCAAGGCATGCTCGGGCCGTGCAACCGCCAGCTTCGCCAGAAGTGACGGGAGTTCGTAGCGGGCGCTCAGTTCTGTGAAGGGGAGGCTTTCAGCCTTCTCCAGGATCCCCAGTGCGTCCAGAATGTCGTCGGCACGTTCAGGATCACGATCGGCGAGACGGTCCAGTACCCCGAGGACGGTCACCCAGATGGCGTCATCACGCGCGACACAATGGGTGAGAATCTCCACATCTCCGTCGGAGAAATGGCGCCGAGGCGCAGGTGCAAGGAGAAGACCGTCCCTCAGCATCGATACATCGGAAGCCCGGATGAGCCGGTTCCACTCCGCGTACAGAATCGTCGGAACCTCGGACACCTGGAAGAGCACCGAGAGGATCACTCTCCGTACCGCATACGGAACGTGTTCCTGGTTCTCGGAGCCCTCCGCCAGCAGCTCCTGCGCCAACCGCACCGCGGCCGGACGGAGCTCCGGCCGCCGCCAGGCGCACAACCAGGTCTGCTCGAAGACCGCCAGCCGCACATAGTCGGCGGGGTAGGCGAGCACTCGATCCCTGAGCATCGCCAGCGCGTGATCGCCGTACTTCGTCAGCAGCCCTCGCGCTGCGGCGTACTCAAAAAAGGTCTGGTGGAAGAACTGAAACTCACCGTCGCTGACCGCACCCACTCCGCGCCGGCACAGCAATGCGATCTCCTTCCTGCGTCGCGGCCGGAGATCGGCGTCAAGCACGGTCTGAGGCACCCCGACGCGGAGCATCCGCAGGGCCAACTCGACCGCGCAGGACTCGAGGTTCTCCGACGCGTCGGCCGTGTCGTGTGCCGCGATCCCGACCCGCCGGTCCTCCTGGACCCTGTCGAGCCAGTACGTCTCGTAGAGACCGGTGACATCGACGGTGCTCGGGACCGTCCCGGGGCTGTAGAGCTCGGACAGCATCCGCAATGTCAGGGGCCTGCGGCACAGCGGCTCGATCGGCTGTCTACGCGCCACGGCGCTGAGCAGCTGGTCCGCCAACTTCTCAGCCTGCTGCCGGGTCCCGCAATACAGCCGGGCATGAGCGGCCACGGCACGCTCGAACTCGCTCAACGAGCCGTCCGGACCGACGCCGGTCGCGTACGGGCCGAGCATGAAACCACGCCAGAAACTGGGCAGCGCGTTGGCCTCCGCCGGCCGGGAGGTCACCACCACCGAGGCGCCGCGCTCCGTCACCACTTTGACGAGCGCTCTCAGCGCCAGCTGCGCACGCTCGTCGCCCGCCAGGACATCTGCGGTGTCGATCAGTACCGTACATCTGACGCCCTGTTCTGCCAGGTGCCGCACAGCGGCCTCGAGCATCACCGACTCCACCAGGGGCGCCGGACCCAGCAGCCACACCGACTTGATCAGAAAGACTTCAGCCGCGTCGTCCTCGAGCAGACGCGCCGAAAGCCCCCACAGCAAACTGGTCTTGCCGTAGCCCGGCTCGCCCCGCACGAGCAGCGTCCGCCCGGGCTCCGCCACCATGGCGTCCAGGAGCACGTTCTCCAGCTCGCGGTGAACATAGAGGCCTGCGGCGAACTCTCCTTTGGGCCCGCCCGTGAAGAAGTCCCAGGGCACCTGCCCAGCCTCTTGAAGGGCCATTTCGGTCAGGTGACGTAGGCGAGGCAGATGATCCTCAGCGAAGACCACGTTCACCGGTGGCTCAGTCGCATCGGTCAGCACCGCCGTCGTCCGCGGATGGAAGGCCGCGGAATTGTTCACCCGGTGGGCCCTGGCCTTCTTCCGCCAGCTCTGCCAGAGCGCTTCGTCAAAGAGCCCTTTGGTGACATCCTCAGCAAGGACGCCCCGCTCGCGCGCCCGAGTGATGAGCGAGCGGACCAGAGCCGCTGCGGGCTCCTTGTTGGGGACGTTCTTACCAGCCTGCCAGTCGCTGAGACGCTGGGCGTTGATCTGCCATCGAGCCCCGGCAGGACGGGAGACTCTGCCCGGGACCTGGTCGATGCGCAGGCCAGACCGGTCGATCAGCTCGGTCAGACGCTCGGCGTAGAACTCCCTTGCGTCACCCACCGACCTCCCCTTAAAGCCAGATCCGGTCCGGATAAGCAATTTTACGGACTCCAACTGGGCGATCGCCGCGAATACCGGAATCCGGAATGGAAACGACCAGGCGGCGTAGCCGAGCTTGGGCGGACCGGCCGGACACCGGCCCTATCGCCCTGGAGGCAGACGTGAACACCACCGCGATCATCTTGATCATCGGCAGCATCGTGATCATCGTCGGTGCAGCCAGCCGCTTGCCCGGCGCGCTCGCCGAACTCGTCCGAGCCTGCATACCCCTGGTCCATGCGGTCAAGGAGTTGCGGGACGCACTCCGCCGCGACGACCCCGCTCCCAGCGAAACCGCCGAACGCGACCAGAACGGTCGTCGTGAAGAGCACATTCGAGAGTTCGAGCCGCGCGCCGCAGAGAACGTGGAGGCCCCCATTGCCGACCAGGACAGCATGGAGTCCGACGCCACCGCACCTCTCACCGAATAGGTACCGGCCCCTGGACCCAGGCCGCGACGTCACACTTCCACATCGCGTTCATCCTCAATCCCCATCAGTGATCGACCAGCCGTCAGGCCATACCTCCGCTGTCGCTCTTGCACCCCAAGAGCCCGATCAACGCAAACAGCCCCTGACCGGGTTTCCCTGGTCAGGGGCTATTTCGCAAGTGGTGGCGGCTGGTGGGTTCGAACCACCGTAGGCTGAGCCGGCAGATTTACAGTCTGCTCCCTTTGGCCACTCGGGCAAACCGCCTTGTGTCGCTTGCGACGAGAGAAATACTAGCGGATGTGGGGAGTGGGTCGGACATCCGGGCTCGGGGTGGGGGTCAGGTCCAGACTCGTTTGCCGTTGACCCACTTGCAGGTCAGGGTCGTCTTGCCGTCGGGGGTGGTGCCCTTCTGGTTGGTGATCTTGCAGGGGGTGTTCTTCTTGACGTTCTTGGCCACGGGCGGGGTGGTCGGCTTGGAGATCGTGGGGGTGGCCGTGACGGCGTCCACCGCCTTGGTGGCCTCGGTCTTCACCGCGTCGACGGCCTTGGTGGCTTCGGTCTTGGCGGTGTCCGCGGCCTGGGTGGCCTGGGACTTGGCCTTGTCGGCCGCTGCGGCGGCGGAGCGGCTGGCCTTGACGGCCGTGTCGCCGGAGCCGCAGGCGGTGGCCGAGAAGGCCAGGGCGGTGGCCAGTGGCAGGGCCACCAGGAACGTGGAAGACAAACCGGATCCCCCCGATCGGATGTCTGAATGAGCGATTCCCCGGGTTCGGGCTGCGAGACTGTTACCAGTGGCAGCCCGTTCCTGAACAGGCTCTACCCCGTCTTGATCGTCACAATCCGTTAGGACTTGTCACCGTGGCATCCGAGAGTTCGTTCGACATCGTCTCCAAGCTCGACCGGCAGGAGACCGACAACGCGCTGAACCAGGCGGCCAAGGAGGTCGGCAACCGCTTCGACTTCCGCAACGTCGACGCCGGTATCAGGTGGTCGGGTGAGGCCATCGAGATCCAGGCCAACAGCGAGGAGCGGGCCCTGGCCGTCCTCGACGTCTTCAAAGAGAAGCTGATCAAGCGCGGCCTCTCGCTGAAGATCCTGGACTCCGGCGACCCCAAGGCGTCCGGCCGTCTCTACAAGATCCAGATCGCCCTGAAGGAGGGCATCTCCCAGGAGGACGCGAAGAAGATCAGCAAGATCATTCGCGAGGAGGGGCCCAAGGGCGTCAAGGCCCAGATCCAGGGCGACGAGCTCCGGGTCAGCTCCAAGAAGAAGGACGAGCTCCAGGACGTCATGACCCTGCTCAAGGGCAAGGACCTGGACGTCGCCCTCCAGTTCACCAACTACCGCTAGAAAGCACGAACGGGGCGGCTCCGGTAGAGGAGACGCCCCGTGCTCGCGTCAGGGGCGGTGGCCGGCCATCTGCTCCAGGCGGGCGATGCGCTCCTCCGTGGGCGGGTGGGTGGAGAAGAGCTTGACGATGCCCTGGCCGCGGAACGGGTTGGCGATCATCAGGGCGCTGGTGGAGGCCAGGTTCGGGTCCTGGGGCAGGGGCATCGCGCGGACGCCGCCCGCGATCTTGCGCAGGGCGCTGGCGAGGGCCAGCGGGTCGCCGCTCAGCTCGGCGCCGGACTTGTCGGCCTGGAACTCGCGGGTGCGGCTGATCGACATCTGGATGACGCCGGCGGCCAGCGGGCCCAGGAAGACCATCAGCAGGGCGCCGATGGCGCCGGGGCCGTCGTCGTCGTTGGACCGGCCGGGCAGGAACATGCCCAGGTAGGTCAGGTAGGTGATGACGGTGGCCAGGGCGGCGGCGACCGAGGAGATCAGGATGTCGCGGTTGTAGACGTGCGACAGTTCGTGCCCGATCACCGCCCGCAGCTCCCGCTGGTCGAGCATCTGCAGGATCCCGCGGGTCACGCAGACGGCCGCGTTGCGCGGGTTGCGCCCGGTCGCGAACGCGTTGGGCTGCGGCGTCTCCGAGACGTACAGGCGCGGCATCGGCTGCCGGGCCGCGGTCGACAGCTCCCGCACCATCGCGTACAGCGCGGGTGCCTCGACCTCGCTGACGGGATGCGCCCGCATCGACCGGAGCGCGATCTTGTCGCTGAAGAAGTAGGCGGCGCCGTTGCTGAGCAGCGCGATGAAGAGCGCGATCATCAGTCCACCGCGCCCGCCGAGCCCCCAGCCGACGAGGAGCATCACTCCGGACAGCGCCCCGATCAGGAGTGCCGTCTTCAAGCCGTTCATGGTCGAGAACCTCCCCTTGGCCTCTCACCCGAAACAACGCGAAAGAGCGGAGATACGTTCCGGAACTGGAGCTTTACCCGAGCGAGAGGGTGGCTTCCAGCAGGAGCTGAGGGGCGACGGACAGCAGGACGGCGGCTCCGGCCGTCAGGGCGACCGCGACCTTGAACGACGGCTCCCACGGCAGGTCGTACCGCTCGGCGGGGGCGGGCCCGAACAGCCGGACCGCCCAGCGCAGGTAGTAGTACAGCCCGATCGCGGTGTTGACGGCCATCACGACGCCCAGCCAGGCGACCGGCTCGCTCAGGACGGCCTTGAACACCAGCACCTTGGCCAGCAGGCCCATGATGCCCGGCGGCAGCCCCGCGAGGCAGACCAGGAAGAACGCCAGCGCCCCGCCGTACCAGGGCGTCACCCGGGCCATGCCGCGGTAGTCGGCCAGCAGGTCGGCCTCCCCGGCTCCCTGACGCGCCCTGAACCCGGTGACGATCGCGAACGCCCCCAGGTTCATGACCGCGTAGAAGGCCAGGTATCCGGCCGTGGCCGCGACCGCCTCCCTGATGTGGAAGACCCCGACGGCCAGCGGCGCGATCATGTACCCCGACTGCGCCACCGACGACCACGCCAGCAGCCGGACGGCCTGCGTCTGCCGCAGCGCCATCACGTTGCCGGCCGTCATCGTCACGGCCGCGAGCACCGCCAGCAGCGGCCCCCAGACGTCCGACTGCTGCGGGAACGCCAGCGTGACGACCAGGGCCAGCCCGGCGAACCCGCCCGCCTTCGACACGACCGACAGGAACGCCGCGACGGGCAGCGGAGCCCCCTGGTAGACGTCCGGCGCCCAGAAGTGGAACGGCACCGCCGCCACCTTGAACCCGAAGCCGACGATCACCATCACGATCCCGGCCGCCAGCACCGGTTCGAGGCCGTCCGGCACGTTCGCGATCGCGATCCGGTCGAAGTGCATCGATCCGGTCGTCCCGTAGACGAGGCTGATCCCGAACAGCAGGACCGCGGCCGACACCACCGACACCAGGAACAGCTTCACCGCGGCCTCGGTGGCCCTGCCGTCGTAGCGGCGCAGCGCGACCAGCGCGAACACCGGCAGCGACAGGGTCTCGAGCCCGACGACCAGCAGCACCAGATCGCGCGCCGCCACCAGCGACAGCACGCCCGCGACAGCGCAGAACAGCAGGAAGAAGTACTCCCCCGCGGGCAGCGAGGTCCGCTCGATCTCCTCCAGCGACAGCAGCACCACCACGAACGCGGCGGCGAGCACGATCCCCTGGAACACGAGCGTGAAGTCGTCGGCGACGTAGGAGCAGGAGGGCGGCCCGTCCCCGCGCAGTTCGCCCGGCACGCAGAACGTCGCGCGCGGGTCGCCGGCGGCCAGCACCAGGACCGCGCCGAAGGCGGCGGCGAGGATTCCGGCGGCTGCCCAGCCCAGCACCCGCCGCGACGCGTCGAACAGGTCGCCCAGCAGGAGCGCGATCGCCCCGGCCGAGATCACGATCAGCGGCGAGAGCGCCGCGTAGTCGATCGACTGGATCATCAGCCTGCTCCGATCAGCGCGCGGACCGGCGCGTCCGTGAGGGCCAGCAAGGTCTTCGGCCAGAGCCCGACCAGCAGGATGAGGACGATCAGCGGCGTCCAGGCGGCCCATTCGAGCGGCCGCACGTCCACCAGGGCCCCGCCGGACGACGGGCGTCCGTGGGTGATCCGGCCGAGGAGCCGCAGGAAGTAGGCCGCGGTCAGCACCGCCCCGATCGCCGCGACGGCCATGAAGGTCACGAAGGTCTCGCGCGGCAGCCCCGCCGACGGCCGGTAGGAGCCGACCAGGGCCATCATCTCGCCCCAGAACCCGGCGAGCCCCGGCAGCCCGAGCGAGGCGACGCACGCGAAGGTCAGCACCGACCCGAGCCGCGGCGCCCGGCCCAGCATCCCGCCGCCGATCTCGGCGAGGGTGCCCGTCCCGTACCGCTCCTTGATGGAGCCGGCCAGGAAGAACAGCAGGCCGGTGATCAGGCCGTGGGCGATGTTGCCGAACAGCGCGGCGTTGATCCCGACCGCGGTCAGCGTCGAGATCCCCAGCAGCACGAAGCCCATGTGCCCGATGGAGGAGTAGGCGATCATCCGCTTGAGGTCGGTCTGGGCCAGGCAGGCCAGCGCCCCGTAGATGATCCCGACGACGGCCAGGCAGCCCAGCCACGGCGCCCAGAACGACGCCCCCTCGGGCAGCCCCGGCACCGCGATCCGGACGAACCCGTAGGTGCCCATCTTCAGCAGCACCCCGGCCAGCAGCACCGATCCGACGGTCGGCGCCTCGGTGTGGGCGTCCGGCAGCCAGGTGTGCAGCGGCCACATCGGCGCCTTGACGGCCAGCCCGATCCCGAGGAACGCGAACGCCGCGACCTGGGTGCCGTGCGTGATCCCGAAACCGTGCGCCTCGGCGATCTTCACCATGTCGAGCGTGCCGGCGCCCGAGGCGAGCAGCAGCAGCCCGACCAGCAGGAACCCGGAGCCGACGAGGGTGTAGATGATGAACTTGTAGGACGCGTGCCGCCGCCCGGGCCCGCCCCACCGCCCGATGATCACGAACATCGGCAGCAGGACGACCTCGAAGAACACGAAGAACAGCAGCAGGTCGAGCGCCAGGAACGTGCCGAGCATCCCGAACTCCAGCAGGAGCAGCAGCGCCGCCAGGAGACCGGGCTCGGCGGTGTCGCGGCGGCCGAGGTGGACGAAGCACAGGAAGGTCAGCAGCGCCGTCAGCACGACCAGCGGCAGCGACACCCCGTCGACGCCCAGGTGGAACCTGATCCCGAGACCCGGAACCCAGGCCCAGTCGGTCGTGTGCTGCATCCGCTCCGGCTCGCCGAAGTCGAACAGCACCCCCATCAGGACCGTCCAGGCGAGCACCAGCCCGGACGCCCACCGGCCGAACACCACGGCGTCCCCGCGGACGAAGAACACCGCGACGGCCACGGCCAGCGTGAGGAGCAGCAGCAGCGCGCTCATGAGAAGACCACCACCGCGAGGACGAGGAACACCGCACCGGCCAGGACGCCGGTCAGATAGGTCTGTGGATTGCCGCCCTGCGGCAGCCGGGCCAGCGCCCCGAGCCGCCGGGTCGCCGGGACGACGCCCTCCACGGCCCCGTCGACGACCTTCACGTCGAACCCCCGGACGGCCCCCGCCAGCCACAGCACGGGCCGCACGATCACCCGGTCGTAGAGGGAGTCCACGTAGAAGGCGTTCGCGAACACCGGACGCAGCCCGCGCAGCCGGGCCGCCGGGTCGCTCGAGGGGGCGTCCTTCCAGGTCAGGTAGGTCACCGCGGCACCGGCCGCGACGAACAGCAGCGACATCGCGGCGGTGCCCGCGTGCGGGCGGAGCTCGTCGGCGCCGAGCCCGCAGAAGCCCACGAACGCCGCGGGGACCGCGAGCAGCACCAGCGGCCACCTCATCAGCGCGGGGGCCTCGTGGGCGCCCTCGGCCGGGGTGCCGAAGAAGGTCAGCAGCCACGCGCGCATCGCGTAGGCGGCGGTCAGGAAGATCGTCGCGAGCATGGCCAGGTAGACCGACCAGGCGACCCAGCCCGGCAGGTCGGGGGCGCCGTCCATGGCGCCGTTGAACGCCAGTTCCTGCGCGCCCTCGACGATCGCGTCCTTGGAGAAGAACCCCGAGAACGGCGGCAGCCCGGCGAGCGCCGCGTACCCGATCGTCATGCAGACGAAGGTGACGGGCATCGCCCTGCGCAGCCCGCCCATCCCGGCCAGCAGGTTCGAGCCGACCGCGTGGATCACGCAGCCCGCTGAGAGGAACAGCAGCGCCTTGAACGCCCCGTGCGTCACGAGGTGGAACATCGCGGCGGTCTTCGCGCCGACGGCCAGCCCCGCCGCCATGTAGGCGAGCTGGCTGATCGTGGAGTAGGCGAGGACGCGCTTGAGGTCGTCCTGGGCGAGTGCGGCGAGCGCGGCTCCGACCATGGAGATCGCGGCGAGCACACCGAGGACCGCCAGCGAGACGGGCGCGGCGAGGAACACCGGGTACAGCCGCGCCACGAGGTAGATCCCGGCCGCGACCATCGTGGCCGCGTGGATGAGCGCGCTGATCGGGGTCGGGCCCGCCATCGCGTCGGGCAGCCAGGTGTGCAGCGGGAACTGGGCGCTCTTGCCCGCGACCCCGCACAGCAGGAGCAGCGCCGCGACGACGACCGTCGTGTGCGGGAGCGACTCCGCGTTCGCCAGGACGGTCGGGATGTCGAAGCCGCCCGCCCCGACGCCCAGCACGATGATCCCGAGCAGGAAGCCCGCGTCGCCGACCCTGGTCACCAGGAACGCCTTGATCGCGGCCCGGGTGTTGGCCCGGTCCTCCCAGTGGTGGCCGATCAGGAAGTAGGAGCAGACGCCCATGATCTCCCAGCCGACGTACAGCAGCAGGAGGTCGCGGGCGAACACCACGAGCAGCATCGCCGAGGTGAACAGCGACACGAACGCGGCGTAGGAGGAGTAGCGAGGCTCGTCGCGCATGTAGGCGACCGAGTACACCTGGACGGCCAGCGCCACGCACCCGACCAGCAGGCCGAGCAGGGCGGCGAGCCCGTCGACCGTCAGCCCGACGGTGATCGGCGCGGTCCCGGTCGGGATCGTCGTCAGCACCCCCGCCCGGGTCGCGGGCGACTGCCACTGGACGGTCGCGATCACGGCGGTGAGCACGGTCATCGCGGCCGTCGGCAGAACCGCGCACAGCACGGGCCCGAGCGCTCCGCGCGCCCCGCCCGTCACCGCTCCCGGCGGACCGGCCTGCGCCTCGGGCGGTGCGGCCTCCCCCTCGGCCTCGGCCGAGACGTGCGCCTCCGACCCCTCGGCCACGACGGGCGTCTCCGCGTCCTGCCTCAGCCCGCCCGCCAGCACCCGGGTCAGCCGCGGGCCGACGAGCAGCCCGAGCACCGCGCCCAGGAACGGCAGCACGATCGCCTGTGCGGCGAGCACCGTCACCGGACCTCCTCGGGTTCCCGGAGGGTGTCCTGCCGGTCGACGTCGATGTTCCGTCGGTTGCGGAACAGCAGCAGCACGATCGCGAGGCCGAGGCCGACCTCGGCCGCCGCGATCACGATCGTGAAGAGGGTGAGGACCTGGCCGCCGTGCAGCCGGTCGCGCAGCCACATGTCGAACGTCACCAGGTTGAGGTTGACGGCGTTCAGCATCAGCTCGGCCGACATCAGCACGAGGATCGCGTTGCGCCGTGCGAGGACCCCGTAGATCCCCACGGAGAACAGCAGCGCGGCGAACACCACCGGATAGACGACGTGCACCTAGTCCTCACCTCCGCCGCGCGACAGCACGATCGCTCCGATCAGCGCCGCGAGCAGCAGCACCGACAGCACCTCGAACGGCAGCACCCAGGTCCTGAACAGCGACTCGCCCACGGCGCCGCCGCTGCCCGACCCCGGCTTCAGGTCGATCTTCGCGTCCTGGAAGCCGCGGACCAGGAGCGTCACGAGCGTCACGCCGGTGGCCCCCGCGACGGCCAGCGCCGCGATCCGGTTGCCCGAGTCCAGCTCGTCCGAGCGGCCGATCGGCGCGCGGGTCAGCATGATCCCGAACAGCAGCAGCACGACGACCGCGCCGACGTAGATGAGGACCTGGACCCAGGCGACGAACTCGGCCGTCAGCACCAGGTACATCCCGGCCAGCGCGCCGAACGACACCACCAGCCACAGCGCGGCGTGGACGAGCTGCCTCGTGGACACCACGAGCACCCCCGACCCCACGGCGAGGACGCCGAGGGCCGAGAAGACGATCTCCTGCGCGGTCACCGGAGCTCCTTGGGCGGGTCGGCGTTGGGCTCGGGCGGCTGCGGCGGCGGGACCGTCCACATCCACTCGCGCAGCCGCTCCTTCTCGTGGGTCAGCTCCGCGACGTCATAGGCGGCGTACTCGAACTCCGGCGACCAGAACAGCGCGTCGAACGGGCAGACCTCGATGCAGATCCCGCAGTACATGCAGAGGGAGTAGTCGATGGCGAACCGGTCGAGGACGTTCCGCGAACGGGCCCTGGCCGACCCCTCGGCGGGCATCGTCTCCTTGTGGGAGTCGATGTAGATGCACCAGTCGGGGCACTCGCGGGCGCACAGCATGCAGACCGTGCAGTTCTCCTCGAACAGCGCGATGACCCCGCGGGAGCGCGGCGGCAGGTCCGGAGCGACCTCCGGGTACTGCCGGGTGACGCTCCGCCGCGTCATCGTCCGGAGGGTGACGGCCAGGCCCTTGGCCAAACCCAGCTTCATGAGATCGCCACCTTCACGACGCCCGTCAGCGCGAGCTGGGCGAGCGAGATCGGCACGAGGTACACCCAGGCCAGCTTCTGGAGCTGGTCCTCCCTGAGCCGGGGATAGGCGACCCGGAACCAGATCACCACGAAGGACAGCGCGAAGATCTTCACCAGGGTCCAGCCGAACCCGTCGAGGAACAGGCCCTTCCAGCCGCCGAGGTACATGACGGTCGTCAGGGAGCACAGCACGAGGATCCCGGCGTACTCCGCGAGCAGGAAGAACGCGAACCGCAGGCCTCCGTACTCGGTGTACGGGCCGAAGATGATCTCCGAGTCGGCCACCGGCATGTCGAACGGCGGCCGCTTCAGCTCGGCGAGCCCCGCGACGAAGAACACGACCGCGGCGCCGGCCTGCCAGAACAGCCACCACCAGCGCCACTCCTCGACGATCCCCGACAGCGAGAGCGTCCCGGCGGCCATCGCCACCGACGCCGCCGCCAGCACCATCGGAAGCTCGTAGGAGACGAGCTGCGCCGCCACCCGCATCCCGCCCAGCAGCGAGTACTTGTTGGCCGACGCCCACCCGGCCATGATCGAGCCGATCACGCCGACGCCCATCACGGCCAGCGCGAAGAACACGCCGAGGGACAGGTCCACCGCGACCTGCCCGGGGCCGACCGGGATCACGCCCAGCACCACCAGGTAGGGCACCAGCGCGACGCCCGGCGCCAGCAGGAAGATCCGCCGGTCGGCCGCGGCCGGGACGGTGTCCTCCTTCTGCGCGAACTTGACCCCGTCGGCGACGAGCTGGGCCCACCCGTGGAAGCCGCCGGCGTACATGGGCCCGAGCCGCCCCTGCATGTGCGCCATCACCTTGTGCTCGGCCTGCCCGATCAGCAGCGGCAGCGTCAGGAACGCGACGGCGACGAGGGCGAGCGCGATGACGTCACGCATGCTCCTCCCCTCCCGGCTGGGGGCCCCACTGGGAGGGCACGCCCGGCGGCAGGTTCTTGCGCCGCGACGGGGCTCCGTGGTCGCCGCCCTCGCCCGGTTCCTTGGCGCCCGGCCACGCCTTGGCGACCCGCGCGGCCAGGACGAAGTCCTTGCGCAGCGGGTTGCCCTCGAAGCCGTCGGGCAGCAGCAGCGGCTTCAGGTCCGGATGCCCTTCGAAGACGACGCCGAACATCTCGAATGTCTCCCTCTCGTGCCAGCCGGCCCCCCTGTACACAGAGACAGCGGACGGCAGCACCGGGGTGTCACGGGGCACCAGGGTCCTGATCAGAAGGTGGTGACGGCCGTCGAGGGAGAACACGTGGACGACGATCCGGAAGCCCTCCTCCAGCTCGTCCACCCCGGTCAGGAAGTCGAAGAAGGCGCAGTCGAGCTCGTCGCGGCCGAACGTCAGGGCCTCGATCCAGCGGGCGACCGGGACGTCCACGGTCAGCTCGCCGAATCCCTCGGCCTGCGCGGCGTCGGCGCCGAAGCGGTCGGCCCAGGCCTCGGCCAGTTCCTCGGTGGTCACCGTTCCGACTCCGGACCCTCGTCGTCGCCGAACCCCGGGACGATGGAGTTGTCGTAGATCTGGGTGGGCCGGGTCTCGACCGGATGCAGCACCGCGGTCGGCTGGTCCGCCTCGGCCAGCAGCGCGGGCGCGGGCACCAGCGGCCGGGTCAGCACCGAGGCCCTGTGCTCCCAGACGCCCGGAGCCGGCGCGTCGTCCTTGAGGTAGCGGTCCGACAGGTTCTCGGCCGCGATCTTCTCCTGGAGCCGGACGATCCCGTGCAGCAGCGCCTCGGGCCGCGGCGGGCAGCCGGGCACGTACACGTCGACGGGGATGAGCTGGTCGACGCCCTTGGTCACGCAGTAGGAGTCCCAGTAGGGGCCGCCGCAGTTGGCGCACGACCCGAAGGAGATGACGTACTTCGGCTCGGGCATCTGCTCGTACAGCCGCTTCACCGCGGGCGCCATCTTGTCGCTGACCGTCCCGGAGACGACCATGAGGTCGGCCTGGCGCGGCCCCGGCGCGAAGGGGATGACGCCGAGACGGATGAAGTCGTGCCGCGCCATGGACGTCGCGATGAACTCGATCGCGCAGCAGGCGAGGCCGAAGTTGAACACCCACAGCGAGTACCGCCGCCCCCAGTTGAGGACGAACCTGACCGGCTTCGGCGCGACCTTCGACAGCGGGCCGAGCGTCGGCTCCGGAAGGTCGACTACACCCACGAGAGCACTCCCTTCTTGTACGCGTACAGCAACCCGACCGCGAGGAACCCGAGGAAGACGAACATCTCCCCGAGAGTCACACCTCCGTAACCCTCGGCACTGAAGATCGTGGCCCAGGGGAAAAGGAAGACCGCGTCCACGGCGAACACCACGTACAGATAGGTGAACACGTAGTAGCGGACGTAAGACTGAGCCCAGCCCTCACCGACGGGATCGATCCCGCACTCGTAGGTCAGGAGCTTCTCGCGCGTGGGCCTTGTGGGCCGCAGCAGGCGGTTGGCCGTCAGACCGCCCGCGACGATCGCGCCGCCGATGGCGAACAGGACGGCGACGAGTACATAGGAGCTGTAGTAGTCGCGCACACGGGAGAGAGTAGACCAGCGTGCGGAACCATCATCGTGCGGCTTGCGTCCGTCTTTACGGATCTCGCGGACAAACATAAGGTCTCGCCAAGTACAAGCGTTATACGGGGTGGTGCGGTAGATGAGTCAGGACCAGAACTGGCAGCCTCCGGGGCAGGACCCGGAGACCCAGCAGGACTGGCCTCAGGGTCCGCAGACACCACCTCCGGGGTGGGCACCGCAGGCTCAGGGGCAGGACCAGCCGAACCCGCCGGGCTGGGGACAGCCCCAGCAGCCGGCGCAGGGGCAGCAGGGTTGGGACCAGCAGAACCAGCCGACGGGCTGGGCCCCGCAGACGCCGCTCCAGCAGCCGCAGGGTGGCCAGAATCCGCCGCAGGGCTGGAGTCCGGGACCCCAGACGCCGCCGCCCGGATGGGCGCCGCAGACCCCGCAGACCCCGCCGCCGGGATGGGCCCCGCAGGGTCCGCAGACCCCGCCGCCGGGCGCCTGGCAGCCGCCCGGCCAGCACTACGGCCCGCAGCCTCCCGGTTACCTCCCGCAGGGTCAGTTCGCCCAGCCGGGCCGTAAGAACAAGGGCGCGGTCATCGCGGTGGCGATCGCGGGCGTGGCGGTTCTCGCCCTCGTGGCCGCTGTGGTCTTCGTCGCATTCAGCGGTGACGAGAAGACCCCGGTGAAGATCGTCCCGCCGCAGGACAAGAGCGCGGCCGCGGCGACGACCCTCAAGACCGTCCCCGGCCTGCACTACGTCGGCACCTTCGAGTCCGGTGGCGACACCATCCAGGCTGACGTTTCGATCACCCGGTCGGGTTCGGTGGCGGGCCAGCTCACCATCGACGGCGACCAGGTCGAGCTCATGGTCGTCGACGGCGGCACGTACGTGAAGGCTCCCCGCTCCTACTGGCGCAAGCAGAGCGACGTCGGCGAGGCCGGATCGGCCGGTTACGCCGACCGCTGGGCCAAGGCGCCGGCCGCGCTGTCGGGATTCGACCTGCGCGGCAAGCTGCTGCCGTCCCAGCTCGGTGACGGTGTCTCCAAGGCGCAGCCGCTCGTCCCGCCGACCGGCCAGCCGACGGCCGAGGCGATCGCGGGCACCCAGGCGATCGGCTTCGAGGGCACCGACTACCAGTACTACGTCTCCGACGCCGCGCCGTACAAGCTCGTCAAGATCAAGGGCGGCGGCGCCCAGACCTTCGACCTCGATGTGACGGAACTCACCGCGGCCCAGATGGGCGACGTCTTCACCCAGCTCAAGGACAAGGTCAAGAACGGCCTGTCCGGCGCCCCCGACCCGACGGCGCGCGTCGTCTTCCAGGGCAAGTTCCTGGCCAAGAGCTGCAACCCGAACGGCTGCACCATCGAGTCGACCTACCGCAACACCGGCTCCAGCAACGCCCTGGTCATCTACGAGGTCGTGCTCACCAAGGGCGGCAAGGCCGGCGGCCCCCGCCTGGGCACCTGCAAGGCGGGCGCCAAGTCCATCAAGCCGGGCACCTCGGTCAAGATCAGCTGCCGGGTGACCGACAAGGCCTGGCAGAACTGGGTGAAGAGCATCCGCGGGAAGTCCAGCTACTGGGTCGACCCGTCGATCACCGTCCAGGCCGTCGACGGAGCCAAGGTGGACGACCTCATCGGGAAGCTCGACCAGGAACAGCAGGGTGCGTAATTAACCCCTGATTCCGGTTGGGTACATTGTCGCCCGTCCGTAAACGCCCCTGGCGAGTGGACGGGAGACATTTGTGATACATCCGGTATTGCACGGGGCTCTCACCTCTGGCGGCCCTCCTGATCTACTGGGCCACCAGAGGTTCACGGCGCGGGGTCTCACAGTCCGAGACGGCGTGAAAGCGCACGTCAGCTCGGACGTAACATAAGCACAAAGCCCTAGTAGCCCTCCTGTCCCAGGTCCAAACCCCCGGGGCCAGCTGGGTTGCGCGTCGAGGAGGTTGAATCCTCTGTGACCAAACAGGTCCAGCAGCTCGACCGCGTCATCATCCGCTTCGCCGGTGACTCCGGTGACGGAATGCAGTTGACCGGCGACCGCTTCACCGCCGAGACGGCGGAGTTCGGCAACGACATCTCGACGCTGCCCAACTTCCCTGCCGAGATTCGCGCTCCCGCCGGCACCCTCCCGGGTGTCTCCAGCTTCCAGCTGCACTTCGCCGACCACGACATCCTTACCCCGGGTGACGCGCCGAACGTGCTGGTCGCCATGAACCCGGCCGCGTTGAAGGCGAACATCAGCGACCTGCCCAAGGGCGCCGACGTGATCGTCAACACCGACGAGTTCACCAAGCGGAATCTGGCGAAGGTCGGCTACGACGGCTCACCCGTGGACGACGGCTCGCTGTCGGACTACCGGGTCCACGCCCTCCCCCTCACCTCCATGACCGTCAAGGCCCTCGAGGACTTCGAGCTCTCCAAGAAGGACGCCGAGCGCGCGAAGAACATGTTCGCCCTCGGCCTGCTCTCCTGGCTGTACCACCGGCCGGTCGAGTCGACCGTCTCCTTCCTCGAGAAGAAGTTCGCGAAGAAGCCCGAGATCATGAAGGCCAACATCGCGGCCTTCCAGGCGGGCTGGTCCTTCGGTGAGACCACCGAGGACTTCTCCACCTCCTACGAGGTGAAGCCCGCCGCGCTCGCCCCCGGCCTCTACCGGCAGATCACCGGCAACACCGCGCTCGCGTGGGGCCTGATCGCGGCGGGGGAACGGTCCGGCCTGGAGCTGTTCCTCGGCTCCTACCCGATCACCCCGGCCTCGGACATCCTGCACGAGCTGTCGAAGTACAAGAACTTCGGCGTCCGGACCTTCCAGGCCGAGGACGAGATCGCGGCCGTCGGCGCGGCGCTGGGCGCCTCGTTCGGCGGGGCCCTGGGCCTCACCACGACCTCCGGTCCCGGTGTGGCGCTGAAGGCCGAGACGATCGGGCTCGCGGTGGCCGTCGAGCTGCCGCTGCTGATCGTCAACGTGCAGCGCTCCGGCCCGTCCACGGGCCTGCCGACCAAGACCGAGCAGGCCGACCTGCTCCAGGCCCTGTTCGGCCGGAACGGCGAGTCGCCCGTCCCGGTGATCGCTCCGCTGTCCCCCGCGGACTGCTTCGCGGCGGCGGTCGAGGCGGCCCGGATCGCGGTCAAGTACCGCACCCCGGTGTTCATCCTCTCCGACGGCTACCTCGCCAACGGCTCCGAGCCGTGGAAGCTGCCCGAGGTCGAGGATCTGCCGATCATCGAGGCGAACTTCGCGGAGGCCAACCAGGAGGACTTCCAGCCCTTCAAGCGCGACCCCGAGACCCTGGCCCGCCCCTGGGCGATCCCGGGCACGGCCGGTCTGGAGCACCGGATCGGCGGCCTGGAGAAGGCCGACGGCTCGGGCAACATCTCCTACGACCCGGCCAACCACGACCTGATGACCCGCCTGCGCCAGGCCAAGGTCGACGGCATCGCCAACGACGTCGACCCGCTGCGGGTCGACGACCCCGACGGCGACGCCCGGGTCCTGGTCCTCGGCTGGGGCGGCACCTACGGCGCCATCTCGGCGGCCGTCCGCCGGGTCCGCAAGGCCGGCGGGAAGGTCGCCCAGGCCCACCTGCGCCACCTCAACCCCTTCCCGGCCAACACCGAGGAAGTGCTGAAGTCCTACGACAAGGTGATCGTGCCCGAGATCAACCTCGGTCAGCTCGCCCTGCTGCTGCGCGGCAAGTACCTCGTCGACGTCATCAGCTACAACCGCGTGCGCGGCCTGCCGTTCAAGGCCGAAGAGCTCGCCGACGTGATCCGGGATGTGATGGGCAATGAGTGAGGCACTCGCACTGGTTCCGAAGTCCGAGGTCAAGCTCGGTCTGAAGGACTTCAAGACCGACCAGGAGGTGCGCTGGTGCCCCGGATGCGGTGACTACGCCATCCTCGCGGCCGTGCAGAGCTTCATGCCGGAGCTGGGGATCAAGCGCGAGAACACCGTGTTCATCTCGGGCATCGGCTGCTCGTCGCGGTTCCCGTACTACATGAACACCTACGGGTTCCACTCGATCCACGGGCGCGCCCCGGCGATCGCGACCGGGCTCGCCTCGGCGCGCGAGGACCTGTCGGTGTGGGTCGTGACGGGCGACGGCGACTCGCTGTCCATCGGCGGCAACCATCTGATCCACGCGCTGCGGCGCAACGTGAACATCAAGATCCTGATGTTCAACAACCGGATCTACGGCCTGACCAAGGGCCAGTACTCGCCCACCTCCGAGACCGGCAAGATCACCAAGTCCTCTCCGATGGGCTCGGTCGACTCGCCGTTCAACCCGATCTCACTCGCCATCGGCGCCGAGGCCTCGTTCGTCGCGCGGACCCTCGACTCCGACCGTCAGCACCTCCAGTCGGTGCTGCGGCAGGCGGCCCAGCACCGCGGCGCGGCGCTGGTCGAGATCTACCAGAACTGCAACATCTTCAACGACAACGCGTTCGAGCCGATGAAGGACCCCGACGTCCGCGACGACGTCACGATCAGGCTCGAGCACGGTCAGCCCATCCTGTTCGGCAAGGAGCGGGAGAAGGCCCTGGTCAGGGACGGCTTCGGCTTCAAGGTCGGAGCGCCGGGCGACGCCGACGTCGTCGTCCACGACGCCGAGACCACCGACCCGTCGCTGGCGTTCGCGCTGTCGCGGCTCGACCAGCCGGCCTTCACCCACGTCCCGATCGGGGTGTTCCGTTCGGCCCCCCGCCCGGCCTACGACGAACTCCTCAACGGCCAGGTCGGCGAGGCCAAGGCCCAGAAGGGCCGCGGCAGCCTGACCGACCTGCTCCAGGGCGGCGACACCTGGCGCGTCGACTAGTTCCTTCCCCGCACCACCCTGTTCCACGACGGGCCTTCCGCGAGTGCGGAGGGCCCGCCGCATTTCTGGAAGACTGTCCGCGTGCGCAGACCCGCGAAGACGACCCTCCTGGCCTCGATCATCGTGATCGGGCTGTGCTCGGCCGCCGTCGTGATGACCGGTGTGCTGATCGCCGTGGCCCGCAGCAGCCAGACCACCCTCGCCACCCCGCTGTCGATCTACCCGGTCGCCGGGGCGACGTCGGGGCGGACCTGCCAGCAGGTGGGCGTCGCGGGCTTCGACGGCCCCGAACCGGCCTGCTACCAGATCAACGAAGAGGGCCTGAAGGTCACCAAGGTCGGCGACGTGAAGGTGAAGCGGCTGCCCGACGACACCTTCGGGCTCTCGGTCCAGCTCATCGGGGCCGACAAGAAGAAGTTCGGCGAGATCACCCGGTCGAACCTGCAGAAGCAGCTCGCCCTGGTCGTCAACGGGCGGGTCGTGACCGCGCCCAAGGTCGACTCGCCGATCACCGGGGGCGGGCTGCTGATCACCGGCCAGTTCACCAGGCCCGCAGCGGACAAGCTGGCCCACGACCTCACCGGAACCTGACCGTTCCTTGGGCTTGCCCACAGCCGCGGGCAGGAACGAAGCCCCCATGAGCGACAAACTGGACGACCAGATCATGGGACGGCTCGGCGACCGTCAGCTCGGCGAGATCGCCACGCTGCTGGGCACCGACACCGAGACCGCCCGCAGCACGGTCCGCACCGCGCTCCCCTCGATCATCGAGGAGATCCAGGTCCAGGAGCCGCCGCGGCAGACCGTCAAGGGGGCCGCCGCCGTCGCGGGCGGCGGCATGATCGGCGGCGCGGTCCTCACCAAGGCGCTCGACCCGCTCGCCCGGAAGCTCGCCCAGAAGACGGGTCTTCCGCACGCCCAGATCAAGAGCGTCCTGGCCGTGCTCGCACCGATCGCGATCAGCGTGGTCGGCTCCCAGATGCGCAAGCGCAAGGCCGTCCCTGGCAAGGTCGAGCCCGAACCCGGCCCGGAGACGCGTCTCTAGGGCGTCAGACGGTCTTGGTGACCGTGACGCCCGCCTTCCCCGCGAGGGCGAAGGCGTGGGTGGTGCCGTTCCAGGTGACGTCGACGGTCGTGGCGGAGCGGCGGGGGTCGGAGACCGCGATCGTCGTGCCGGACGCGCTCTCGCGGACCAGCACCGAGCAGGGGTCGCTGACGGTGAGGCCGCCCAGGCCGCCCGCGGTGAAGAAGTTGACGGCCGTGACGCCGAGCGAGGCCACCCTGATCCCCTGACGGTCGGCGCTGTTGGCCAGGACGGTCGCCCAGGCCGTCGCGGCGGCCCTGGCCTGGGTGGCGGCGAGGGAGGCCCCCGGCATGATCAGGTAGGCGTAGCCGGAGCCCGCGGGGTCGGTGCCGTGGTGGCGGTAGATCGTCAGGTAGCGGCGGGTGATCGGGGTGGTGGAGCCCCCCGCGTTGACGTCGTGCCAGGAGCCGGTGCGGGCCTCCCGCCTGATGACGACGGCGCGGGGGTCGAGGAAGACGTAGCCGGCGAAGCCCGCGAGATGGGCGTAGGAGGCGCCGGTGAACGTCGCCGACCAGGGCGGGGTGGCGGGCTGGACCGTCCCGTCGACGGTCAGGGCGTGCGTCCCGGACGCGCCGAGGTTCCGGTTGTCGTAGACCGACTCGACCGCGGTGCCGTCGGTGCAGGTGATGCCCGCGCCGAGGCAGACCACGGCGTCGTCGAGGAAGAACCAGGACTTCCTGGCCGTCAGGGTGCTCGACAGCCCCTTGACGTCCATCCCGGCGACGCCGTACCGGCCGTCGGTGGCGCCGCCGACCCAGAGCGTCGCCGGTCTGGCCGCGCCCCAGGTGCCGCCCTCGCCGTCGGCGAGGACCTTCTTCGACACGGTCGTGCCGGGCATCCGGTAGGGGTCGGCCGTCGGCCAGAAAGCGTCGGAGTACTGGCCGTTGCCGGTGGTCGCGCCCCACAGGTAGAGCATCCCCGCGCCGGTGTGCCAGCCCCTGACGTTCTCGCCGTTGCCGTTCTCGTAGTGGGTGATCCGGGCGCTGGACATGCTCAGCGACCCGGCCCAGCCGGGCGCGCGGTGCGTCAGCCGGTCCATCCCGGGGAACTGCAGGTGGCCTGTGGGCTCGGGCGTCGCGGGGACGGCCGGATCGTCGACGATCGCCTTGACCCGGGCGAGCGCGGCGACGCTCATCCGCGGGTCGGCGAGCAGCGGGGCCCAGGAGTCGCGGGCCGCCCAGCCCTTGATCATGCCCTTCCAGCGGGCGGCCTCGGCGGCCGAGGCTCCCCCCACCAGCAGCGCGATCCCGGCGATGATCGAGTGGCCGCGGACATGGTCGTCGTCCTGGACGGCCAGGGGGTCACCCGCAGCAAGCCCTCGGCTCACCCCCCGCCCGGAGACCCCGTCCATGACCAGGCCGTTGAACAGGAACGGGGCGTAGGACCGCTCGACCGCGTCGAGGAAGAGCTGACGGCCAGGGGTCGTGATCGCCCAGGTCGATCCGGCCAGCAGCGCGAAGTGCGCGGCGAGCCCGCCGAGCAGTTCGGAGCCGTAGGTGCCGGTGTAGGGCACCCAGGTGTGCTGGACGAACGAGCCGTCGGCGTAGAAGCCGTCGCCGGAGGCGACCAGGGGGAAGACGGGCGTGACGGCGTCGCGGGCCAGGGCCATGCGGGCGGCGTCCCGGCCGAAGATCCCGGTGAAGAGGATCGAGCGGACCAGATCGACCCGGTTGGCACCGGTGCTGGTGCCGGTGTAGCTCGCGACCGCCGCGTCGGGCACGAAGTGCGTGACGGCCGCGACCCAGTCGGCGAGCCGGGCGGCGCCGAGGTGGTCGTGCAGGAGCGCGCAGAGGGTCATCAGCTCGCGGGGGACGCCGATCTGCCAGTTGTACCAGTTGCCGTAGCGGGCCCGGCCGGCGTTGTAGACCTCGTCGTGGAGGTGGTCGAGGCCGGTGATGATCTCCGCGAGGAGGGTCGCGTCGCCGGTCAGGCCGGTGCCGGGCTGGGCCCAGGCCGTCGCGAGGGTCGTCAGACGGGAGAAACTGCTGCCGAGGGCGGCCGAGTATCCGTAGGACTCGGTGTCGGTGTCGGGCTCCGGATCGGCGTAACCGAGGTCGGGCCAGAGCGAGCCGGTCGCGGGCGCCATGGACGAGCGGAGCGCCGCCGCCGACGCGCCGAGGGCCGCGAGCCTCCCCTTGAACGGCTCGGCGGCCGCGTCGAAGCCGGTGCCGAGCACGAGGGAGCGGTAGCGGGCGCGGAGGGCGTCGAACTCGTCGGCGGCCCGGGCGGGCGGGGCGACCATCATCGTCCCGGCCACCGCGGCCGAGGATCCCAGGAACATCCGGCGGGACAGCGTCACGGGTCCACCTTTCGGAAAGCGTTTTCCCCGATCGGGAGTGACCGAACGATATTCCCTGTGCGCTCCATCACACAACAACCAGGAAGAGATCAATAACGATCATTCGATCGCCGGGGCCGGGCATCCGGCCGTCCGCGGGGGGCGGGTTTTATCCGGAGGTGATCAGGGATTGAGTAGTGTCGCGTCCGTGAAGCGGCGGTGGGTGGCGGGCGGGGCTGCGGTGGGCGTGATCGCGGTGGGCGGGGGGCTCCTGTGGGGGCTCGGCGGCGAACCGGACGTCCAGAGCGAACAGGTGCGCGTCGGGGTCGTGGACGGGCCCAAGAACGATCAGCACGTCGAGCTGGACGCGACGTTCTTCAAGCCCGTCGGCACGGCCAAGGGCCCCGCGGTGCTGCTCGCCCACGGGTTCGGCGGCGAGAAGGACGACATGGCCGGGCAGGCGCGGACCCTCGCGCGCCGGGGCTACGCCGTTCTGACCTGGTCGGCACGCGGCTTCGGGAAGTCGGGCGGCGAGATCGCGCTGAACTCCCCCGACTACGAGGTCAAGGACACCTCCCAGCTCATCGACTGGGTGGCGCGGCGGCCCGAGGTCGTCCTCGACAGGGCCGGGGACCCGAAGGTCGGGATGGCCGGGCCGTCCTACGGCGGGGCGATCTCGCTGCTGACCGCCGCCTACGACCCGCGGGTGGACGCGATCGTCCCGTCGATCACCTGGAACGATCTCAGCACGGCGCTGGTGCCCGGCGGGGTGTTCAAGAAGCTCTGGGCCGGGCTGTTCTTCACCGGGGAGTCGAAGGGATCCACAGCCTGTGGACGGTTCCTCCCCGAGCTCTGCACGATGTACCAGCGCGTCGCCGAGACCGGGATCGCCACCCCCGCCGATCTCGAGGTGCTGCGCCGCCGGTCGCCCGTGACCGCTCCGGGGATCAAGGCTCCCACCCTGCTCGTCCAGGGGCAGGCCGATTCGCTGTTCCCGCTCGACCAGGCCGACGCCAACGCCCGCGCGGCCGAGGGCCCCGTGTCGGTGGTCTGGTTCCAGGGCGGGCACGACGGCGGGCCCGCGGAGTCCACGCGGCTGAGCGGGCTGACCGTGAACTGGTTCGACCGGTACCTCAAGGGCCGCGACG
Source organism: Actinocorallia longicatena (assembly GCF_039534125.1). Classification (NCBI taxonomy): domain Bacteria; kingdom Bacillati; phylum Actinomycetota; class Actinomycetes; order Streptosporangiales; family Thermomonosporaceae; genus Actinocorallia; species Actinocorallia longicatena. Next base: position 43,419 of record NZ_BAAAUV010000026.1, on the reverse strand, counting down.
TGGAGACCGCGCCCGCCTTCACCGTCACCCGGGCGGCGGGGCTCGACTCCGCGAACGGGCAGCTCTCGATCCAGGCCGCGACCGACGACCGGTACCCGGAGCTGGGCTCGGATCCGGCCGAACTGCCCCTGGAGGGGCGCGAGCAGGCCGTCCAGAACCCGGCGGGGGGCGTCCCTGCCTCGATATCGGCGGTGCCCGGGCTCGGCGCGCTGAGCGGGCTGAGCGGCCTCGCGGGGGGCGGGCCGGCGCTCGACATGCCCGGTCAGGCGGCGACGTTCCAGACCGCGCCGCTCACCACGGCGCTGCGGGTCACGGGGCAGCCGAAGGTGCGGATCAGGACCGACCGCGAGGCGACCCTGTTCGCCAAGCTGTACGACGTCGGGCCCGGCGGGGCGGCGCCCGCCCGGCTGCTGGCCCAGCCCGTCAAGGTGAACGGCGAGGCCGAGATCGCGCTGCCCTCGCTCGACTACGAGTTCGCCCGCGGGCACCGGCTGCGGGTCGTCCTGGTCACGACCGACATGGGCTTCTCCTCGCCGGTGAAGCCCGCGACCTACAGGATCCAGGCGGTGTCCGGGCTGAGCGTGCCGGCCGTCCCCGGGCTGACGACCCCCGCGCCGAAGCCGCCGGCCTGGGTGTGGATCATGCCGCTCGCGGCGCTGGCGATAGCGGCGGGGCTGCTGTTCCGGCGCAGGCCGGCGGCCGTCTTCGACCCCGAGCTCGCGGACGTCCCGCTGCGGATCACCGGGCTGACCAAGGCGTACAAGAACGGCTTCCGCGCCGTCGACGACCTGTCGTTCGGCGTCGACAAGGGGCAGGTCCTCGGCCTGCTCGGCCCGAACGGCGCGGGCAAGACCACGACGCTGCGGATGCTGATGGGCCTGATCCACCCCGACGCGGGCGAGATCAGGATCTTCGGTCACCCCGTGACGCCCGGAGCGCCCGTCCTGGCCAGGCTGGGAAGCTTCGTCGAGGGGCCCGGCTTCCTGCCTCATCTCACCGGGCGCGACAACCTCGACCTGTACTGGAAGGCCACCGGCCGTCCCGCCGAGGAGGCCAGGCTCGAGGAGGCCCTCGAGGTCGCCGACCTCGGCGCGGCGCTCGACCGGGCCGTCCGGACCTACTCCCAGGGCATGCGGCAGCGCCTGGCGATCGCCCAGGCCATGCTGGGCCTGCCCGACCTGCTCGTGCTCGACGAGCCGACCAACGGCCTCGACCCGCCCCAGATCCGCGAGATGCGCGAGGTCCTGGTGCGGTACGCCGCGGGCGGCCGGACCGTGATCGTCTCCAGCCATCTGCTGAGCGAGGTCGAGCAGACCTGCACGCACGTGGTCGTGATGGCACGCGGCCGCAAGGTCGCCGACGGGACCACCGCCGACATCGTCGGCGGCCGCGGACTGGAAGACGTGTTCCTCGAGATCATCGGGACGGGTGGGGGATGACCGCGCTGAAGACCGTACGGCCGCTGAAGACGCTGCCGCTGCGCGTGGAGGTCGTCCGCCAGGCCAAGCGCCGCCGGACCCTGATCGCCTTCGGCTTCCTGCTCGTGCTGCCCTGGCTGCTGGTGGCGGCCTTCCAGCTCGGCGGCGACGGCGACGGCCCCGACGGCCGGCCCAGCCTGGTCGACGTCGCCACCGACGGCGGCCTCAACTTCGCCCTGTTCACGCTGTTCGTGGCGACGGGATTCCTGCTGGTGGTCGCGGTCGCGCTGTTCTGCGGCGACACCGTGGCCAGCGAGGCCGGCTGGTCGTCGCTGCGGTACCTGCTGGCCGCGCCCGTCCCCCGCGACCGGCTGCTGCGCCAGAAGCTCATCGTCGCGCTCGGCTACGCCGCCGCCTCGGTGATCGTGCTCCCGCTGATGGCCCTGCTGGCCGGGACGGTCGTCTTCGGCTGGAAGGACGTCTCCCTGCCGACCGGCGGCACCTATCCCGCCTCCGAGGCCCTCGGCCGGATGCTGGTCATCATCGTCTACTCGCTGCTCGTCCAGTTCGTGGTGGCGGCCCTGGCGTTCCTGCTGTCGGTCGTCACCGACTCGCCGCTGGGCGCCGTCGGCGGGGCGGTCGGCCTCGTCATCGTCTCCAACATCCTCGACGCCGTGACGGCCCTGGGCGACTGGCGGGAGCTCCTTCCCGTCCACTTCATGTACTCCTGGCTGGACGCGCTCCAGCCAAGGATCCAATGGACGGGAATGGCGAAGGGAACGGCTCTGTCCCTCTCCTACGGCGTCGTCCTGCTGGCTCTGGCCTTCCGCGTGTTCCGCCGGAAAGACATCACGTCCTGACGGTGTGACCTGGGGGTGTTCGCGGGTATAACACCACATGCGACTCGCCCCGAATCGCTCCATCCTCGAATTCGATGCGCAATGACCCCGAGACACCCTACGATCGCTCCGTGTGACCCGAGTCACCGGATAATCGGATGAACGAGTCCGTCCCGTCGCATATGCTCACCGAAACCTTCGGGTGGATTCCGCCCAGGGTGAACACCCCGGCTGGTTGAAGACCACCGGATGAGGGGAGATGATCGAAATGGCACGGCAGCAGCAGATCGTCAAGCTTCCTAGAGTCCCCCGTCAGCCTCCGACTCCGCTGGACCTCCGCACCCCTTCGGGACGGGTCCTCCCTTACTGAGCCGCGAGCGACGACGCCACGCGATCAGCCCAGCTTCGCCCCGCACCACGGGCAGAAGCTGATCTCGACCACGGCCCGGCCTCCGTCATGGATGACCAGCCCCCAGACGCCGAACTCCACCGAGTGCACGATCACCCGATCAGGACACTCGAACGGATCATCGTGCTGCGCACACCGCCGCGTCACCTGGTAGCGCATGTCAGCGCAACACATCCCCACTCCCACGACGTTAGCCGCCCCGGCCCCTGACAGCAGGGACCGGGGCGGCTTCGCTTCGGTTCAGATCCTCTCCGGACCTCACCCCTCCGCGGAGGCGACGCCGATGGGGCAGCTCAGGCCGGTGCCGCCGATGCCGCAGTACCCGTTGGTACTTCCCGTCCGGCTGTCGCAACGGTCCGGGCCTACCGCGCAGTCGCACGCCCCGCCGCAAGCGGCGGGCGTGCGCTGCGCCGGCCCGGCCGAGCTAGGCCGGACGACGCACCCGCTCGCAGAGTCCCCGTAGCTCACCGTTCGTCCGCTCCAGCAGGACCAGCCGCAGCTCAGGCACCGCCACACCGTGATCCAGCCGCAGCGTCAGCAGCAGATCCACGTCACCGGCGTGCAGCAGATACCGCCGACCGACGACGGAATACCGCAGCAAACCCGCCCTGGCCCAGGCACGCAGCGTGCCAGCGCCGATCTCCACGGCCTCAGCCGCCGCCCGAGGCGAATAGATGTAGCCCTGTCCGATCCACTCATGATCATCCTGTGGAGCCTCAGCCTGCACGGTTCACCTCTGCTGTCGGTGGACAAACGGGGCTGCCGCCCCTGCTTCCGTTCCTCAGGCCGTGAACGACCTTCCGGTACGGGTCAGGGTTGCCCTCGAATCTGCCCGTGGTCCTCGATGCGCGCCAACTGCTCACGGGCCTGACCCACGCGGTACCGCGCGCGTATCCGCTCCTGCGGCTCGACCACATCGGACTCCGTCCACGGCTCATACACGTTCACCACCGCCCGCAGATACGCCGCGAGCACCTCCGCGTCATCCGGATGCCAGCGGTGATCAGCACCCCTCACGGCGGCCCTTCCGGCATCGCCAGCACCCGAGTGATGCGCTCGGCCGCCCACTCCAGATTGGCCGCCGGACACAACGGTTCCAACTCCCCGGGAGCATCCCGGGTCGGACCCTGCCAGACCCAGAACCACCACGGCACTCCCGTCGCGTCCGGCTGGCACACGACCTCCTGGCGCAGGCCGGGATTCATCGCCCTGCCCGCCGCCGTCGCGCCCTCCGGTTCGCGGATGTTCCTCGCGATCAGCGAGGTCTCTCCCATGGCGACGACCAAGCCGACCGTCCGCAGCAGCGCGCCCAGCTTGTCAAGCCACCCTCCGACCTCTTCCGTCGGTGCCGTTCCGTCTGCCGTCATCGCCCGCGCTCCGCTCGTCGTCCTCTCTGGTGACAACGAGATTGCTTCTGTTGACGGAACGTCTGTACGCCGTTACCAGGACGTCTAGGATGTTTTTAAGCTCCCGCACCAAAACGTCCCAGACGTCCTAGCGAAGGCGCCCACCATGACGAACCTCCCTCTCCGTGAAGCGATGGCCAGTGCGAGACTGACCGAGGAGGACCTCGCGGATGCTTGCGAGGTGGACGTGAAAACAGTGGCTCGCTGGGTAACCGAAGAGGGCCGTTTGCCGCACCCGCGACATCGGTGGGCCGCCAGTCAGGCGTTGGGAGTTGATGAGGCCGTGTTGTGGCCGGAATCCATTCGCAAGAACATCAAGACAGGGCCCGACCGGGAGATCATCAGCGTCTACCCCTACCGGTCCGTCTGCCCTAAGACCGTCTGGCGATCATTGATCACCGACGCCGAACAAGAGATCACCTTCGCCGGGTACACGAACTACTTCCTCTGGCTGGAGATCCCCAACCTGCGGAACGTCCTGCGCAGGAAGGCCGAGCGAGGATGCCGCATCCGCTTTCTGCTGGGAGACCCTGACAGCGACGTGACCCTTCAGCGGGAGGCCCGGGAGGGCGTCCCGCTGACCGTCAGCACCCGAATCCGGATCACGCTGGACGAGCTGTCCAAACTGGCCGACGCCCCGGGCATCGAAGCCAGGTTCGGAGATGATCACATCGCGATGAGTGTTTTCACCTTCGATGAGCAGATGCTCGTCACACCTCATCTGGCGAACCTCGTGGGCCACGACTCACCGATGCTGCACCTGCGCAGGCACCAGCCGGACGGCCTGTTCGACCGCTTCAAGTTCCACGTCGCCGAACTCTGGGACGAGGGCCGTCCGGTCAGCCTCTGAGATCCGGATCGCCTTACTCTGCCGACGCGACACCGATCGGGCAGCTCAGGCCGGTGCCGCCGATGCCGCAGTAGCCGTTGGGGTTCTTACTGCTTGAAAGATACTGCTGGTGGTAGTCCTCGGCGAAGTAGAAGTCTCCGGCCGGGGCGATCTCGGTGGTGATGGGGCCGAGGCCCGCGTCGTCGAGGACCTTCTGGAACGCCTCGCGGGAGGCGTTCGCGGCCGCCAGCTGGGCGGCGGAGTGGGTGTAGACGGCGCTGCGGTACTGGGTGCCCGTGTCGTTGCCCTGGCGCATGCCCTGGGTCGGGTCGTGGGACTCCCAGAAGAGCTTGAGGAGCTGCTCGTAGGAGACCTGGGCGGGGTCGAAGACCACGCGGACGGCCTCGGTGTGACCGGTGCGGCCCGAGCAGACCTCCTCGTAGGTGGGGTTGGGGGTGTAGCCGCCCTGGTAGCCGACGGCGGTCGACAGGACTCCGGGGTGTTCCCAGAACTTCCGTTCGGCGCCCCAGAAGCAGCCCATGCCGAAGTCGGCGATCTCGGCGCCCTCGGGGTAGGGCGGCGCCAGGGGGCCGCCCAGGACGGTGTGGCGCGGGGCCACGGGCATGGGGTGGTCGCGGCCGGGGAGAGCCTTCTCCGGGGCGACCATCTCGGTCTTCGCGAATCCGAACATGACGCCAGCGTACTTCCGGGCGGGCCTGTTCGGTGCGTCCGTTCTCACCCTGTAAGGACAGGAGTGAGCCTGGTTTGACTGCTTACTGGTTGATAGTTTGATTTTTATGGAACAGCGCAAGGGACTTCTCTACGGGCTCGCGGCCTACGGACTGTGGGGAGCCTTCCCGCTGTACTTCCCGCTGCTGAAGCCCGCCGGGGCCGGCGAGATCCTCAGCCACCGGATCCTCTGGACCCTCATCACGGTGGGGCTGCTGCTCAGCGCCACCAGGGGCTGGGGCTGGCTGCGGACGACCTCCCGCCGCCAGGCCGGGCTCCTCACCTTCGCCGCCGTGACGATCGCCGCCAACTGGGGCACCTACATCTACGCCGTCAACAGCGGCCACACCATCGAGGCCGCGCTCGGCTACTTCATCAACCCGCTGGTCACCGTGCTCATGGGCGTGCTCCTCCTGCGGGAGCGGCTGCGCCGGGCGCAGTGGATCGCCCTCGGCGTCGGCGGGGCCGCGGTGCTCGTGCTGGCCGTCGACTACGGCAGGCCGCCGTGGATCGCGCTGATCCTCGCCTTCTCCTTCGGCACCTACGGGCTGATGAAGAAGTCGGCGGCGATGGGGTCGGCCGAGAGCATGGCGTTCGAGTCGGCCGTGCTGTTCGTGCCCGCGCTCGCGATGGCCCTCTGGACCCAGTTCCAGGGCGGCGCCGCCTTCGGCCACGCCGGGGCGGGCCACCTCGTGCTCATGATCCTGCTCGGGACCGTCACCGCGGTCCCCCTCATGTTCTTCAACGAGGCCGCCAACCGGCTCCCGCTGTCGACGATCGGGCTGCTGCAGTACGTCGCGCCCGTCCTGCAGTTCCTCGTCGGGCTCGTCGTCCAGCACGAGGCCATGCCCGCCAGCCGCTGGACGGGCTTCGGCCTGGTCTGGCTGGCCCTTTCGCTCCTCACCTGGGACGCTCTGAGGACGGCCCACCGCACCCGGATCGCGGCCCGGGCCAGGAGTTCGGAACCGGTTCCCGCCTGATCCCCCCTTGCACCCGCCGCCGCCGTTGGGCAGGCTTTCGGCAAACGCCCCGAAACACACGGAGTCATCCCAGGTGAAGAAGGTCATCGTCGCCGCCACCGTGCCCGCGACGCTCCTGCTCGGCCTCGTCTCGTCGCCCGCGCACGCCGCGGCCGGCCACAACGGCACGGTCGCGCAGCCCGTCCGCACCGTGGCCGCCACCGAGCCGGTCAGGGCCAAGGGGACTCCGGCCCGGCTCAACCTCAAGATCAAGGGCATCTACCAGAAGCGCTGGTGGTGGTGCAGCCCCGCCGTGGGCGCGATCTCCCTGCGCACCATGGGGATCAACGTGAGCCAGAACGTCCTGGCCAAGAAGATGCGCAGCAGCGAGGCGATCGCCGGGACCCTCGACACGCGGGCGGTGGCCGTGCTGAGCACCTACGCCCGCAAGAAGGGCTACAAGTACACCCGGCAGAACGACGTCCACAAGCCGGCCAGGCTGGCCGCGCGGGTCGTCCACGACGTCGGGAGCCTGCGCAAGGCCGTCCCGATCCAGGTCTACATGGCCCGCCTGCCCTGGCACCGCAACCGCGTCGCCAAGGACGCCGGCCACGTGGTCCTGGCCTTCGGCTACGACAAGAAGGCCAAGAAGATCAGGGTCTGGGACCCCTACGACTACTACGGCACCGGCGGGGTCCACGACATCGCCCTGAACACCCTGGCCAAGGCCACCCAGTCCAACGGCCCCGACCGCTTCGCCGGGATCTACTACATCTCCCGGATCTGACGGGCCCGCGAAGGGCCCGTCCAGGACGCCTCAGCCCGTCCGGGAGACCACGTAATCGCACAGGCCCTCGAGGGCGCCGCGCGCGGGCACGTCGGGCAGGGTCAGCAGCTCGGCGCGGGCGTCCTCGGCCCACTGCCGGGTGTCGGCCCGGGCCCGGTCCATGGCCGGGTGCGCCCGCAGCAGGCTCAGCGCCTCGGCGTGCAGGTCGTCGTCGGTGATCGGAGCGGCCAGCAGCTCGCGCAGGCGGGCGTCACCGGGCTCCGACGAGGCCAGGACGTGCAGCATCGGCAGCGTCTTGATGCCCTCGCGCAGGTCGGTGCCGGGCGTCTTGCCGGACTGGAACGACTCCGAGGCGATGTCGAGGATGTCGTCCGAGAGCTGGAACGCCACCCCGATCTTCTCGCAGGCCGAGGTCAGCGTGTCGACCACGTGCGAGGGGGCGCCGGCCATCATCGCGCCGAACTGCCCCGACGTCGCGATCAGCGAGCCGGTCTTGTCGGCCATGACCTGCAGGTAGTGCTTGAGCGGATCGGCGTCGGCCTCGGGGCCGACCGTCTCCTGGATCTGCCCGCGCACCAGGCGGGCGAAGGTCCGCGCCTGGATCCTGACCGCGTCGGAGCCGAGATCGGCCAGCAGGTCGGAGGCCCGGGCGAACAGGTAGTCGCCGGTGAGGATGGCGATCGTGTTGGTCCACCGCGAGTTCGCGGAGACCTGGCCCCGCCGCAGCGGGGCCTCGTCCATGACGTCGTCGTGGTAGAGCGTCGCCAGATGGGTCAGCTCCACCACGACCGCCGACGGGATGACCCCGACGGCCGAGGCGTCGCCGAACTGGGCGGCGAGCAGCACCAGCATGGGCCGGAACCGCTTGCCGCCCGCGACCACGAGATGCTCGGACGCCTCGGTGAGCAGCGAATCCTCGCTGTGCACCGTTTCCAGCAGCAGGGCCTCGACATCGTCGAGCCCCTGCTGCATCTGCGCGGCGAGCGCGTCGTCCACTCGCAGACCGAACGGAACGGCAGCACTCACTTCGGCTGTCCCCCTCAACTAACGCACGAAAAGCTGACCGGCGGCTTGACCCGCAAGGTCCAGGAGCGGTTGCGGGAGCACACCAAGTATCACAGTAGCCGTTAGGCCCAGTGCCACCGCAGCCGCCGTGCCCGGGGCGACGACGACGGTCGGGCCGTCGGGCTCGGGCTCACTGAAGAACATGACCACGATCACGCGGACGTAGAAGAACGCCGCGATCGCCGAGGAGATCACGCCGACGACCACCAGCGGAGCCGCGCCGCCCTCCAGAGCCGCCTTGAACACCGCGAACTTCCCGGTGAAACCGCTGGTCAGCGGGATACCCGCGAAGGCCAGCAGGAAGAAGGCGAAGATGCCCGCCACCATCGGCGACCGCTTGCCGAGCCCGGCCCAGCGCGACAGGTGACCCGCCTCGCCGCCGGAGTCCCGCACCATCGTGATCACCGCGAACGCGCCGACCGTGGTCGCCCCGTAGGCCGCCAGATAGAACAGGACGGCCGACAGACCGGCCTCCGAGGTCGCGATGATGCCCGTGAGCAGGAAGCCCGCGTGCGCGACCGAGGAGTAGGCCAGCAACCGCTTGATGTCCGTCTGGGTGATCGCGACGACCGCCCCGACCAGCATCGTGATAATCGCCACAGCCCACATCATGGGACGCCAGTCCCAGCGCATCTGCTCCAGCGCGACGTAGAACACGCGCATCAGCGCACCGACGGCCGCGACCAGGGTCCCCGACGCCATGAGCGCCGTGACCGGGGTCGGGGCGCCCTGGTAGACGTCCGGCTTCCACGAGTGGAACGGCACCGCACCGATCTTGAACAGCAGCCCGACGGCCAGCAGCGCGACGCCCACGTACAGCAGCACCTCGTTGGCGTCCTGCGGCTGGACCTTCCCCGCGACGTCCGTCGGCACGACGGTCATCCCGGTCTGGATCACCTTGGCGATGTCGCCGAGCCGCACCGAGCCCGCGTACCCGTACAGCATCGCGACGCCGAACAGGAAGAACGCGGAGGAGAACGACCCCAGCAGGAAGTACTTGAGCGCCGCCTCCTGGGAGAGCAGGCGCCGCCGGCGGGCGAGCCCGCACAGCAGGTACAGCGGCAGCGACATGACCTCGAGCGCCACGAACATCGTGAGCAGGTCGTTCGCGGCCGGGAACATCAGCATGCCGCCGACGGCGAACAGCGAGAGCGGATAGATCTCGGTGTGCGCGCCGCCCGCCGTCAGCGACTCCGCCTCCGCCTCGGTGCCGGGCATCGCCGCGGCCTGGGCCGCGAAGTTGTCCTTGTGCCGGTCGGCGATCAGCAGCAGGCTGAGCAGCGAGAGCACCAGGATGGTGCCCTGCAGGAAGAAGGTCGGCCCGTCCACGGCGATGGCCCCTTCGGCCGCCACGTGGAAGGTCTTCTCGTTGACCGCCATGATGACGGTCCAGACGAACGCCGCGCCCAGGCCCGCGAAGGCCAGCGGCACCTGGATCGGCGACCGCCACTCACGGCTGGCGAACGCCTCGACCAGGACGCCGACGATGGCCGTCCCGAACACGATCAGCATCGGGGCGAGCTGGCCGTACTCCAGATGGGGGGCGGGGATGTCCCCGCTTGCGAGGATCACGGCTTGACTCCTTCAGCAACGGTCGGAGCGACGGTCGGAGCCGGATCGGTCTGCTTGACCACCGACATCGTCCGCTCCACCGAAGGATTGATCAGATCGATGATCGGCTTGGGGAAGAACCCCAGCGCGACGATGATCGCGAGGATCGGGCCGATGGCCACGAGCTCGCGGACGCCCAGGTCGGGGAAGCTGACCTTGGGCGGGCCGCCGGCGATCCGCTGGTAGGTCCAGAGGATGTAGACGGCGGCGAGCACGATGCCGACGGTCGCGATGATCGCCGGAACCTTGTAACGGGAGAAGGTGCCGACCAGCACCAGGAACTCCGACACGAACGACGACAGGCCCGGCAGCGACAGGCCCGAGAGCCCCGCCACCAGGAAGGTGCCCGCCAGCAGCGGAGCCACCTTCTGCACGCCGCCGTAGGCGTCGATCCTGGCCGACCCGCGCCGCGAGATGAGGAACCCGGCTGCCAGGAACAGCGCCCCGGTCGAGAACCCGTGGTTCACCATGTACAGCATCGCGCCGGACTGGGCGGTGGTCGTCATCGCGAAGATCCCGAGGACGATGAACCCGAAGTGCGAGACCGAGGTGTAGGCGATCAGGCGCTTGAGGTCGACCTGGCCGATGGCCAGGACCGCACCGTAGACGATCGAGATGACCGCGAAGGTGATGACGACCGGGGTCGCCCACTTCGAGGCGCCCGGGAACAGCTCGAGGCAGAACCGGATCATCCCGTAGGTGCCGATCTTGTCGAGCACGCCGACGATCAGCACGAGCGCGCCGGCCGGAGCCTGCGACGCGGTGTCCGGCAGCCAGGTGTGGACCGGCACCATCGGAGCCTTGATCGCGAAGGCGATGAAGAAGCCGAGGAACAGCCACTTGGCGGTGTCCGGGTCGATGTTCGCGCCGATGAGGTCGTTCAGCAGGAACGAGTCCTTGCCGGCGTAGACGTACAGCCCGATCACGGCGGCCAGCATGAGCAGCCCGCCGAACAGCGAGTACAGCAGGAACTTCACCGCGGCGTAGGAGCGCTGCGGACCGCCGTAGGTCCCGACCAGGAAGTAGACCGGGATCAGGATCGCCTCGAAGAAGACGTAGAACAGGAAGACGTCGGTGGCCGCGAAGACCCCGATCATCATCGCTTCCATCGAGAGGATCAGCGCGAAGTAGAGCTTGGCCGACCGGGCGGGCGGTGCCTCCTCCGAGGCGCCGCCGTAACGGTCGGCGGGCGTCCAGGAGGCCAGCAGGACCAGGGGGACGAGGATGACCGAGAGCAGGACGAGCGTCAGGGAGACGCCGTCGAGCCCGACCGCCCAGTGGACCCCGAACTGCTTGATCCACCAGTACGTCTGGGTGAACTGGAAGCGTTCGCCGTCGGTGTCGAAGCCCGTCGCCATGACGATCGCGAAGACCGCGACCACCAGGGAGACGGCCAGCGCCACGTACTTCGCCAGCTCTTCCTGGGCCTTCGGCAGCAGCCCGACGACGAGCGCTCCGACAGCGGGAAGAGCGATGAGCAGAGTCAGCATCAGACCCTCACCACCAGCAGTGCGGCCACGAGGATGCCCGCGCCGATGAACATGGAGAGGGCGTAGGACCGGACGAAGCCCGTCTGGACCCGGCGCACCCGCCCCGACGTTCCTCCGATGAGCGCCGCGAGACCGTTGACGGCCCCGTCGACGCCCCTGTTGTCGAACCACACCGCGATGCGGGTGATCCACTGACCGGGCCGCATCAGCAGCGACTCGTTGATCGCGTCACCGTAGAGGTCCTTGCGCGCGAAGGTCGTGAGGAACGACCCGCGCGGGGCCTCGCGCGGCACGGTGGCCGCGCCGTAGCGGAACCACGCGTAGGCGACGCCCGCCGCGACCAGCACCAGGGTGATGATCCCGTTGGCCGACACGAGCGAGTGCGTCTCCTCGGGGGCACCGGTGATCGGCTCCAGGAAGTCCTGGAAGCGGTGACCGAGCATGAGGAACGCGCCGAGGCCGGCGGAGCCGACCGCGAGGATCATCAGCGGGATGGTCATGACCAGCGGCGACTCGTGCGGGTGCGCGTCGTCGTCCCAGCGGGCCTTGCCGAAGAAGGTCATGAAGACCAGCCGCGACATGTAGAAGGCCGTGATGGCGGCGCCGAACATCGCGCAGATCCCGAGCACGATGTTGTGCTCGAAGGCCGCCTCGATGATCGGGTCCTTGGTGAAGAACCCGGAGAACGGCGGCACCCCGATGATCGCGAGGTAGCCGAGGAAGAAGGTCGCGAACGTGATGAGCATGACGGTGCGCAGGGCACCGTACTTGCGCATGTCCACGTCGTCCTTCATGGCGTGCATGACCGAGCCCGCCCCGAGGAACATCCCGGCCTTGAAGAAGCCGTGGGTGATCAGGTGGGCGATGGCGAACACGTACCCGGCCTTGCCGAGCCCGGCCGCCAGGACCATGTAGCCGATCTGCGACATCGTCGAGCCCGCGAGGGCCTTCTTGATGTCGTCCTTCGCGCAGCCGATGACCGCACCGGCGAGCAGCGTGGCGGCGCCGACGATCGCGACGACGAGCTGGGCCGTCTCCGACAGGTTGAAGATCGGGCCGGACCGGACGATCAGGTAGACGCCCGCGGTGACCATGGTCGCCGCGTGGATGAGCGCCGACACCGGGGTCGGGCCCTCCATCGCGTCCAGCAGCCAGGACTGCAGCGGGAGCTGGGCGGACTTGCCGCACGCGCCGAGCAGCAGCATCAGGCCGATGGCCGTCAGGATGCCCTCGGACGCCTCCGGGGCGGCCGCGTAGACGCCCGCGTAGGAGATCGTGCCGAACGTCGCGAACATCAGCATGATCGCGATCGACAGGCCGAAGTCGCCGACGCGGTTGACCACGAACGCCTTCTTGGCGGCCGTCGCCGCGGTCGGCTTGTGCTGCCAGAACCCGATGAGCAGGTAGGACGCCAGACCGACGCCCTCCCAGCCGACGTACAACCCGAGGTAGTTGTCGCTCAGCACCAGCAGGAGCATCGCGGCGACGAAGAGGTTGAGGTAGGCGAAGAAGCGCCGACGGTTCTCGTCGTGCGCCATGTAGCCGATCGAGTAGATGTGGATCAAAGTGCCGACGAACGTGATCAGCAGGACGAAGCTGATCGACAGCTGGTCGATCTGCAACCCGATGTCGACGTTGAAGTTGCCGGTCACGAAGTAGTCGTAAAGATGCAGGTTCCGTGAACGCTCCTCGGTCCCGTACCCGAGCATCTGCCCGAACATCAGGAAACCGATGACGCCGGAGGCGGCCGACAGCAGCGTGGCCAGGTAGTGGCCCCACTTGTCGGTCGCGCGCCCGGCCAGCAGGAGGATCGCGGCGCCCGCGAGGGGCAGCGCGATCAGCAGCCAGGCGACGGACTGTATTCCTTCAGCCTTGTGCATCCCCGCCCCCTAGTACTTCAGCAGGTTCGCGTCGTCGACCGACGAGGACCTGCGGGATCGGAAGATGGTCATGATGATCGCAAGACCGACGACGACCTCGGCGGCGGCCACGACCATCACGAAGAACGCGATGATCTGGCCGTCGAGGTTGCCGTGCTGCTTGGAGAAGCTCACGAAGGCGAGGTTGGTGGCGTTGAGCATGAGCTCCACGCACATGAACACCACGATGGCGTTGCGCCGGACGAGCACGCCGACCGCGCCGATGGTGAACAGGATCGCCGAGAGCACCAGATAGTGGGTCACTGCTCCACCTGCTTGTTGCCGGAGGAGGTCTGGGGCTCCCCGGACGGGATTTCGGAACGGTCGGTTCCACCGGAGCGTCCGGAGATGACCGGGTTGAGGGACAGCTCGGAGATCGAGCCGTCCGGCAGCAGCGCGGGCATGTCGACCGCGTTGTGCCGCGCGTAGGTGCCGGGGCCCGGGAGGTTGCCCGGGTGGACGCCGGACTTGAAGCGCTCCTCCGAGAGCTGGCGCTGGGTCGCCTTCGGCGACACGCGCTCCTTGTGGGCCAGGACCATCGCGCCCAGCGCCGCGGTGATCAGCAGGGCGCTGGTCACCTCGAACGCGAACACGTACTTGGTGAAGATCAGCCGGGCGAGGCCGAGCACGTTGCCCTGGGAGTTGGCGTCCTTGAGGCCGGTGTAGCCGTCGAACACCGCCCCGCCCAGGCCGAACACCAGCAGGCCGCCGAAGCCGAGGCCCGCGACCGCCGCCCAGAACCGCTGTCCCGTGATCGTCTCCACCAGGGAGTCGGTGGACGCGACGCCCACCAGCATCAGCACGAACAGGAACAGCATCAGCACCGCGCCGGTGTAGACGATCACCTGGACGAAGGCCAGGAACGGCGCGTCCTGCACGGCGTAGAGCACAGCGAGGCTGAGCATGACGACGGCCAGCAGCAGCGCCGAGTAGACGGCCTTCCGCTGGAAGATCATCGCCAGTGCGGCGGTGGAGGCGATGACGCCGAGGATCCAGAAGGCGACCATCAGAACTCACCTTCCCCGGTGGGAGCCGACTCAGTGCCGAGGCCGAGGCGGTAGTAGTCCTCTTCGGTCTCGCCCAGCTTCATCTCGTGCGGGGGGAGCTCCATGCCCTCGCGCAGCGGGGCGAGCAGCATCTCCTTGGTGTAGATCAGCGACTCGCGGCTGTCGTCGGCCAGCTCGTACTCGTTGGTCATCGTGAGCGCCCGGGTCGGGCACGCCTCGATGCACAGGCCGCACAGGATGCAGCGCAGGTAGTTGATCTGGTAGACGCGGCCGAACCGCTCACCGGGCGAGTAGCGCTCGTCCTCGGTGTTGTCGCCGCCCTCGACGAAGATCGCGTCGGCGGGGCAGGCCCAGGCGCACAGTTCGCATCCGATGCACTTCTCGAGGCCGTCGGGCCAGCGGTTGAGCTGGTGCCGTCCATGGAAGCGCGGCGCGGTGGCCACCTTCACCTCGGGGTACTGGACCGTCTCCACCTTCGTGAACATCTGGTGGAAGGCGACTCCGAACCCCTTGACCGGGTTCAGGAAGTCAGTGAGTCCCACTGGTGACCTCCTTCTTGGCCGCGGGAGCGCTGGGGGTGACGCCCACGCCGTGGTAGTGCGGGGCGTCCATCGGCGGCACCGGGAAGCCGCCCGCGAAGGCGTCCTTCGCGGTGGCCGGTGCCTCGAGGTCCGGGACGAGCTGCCGCTTGTCCTTCTTGAGCATGTCCCAGACGATCGAGCCGCCCAGGGCCAGCGCGACGAGCACCGCCGCGACGACGCTGAACGAGGCCAGGTCGTGGCCCTCGTTGCGCAGCGCGCGGATGGTGGCGACGAGCAGGATCCAGCCGAGCGAGACCGGCATGAGGATCTTCCATCCGAGCTTCATCAGCTGGTCGTAGCGGACCCGCGGGAGCGAGCCGCGCAGCCAGATGAAGAAGAAGATGAACATCCACAGCTTGGCCAGGAACCACAGGATCGGCCACCAGCCCTCGTTGGCGCCCGGCCAGAAGGTGGAGATGGGGGCGGGCGCCCGCCAGCCGCCGAGGAACAGCGTGGTGGCGAGGGCGGAGAGGGTCGCGAGGTTGATGTACTCGGCGAGGAAGAACATCGCGAACTTCAGCGAGGAGTACTCGGTGTGGAAACCGCCGACGATCTCGCCTTCGCCCTCGGGGAGGTCGAAGGGGATGCGGTTGGACTCGCCCATCATCGTGATGACGTAGACGATGAACGAGGGCAGCAGCATCACGGCGAACCAGCGGTCCTGCTGCGCGGCGACGATGCCCGAGGTGGACAGGGTGCCGGAGAACAGGAACACCGCGACGAACGACAGGCCCATCGCGATCTCGTAGGAGATCACCTGGGCGCTGGAGCGCAGCCCGCCGAGCAGCGAGTAGGGCGACATCGACGACCAGCCGGCCAGCACGATCCCGTAGACGCCGATGGAGCTCATCGCGAGCACCAGCAGGACCGCCACCGGGAGGTCGGTGCCCTGCAGCGGCGTCTGGTGACCGAAGATCGAGACCGTCGGGCCGAACGGGATGATGATGAACGACACGAACGCCGGGATCGCGGAGATCACCGGGGCCGTCCAGAAGACGATCTTGTCGACCCCGGTGGGGACGATGTCCTCCTTCAGCGCCAGCTTCACGCCGTCCGCGAGGCCCTGGAGCAGGCCGAACGGCCCGCACCGGTTCGGGCCGAGCCGCAGCTGCATCCGGCCGATGACACGCCGCTCCACCCACATGGACAGGAGCACGGTCAGGACCAGGAAGACGAAGACGACCAGCACCTTGCCGAGGACCAGCCACCACGGGTCCTGGCCGAAGCCGGGAAGTGTGGGATCCATTTAGCTCACACCTCCGATCTTCGCAGTTGAATCGATCTTCACGATCGAGCCCGTCGTGGCAACGAGGTCACGGAGCAGGTTGATCCCGGACGAGTTGCCGGGGAGCCAGATGACGCCGTCGGGCAGGTCGGCGAGTTCCACCGGGACGGTGATCGAGCCGCGGGCCGTCGAGACGGTCGCCGTGCCCTCGATCCCGTTCTCCGCGGCGGTCTTGCCCGACAGCCTGGCGACCGACGGACGCGCGGTGCCCTTGAGGTGCGGCTCGCCGTCCTGGAGCCGGCCGTCGTCGAGGAGGAGCCGCCAGGTGGCGAGCACCGCCTCGCCCTGGCCGGGCGTGAAGGTGAACTCGGCGAGCTGGTGCGGAGCCTCCGGGCGGTCGCCCCGGTAGGAGCCGAGGTCGGACAGCTCACGCCGGGCGGCCGCCGCGTCGGGGAGCCCGAGGTGGACGTCCATCTCGTCGGCGATCGCGCCCAGCACCTTCAGGTCGGACATGATGCCCGGAACCTTCAGCGCGGTCTCGAACGGGCGGCCGCGGCCCTCCCAGTTCACGAACGTCCCGGACTTCTCCTGGACGGTCGCCACCGGCAGCACCACGTCGGCCCGGTCGGTGACCGCGCTGACCCGCTGTTCGAGGGAGACGATGAACCGGGTCCCGGCCAGGGCCTCGGCGGCCGCGGCCGGGTCGGCCAGATCGTCGAGCTCGACACCGCCGATGACCAGGGCGTCGATCTCACCGGCGAGGGCGGCGGCGAGGATGGCGTTGCCATCCCTGCCGGGCTCCTCGGGCAGCGCCGCGACGCCCCAGGCGCGGGCCACCTCGGCGCGGGCCTCGGGGTCGGTGATCGGGCGTCCGATCGGCAGGAGGCCCGGAAGCGCGCCGGCCTCGGCGGCTCCACGCTCTCCGGCCCTGCGCGGCACCCAGGCGAGCCTGGCGTTGGTCGTCTGCGCGAGGCGGACGACCGCGCTGAGCGCGCCGGGGACCTGGGCGAGGCGCTCACCGACGAGGATCACCGAGCCGTCGGCCCTGAGCTCCTCCGCGGCCCTGCCGTTGATGCTGAGCGCCTCGGCCTCGGCTCCGGGACCGGCCTGGATCAGGGTGCCGTTGAGCTTCTCCAGCCCGCGGGTGGCGAACGGGGCGATCGACAGGACCTTCTGGCCGTTCTTGCGCGCGGCCTTCCGCAGCCGCAGGAAGACGATCGGCGACTCCTCCTCGGGCTCGAAGCCCGCGAGCAGCACGACCGGCGCGTTCTCCAGCGCGGCGTAGGAGACCTCGATGCCGTGACCGGCGACCGAGTGGGCGATGAAGTCGGCCTCCTCCCAGCTGTGCGGCCGGGAGCGGAAGTCGATGTCGTTGGTGCCGAGGGCGACGCGGGCGAACTTGGAGTAGGCGTAGGCGTCCTCCAGGGTCAGGCGTCCACCGGTCAGCACGCCCGCGGACCGTCCCGCGAGGCCGCGCGCGGCGGCGTCGAGGGCCTCGGGCCAGGAGGCGGGCCGGAGCACGCCGTCGGCGTCACGGACCAGCGGATGCGTGAGCCGGTCGGGCTGGGTGGCGTAGGTGAACGCCCACCGGCCCTTGTCGCAGTTCCACTCCTCGTTGACCTGCGGGTCGTCACCGGCGAGGCGGCGGGTGACCTTGCCGCGCCGGTGGTCGGTCCGCTGGGCGCAGCCGGCCGAGCACTGCTCGCAGACGCTCGGCGTCGACACGAGGTCGAACGGCCGGGACCGGAACCGGTAGGCCGCCCCGGTCAGCGCGCCGACCGGGCAGATCTGGACGGTGTTGCCGGAGAAGTAGGACGAGAACGGCTTGCCGTCCGCGGTGCCCACCTGCTCCTTGGCGCCCCGCTCGAACAGGTCGATGAAGGCGTCGCCGGCGATCTGGTCGCTGAACCGGGTGCAGCGGGCGCACTGGATGCAGCGCTCGCGGTCGAGCAGCACCTGGGAGGAGAGCGGCAGCGGCTTGGGGAAGGTCCGCTTCAGCTCGACGAACCGGGTCTCACCGCGCCCGTTGGACATCGCCTGGTTCTGCAGGGGGCACTCGCCGCCCTTGTCGCAGACCGGGCAGTCCAGCGGGTGGTTGATGAGCAGGAACTCCATCACGCCCTTCTGCGCCGCGTCGGCCACAGGAGAGGTGAGCTGGGTGTTGATGACCATGCCCGGCGCGACCGGGATGGTGCAGGACGCCTGCGGCTTGGGGAAGCCGCGTCCGTTGCCGGCGTCGGGGATGTCGACCAGGCACTGGCGGCAGGCGCCGACCGGGTCGAGCAGCGGGTGGTCGCAGAAGCGCGGGATCTGGATGCCCAGGAGCTCGGCGGCCCGGATGATCAGCGTGCCCTTGGGCACGGAGATCTCGAAGCCGTCGATGGTCACCTTGACCAGGTCTTCGGACTGTGCGACCGCGCTCTCAGAAGTTGCGGTCATGCTCATGCCCCCCACTTCGTGGACTTGGCGGTGTCGAAGGGGCAGCCGCCGTGCTCGAAGTGCCTCAGGTACTCCTCGCGGAAGTACTTGATCGACGAGTGGATCGGGCTGGTCGCGCCGTCGCCGAGGGCGCAGAACGACCGTCCGAGGATGTTGTCGGCGATGTCGTTGAGGGTGGTGAGGTCCTCTTCGCCGCCCTGGCCCTTCTCCAGACGCTTCAGCATCTGCTTGAGCCAGTAGGTGCCCTCCCGGCAGGGGGTGCACTTGCCGCAGGACTCGTGCGCGTAGAACTCGGTCCACCGCAGGACGGCCCGCAGCACGCAGGTCGTCTCGTCGAAGATCTGCAGCGCGCGGGTGCCGAGCATGGATCCGGCGGCGCCGACCGACTCGAAGTCGAGCGGGACGTCCAGGTGCTCGGCGGTGAAGATCGGCGTGGAGGAGCCGCCGGGGGTCCAGAACTTGAGTTCGTGGCCCTCCCGGACGCCGCCCGCCATGTCGAGCAGCTCCCGCAGGGTGATGCCGAGGGGAGCCTCGTACTGCCCGGGCCGGGTGACGTGCCCCGACAGCGAGAAGATCCCGAAGCCCTTGGACTTCTCGGTTCCCATGCTCGCGAACCAGTCGGCGCCCTTTCCCACGATCGAGGGAACGGACGCGATCGATTCGACGTTGTTCACGACGGTGGGTCCGCCGTAGAGGCCCGCGACCGCCGGGAACGGGGGCTTGAGCCTGGGCTGTCCACGGAACCCCTCGAGGGAGTCGAGGAGCGCCGTCTCCTCACCGCAGATGTAGGCGCCCGCACCGGAGTGCACGACCAGTTCCAGGTCGAAACCGCTGCCGAGGATGTTCGAGCCGAGATATCCGGCCTCGTACGCCTCCTTGACGGCCTCCTGGAGCCTGCGGATCACGTGCAGGACCTCGCCGCGCACGTAGATGAACGCGTGGTGCGCGCCGATCGCGAACGAGGAGATGATGACGCCCTCGACCAGCACGTGCGGGTCGGCCATCATCAGCGGGATGTCCTTGCAGGTGCCCGGCTCGGACTCGTCGGCGTTGACCACCAGGTAGGTGGGCTTGCCGGTGCCCTGGGCCAGGAAGCCCCACTTCATGCCGGTGGGGAAGCCGGCGCCGCCGCGGCCGCGCAGACCGGAGTCCTTGACGGCGTCGACGATGGCCGACGGCTCCATCCCGAGGGCCGTGCGCAGGGAGGCGTAGCCGCCGTTGCGCTCGTAGGCCTCACGGGTGAAGGAGTCGGCCTGGTCCCAGTTCTTGGTGAGGACCGGAGTCAGCGTCGTCATGGCGCCTCCCATCCCTTCTCCTTGGCGAGCTCGACGCCGCGCAGCGACTCGGGCCCGGCCTGGAGTCCCTCGTGGGCGCGTCCGTCGGCGAAGCCGGCCAGGACGCGGGAGGCGTCCTTGAACGAGCAGAGCTTCGCGGCGCCGCGCGTGGGGGCGACGTCCTTGCCGGAGCGCAGGTCGTCGACGAGTTCCTTCGCGCTGTCAGGGGTCTGGTTGTCGAAGAACTCCCAGTTGACCATCATGACCGGCGCGAAGTCGCAGGCCGCGTTGCACTCGAGACGTTCGAGGGAGATCTTGCCGTCCTCGGTCGTCTCGTCGTGGCCGACGCCGACGTGCTCGCTCAGCTCCTCCCAGATCTGGTCGCCGCCGAGGACCGCGCAGAGCGTGTTGATGCACACGCCCACGTGGTAGGTGCCCATCGGCTTCCGCTTGTACTGGGTGTAGAAGGTCGCGACGCCCGTCACCTGCGCGGGGGTGATGTCGAGCATGGCGGCGCAGAAGTTCACGCCCTGCTCGGTGATCCGCCCGTCGATGGACTGCACGAGGTGCAGCATCGGCAGCAGCGCCGAGCGTGTCTGCGGATAGCGGGAGATGATGTCCTTGGCGTCCTGTTCGAGGCGCTGCCGCGTCTCGACGTCGTAAGGCTCGCCCGCCTCGAAGTGCAGGTTTCCGGGCCCGTTCGGGTTGCCCGAACCGGGTGTGCCCAGGAATGTGGTCATCGGTCGACGCCTCCCATCACGGGGTCGAGGGACGCGACCGCGGCGATGACGTCGGCGACGAATCCGCCCTCGCACATCGCGGCCGTGGCCTGAAGGTTGGTGAACGACGGGTCCCGGAAGTGGGCCCGGTAGGGACGGGTCCCGCCGTCGGAGACCAGGTGGACGCCCAGCTCGCCGCGCGGCGACTCGACGGCCGAGTAGACCTGCCCGGCGGGGACGCGGAAGCCCTCGGTCACCAGCTTGAAGTGGTGGATCAGCGCTTCCATGGACTCGCCCATGATGTGGCCGATGTGCGCGGGCGAGTTGCCCATGCCGTCGGCGCCGATGGCCAGCTGTGCGGGCCAGCCGATCTTCTTGTCCTCGATCATGACCGGGCCGTCCTTGGCGGAGCCCTTGGTCAGCCGCTCGACGCACTGCTCGACGATCTTCAGCGACTCCTCCATCTCGGCCATGCGGACGAGATAGCGGCCGTACACGTCGCAGGACTCCTGCGTGTGCACCTCGAAGTCGTAGGTCTCGTAACCGCAGTACGGCTGCGTCTTGCGCAGGTCCCACGGCAGCCCCGCCGACCGCAGCACGGGCCCGGTGATGCCGAGTGCCATGCAGCCGGTGAGGTCGAGGTAGGCGACGTCCTTGGTGCGGGCCAGGTAGACCGGGTTGGCGTCCATCAGCTTGCGCATCTGGGCGAACCGCTGCGGCATCCGCTCCAGGTACTCGCGGAGCTTGGAGATCGCGGGCGGGCCGATGTCCTGCGCCACGCCGCCGGGACGGACGTAGGCCATGTTCATCCGCAGGCCGGCGATCTCCTCGAACAGGTCGAGGGTGTACTCGCGCTCGACGAACCCGTTCAGCATGACGGTCGTCGCGCCCAGCTCCAGGCCGAAGGTCGCGATGGCCACCAGGTGCGAGGAGATCCGGTTGAGCTCCATCATCATCACGCGGATGACGCTGGCCCGCTCGGGGATCTGGTCGGTGACGCCCAGCAGCTTCTCGACCGCGAGGCAGTAGGCCGTCTCGTTGAAGATCGGAGCCAGGTAGTCCATCCGGGTGCAGAACGTGGTGCCCTGCGTCCAGGTGCGGAACTCCATGTTCTTCTCGATGCCGGTGTGCAGGTAGCCGATGCCGACGCGGCACTCGTCCACCGACTCGCCGTCGAGGGTGAGGATCAGGCGGAGCACACCGTGGGTCGACGGGTGCTGCGGGCCCATGTTGATGACGAGGCGCTCGTCGTTCTCGGCGTCCTTGGCGCCGGCGACGACCTCGTCCCAGTCCGCGCCGGCGAGGTTGAACACCTTGCCCTCGGTCCCGCCGTCGTCCGTCGCACCGGCGCTGTACGCGTCGTAACTCGTCGTCATGAGTACGACCTCCGCTGGTCGGGCGGCGGGATCTCGGCGCCGCGGTATTCGACGGGGATGCCGCCGAGGGGATAGTCCTTGCGCTGCGGGTGGCCGACCCAGTCGTCGGGCATCTCGATGCGCGTCAGCGACGGGTGGCCGTCGAAGACGATGCCGAAGAAGTCCCAGGTCTCCCGCTCGTGCCAGTCGTTGGTCGGGTAGACCGAGACGACCGAGGGGATGTGCGGGTCGGCGTCCGGGGCGGACACCTCGACGCGCACGCGCCGGTTGTGCGTCATCGACAGCAGGTGGTAGACGGCGCGCAGCTCCTCGCCGGTCTCCTGCGGGTAGTGCACGCCCGAGACTCCCGTGCAGAGCTCGAAGCGCAGTGCGGGCTCGTCCCGCAGGGTCCGCATCACCTCGACGACGCGCTCACGCTTCACATGGAAGGTGATCTCGCCGCGGTGGACGACCGTCCGCTCGATCGCGTCGCCGAGACCGGAGCGCTCCAGCTCGTCGGCGACCTCGTCGAAGTAGTCCCCGTAAGGGCGCGGGGAGGAGGCCTTCTTGGGCGCGGCCACCACGAGCCGCCCGTATCCGGACGTGTCGCCCGTGGTGTTCGCGCCGAACATGCCGTGCCGTTCGGACATCAGATCGCTCCCGACTGGCCGAGCAGGGGCAGCCGCCGCAGCTTCGCGTTCTCGAGCTCGACGATCTGCTTCTCGCGCTGCGCGCCCAGCTTCGTGTTCTGAATCTTGTCGTGCAGCTTCAGGATCGCGTCCAGCAGCATCTCCGGGCGCGGCGGGCAGCCGGGGAGATAGATGTCCACGGGGACGATGTGGTCGACGCCCTGGACGATCGCGTAGTTGTTGAACATGCCGCCGGAGGAGGCGCACACGCCCATCGCGATGACCCACTTGGGCTCGGACATCTGGTCGTAGATCTGCCGCAGGACCGGCGCCATCTTCTGGCTCACCCGGCCGGCCACGATCATCAGGTCCGCCTGCCGAGGGGTCGCAGACGCACGTTCCATGCCCCAGCGCGCCATGTCGTGGCGCGGGTCCCCCGTCGCCATCATCTCGATGGCGCAGCAGGCGAGACCGAACGTGGCGGGCCACACCGAACTCTTCCTCGCCCAGCCCGCCACCTGCTCGACCGTGCTGAGCAGGAATCCGCTGGGGAGTTTCTCTTCCAAGCCCATTTCTAGTCCCACTCCAGACCGCCGCGACGCCAGATATAGGCGTACGCGACGAGGACGGTGACGATGAAGAGCACCATCTCGACGAGACCGAAAATCCCCAAGTGGTCGAAGGCGACGGCCCAGGGATAGAGGAAAATGATCTCAATGTCGAAGACGATGAAGAGCATCGCCGTGAGGTAGTACTTCACGGGGAAGCGGCCGCCGCCGACCGGTTGCGGCGTCGGCTCGATTCCGCACTCGTACGCTTCGAGCTTCGCCCGGTTCCAGCGCTTGGGCCCGGTGAAGGCGGCCATGACCACCGAGCCGATGGCGAAGGCCGCTGCCAGCGCCGCGAGACCGATGATCGGGTAGTAGAGGTCCACGGGTTTACACACCCCCCTCATAGCTCGTGATGGAGCTCACCCTTGTGAGCTGCATCATCCTAGTGAGATACGTCATTGGTCTGTACCAACGGGGTTTCTGTTGGGAAACAACGGGTCAGGCCGCGGGGGCGATCTTCGACATCGCATTGATGATGCGGTCCATCGAGTCGCCGCCGCGCGGGTCGGTGAGGTTGGCCAGGAGCTTCAGCGTGAACCGCATCAGCGTCGGATGGGGCAGCCCGTGCCGGGTGGCGAACTTCATCACCCGCGGGTCGCCGATGGCCTTCACGAACACGCGCCCGATCGTGAAGTACCCCCCGTGCTCCTCCTTGAGGATGCGCGGGTACTCGTAGAGCGCCCGTTCCCGCTGTGCGGCGGTCGGCCGGGCCAGTGCCTGCACGACGATGCCCGCGGCCAGATGGCCGGACTCCATCGCGTAGTCGATGCCCTCGCCGTTGAACGGGTTGATCATTCCGCCCGCGTCGCCCACCAGGAGCAGGCCCCGCGAGTAGTGCGGCTGCCGGTTGAATCCCATCGGCAGGGCCGCCCCGCGGATGGGTCCCGTCGCGTGGGCCTCGTCGAACTGCCACTCCTCGGGCATTCCGGCGGTCCACCGCTGGAGCATCGCGCGGTAGTCGGTGTTCTGGAAGGACTTGGACGTGTTGAGCAGCCCGAGCCCGACGTTCGAGGTGCCGTTGCCGCACCCGAAGACCCAGCCGTAGCCGGGGAGAAGCTTGTCGCCGTCCCAGAGTTCGAGCCAGGACTCCATGTAGTCGTCGTCGTGGCGCGGCGTCTCGTAGTAGCGCCGGACCGCGACGCCCAGCGGCCGGTCCTCACGCTTGCGGATCCCGAGGGCGAGGGCGAGCCGGGCGCTGTTGCCGTCGGCGGCGACGACCAGCGGGGCGCGGAACTCACGCGCCGTACCGCTCTTCTTGTCGACCGCCCGCACGCCGACGACGCGGTCGGTGCGCTCGTCGATGATGGGCTCGGTGACGTTCGTGCCCTGGAGCAGGGTCGCTCCGGCCTTCGCCGCGTGCTCGGCGAGAAGCTGGTCGAAGTCCATACGGGGCCGCACCAGGCCGAAGTCGGGGAAGCTCGCCAGCTCCGGCCACGGCAGCTCGATCTTCACCCCGCCGCCGTAGATCCGCAGCCCCTTGTTACGGATCCACCCGGGCGCGTTGATGTCGACGCCCATCGCGATGAGCTGCCTGACGGCGCGCGGTGTCAGCCCGTCCCCGCAGATCTTGTCCCGCGGAAAGGTCGCCTTCTCGAGAAGGAACACCTTCAACCCAGCCTGCGCGAGATAATAAGCCGTGGTGGACCCGGCCGGCCCGGCCCCCACCACGATCACATCGGCGGCCTGGGGGGAATGCTCGCTCAACTTCCAACCCTCGCAAACGCACGCAAGTTCCCTTGTGAACTACTTCACAAGGCACTGTCTTTGCGAGGCTACACCCGTCGTCAGCGCAATGGGGGGAAGAGGTTCCTACCGGCGAGTAATGAAGGCTTACCTTACTCCACCTGCCGAAACTCGGCTGAAGTTAAAGTTCGGGCTTCCAGGCGCGGTGGAGGGCCACGACGCCGAAGGTGAGGTCGCGCCACTGGACGCGGGACCAGCCGGCGTCGCGGAGGAGGGCCGACAGTCCCGCCTGGTCAGGCCAGCGGAGCGTGGACTCGGCGAGGTAGTTGTAGGAGTCGGGGTTCGAGGAGGCCTTCGCCAGGAGGGGCAGCCCGCGCTTCAGGTGGAGGGCGTGGCCGGCCGCCAGGAGCTTGTTCGGGGGGTGGCTGACCTCGCAGACCAGGAGGCGGCCGCCGGGGCGGGCGACCCTGAGCATCTCCTTCAGTGCCACATCCACATCCGCGACGTTACGCAGGCCGAACGAGATGGTGACGGCGTCGAAGGAGGAGTCGGCGAAGGGGAGCCTGAGCGCGTCGCCCGCGACGAAGGTGACGCCCCGCGAGTCGTCGAGGCGGCGGGTGCCGACCTGGAGCATCCCGAGAGAGAAGTCGCAGGCCACGACCTCGGCACCGGCGGCGGCGATCGCCGCGCTGGAGGTTCCGGTGCCGGCGGCGAGGTCCAGGACCCTCTCCCCCGGACGGGCGCCGATCGCCCGCGCGACCGCCCTGCGCCAGGCGCGGTCCTGCCCGCCGGTCATCAGGCTGTTGAGAAGGTCGTACTTCTCGGCCGTCCGGTCGAACATCGCGGCGACGTCTTCGGGCTTCTTGTCAAGATCAGCGCGGGTCATGAGGTCGAGATTAGTCCTCGTCCGCGGTGGACTTGGTCAGCTGGTCCTTCTTCGACACGAACGCCGTCGAGACGGCGTCGCGCTGCCGGGACAGCAGAACATAGCTGACGATGCCGGAGATCAGCACGGCCAGCGCGAGATTGATCAGCCCCGTGAGGCCGATCAGGTACAGGATGACGGCGGTCGCTGCGAAGAGCAGGATCCGGGCCGAGGTGTAGGCGATGACAGAACGCATGGTCCTATGAGACTATCCGCGGTTCAGCCGAACAGGAGTCCGGGGTCCACATTGCCCCCCGAAAGCACGGCCGCACAGTGCTTTCCGGCCGGCAGCTCATCGGCGTGGTGCAGATAGGCGGCGGTCGCGACGGCGCCCCCCGGTTCGGCGATCAGGTGGGTCTTCACCGCGAGCTGCCGCATGGCGTCGAAGATCTCTTCCTCGGTGACCGTGATGATGTCGTCGACATATTCCGCGATGTGCGCGAAAGGGATGTCTCCGACACGATTCACGCGGAGCGCGTCGGCCATCGTCCGGCCGGTGTCCCTGGGGTCCCAGGCGACGGGGCGGCCGAGGAGGAAGGAGTCCCTGGCGTCGGCGGCCAGGGAGGGCTCCACTCCGATGATCTTGGTTGTCGGGCTCAGCGCCTTCACCGCGGTGGCGATCCCGGCGATCAGCCCGCCGCCGCCCACCGGCACCAGGATCACGTCGGTGGCCGGACGCTCGGCGAGGATCTCCAGCCCGATGGTGCCCTGACCGGCGATCACCCGGCGGTCGTCGAACGGGGGGACCAGCTCGTAGCCGTGCGCGGTGGCCAGCCGGTCGGCCGTCTCGGTCCGAGCCTCGATGGTCGGCTCGACGAGGACGACCTCCGCCCCGAGGTCCAGGCAGGCGTCGATCTTGACGCTCGGCGCGTTGTTCGGGATCACCAGGACGGCCGGGATGCCGAGCTCGCGTGCCGCCCAGGCGATCGCCTGGGCGTGGTTTCCGCTCGAATGGGTGATCACGCCCTGGACCGGAGCACCCGCGGTCAGCGCCGCATAAGCGCCTCTCAGCTTGAACGCCCCGACCGGCTGAAGCGACTCCGCCTTGATATGGAGCGGCTTTCCGGGAAAGGCGACCAATGGGGTGTGGACGGCGACACCCGTCAATCGCACGGCCGCCGCCTCGATCTCCGCCAAAGTCACCAGATCGGACATGGAGTGAGCTTATCCGTATCGGATCTTCGTCCGCCCGCACCACCTGCCGAAACCCGCTTCTGCGAATGTTCTGGCCGGTCAAGACCGGTGTCAGTGAGATCACCGGGACTCCTGTGAGACATGTCATGGTTACTTCCGGCTATATGCCCAGGTCACGACGTCACACACAGTTATGTTTTACGAAATCAGGGCACGAATCGGTCTTGACCCGGCACACTTGGAATCCATCCACCCGCCACCAGAGCGGGACAAAAGGGGAGAGAATCCGTGGAAAGCACCAGTGAGCGTCTGTTGACCCCAGGTGAGGTCGCCGCACTGTTCCGGGTGGACCCCAAGACGGTCACCCGCTGGGCGGCAGCCGGTCGCATCAGCAGCATCCGCACCCCGGGCGGACACCGCCGCTTCCGGGAGTCCGAAGTCCACGCCCTGCTGCGTGGCGACGAACCGCTCGTCGAAGCCCGCTAGTCGCTCTGGGCGTCGCGCCACTCCTCGAACTGGACGCGCAGCGCCTCGTCGTCGGCCTGCCACCGCGCCTTGGTCTCGGCCAGCTCCGCCTCCGAGAGCGCCTGCTCGGAGAGCCGCTCGTAGTCCGGGTCATCCGGACCGATCTCGACATACGCCTGCGCGATCCCGCCGTCCTCGGTGAGCTCGCTGTGCGGGACCCGAAGTCTTCCGTTATCGAGTCTGACCACGTACATCCCCGTACTCCTTCAGATTCCGTAACGGCGGTTGAAGAAGAGCATCACGTCGAGAGCGATCCGGATGTTCCCGCCGAGCATGTCGACGAGGGCGGGCCGCTGCCGCGACGCGATCGCCGCGAACGCGTCGGCGAAGAACTCGCGCCGCCCGAGCACCCCGGCCTGGCTGTGGAAATCCGAGATGAGGTGGGGGGCGCAGCGCTCGTAGAGGACCCTGAACTCCTCGCCGTCGCTTCGCCATCCCGCACCCGGCTCGTCGACGTGGTCGAGCGCGTGCCCGACCTCGTGCATCATGACGTCCGGCGTCGGTGACGGCCGGTCTCCCACGACGACCTTCCGGTCACCGTACGCCCCCGCGCAGATGTCCCAGGTGGCCCTTCCCGAGGGCAGCGGACGGCCCTTGAGATGACCCATGTCGTCGAGGTCGGGTACTCCGCCAGGGCCGACGTAGATGCCGTCCAGCCCGAGCGCCAGCTTGTCCTTGAGGCCGTCGGGCAGCGCCGCGAGGCTCTCCACCGCCCGCACCGACTCCGGCGGCGGGGAACCGTCCCACTGCCGGTAGAGGATGCGCTCCAGCGAGCCGCAGTGCACCCTGCCGTCGCCCCTCGACGGGCGATCGGGCGGATGCGCGGCGACCCGCTTGATCTCGTCGTCGAGCTCGAAGCCCTCGAACCGCGAGCGGCGTCCCACGGAGGAGTCGTCGCGGCCCGCCACGCGGAAGATCCCGCGGCGGTCTCTCGGCTGGGCGTCGGCGGGTCTCATCTTCTCGGGGGGCGCCGGCCGATAGGCCTCAGAGGTCTTCCTGTGCCGTCCCCACCGCATGCGCTACTCCCACGCTTGCCCGACCTCACAACCTGAGAGCCCATTCAAGCGTGGAAGAGCCAAGATCACATCCCCGAGTAGCTGTGCAGCCCGTTCAGGAAGACGTTGACGCCCACGAGGTTGAACAGAAGGGCCGCGTAGCCGACCAGCGAGACGATCGCGGCCTTCTTGCCCTTCCAGCCCGCCGTGGCCCGCGCGTGCAGGTAACCGGCGTAGATGGCGAAGACGATGAAGGACCAGGTCTCCTTGGGGTCCCAGCCCCAGTAGCGGCCCCAGGCCTCGTCGGCCCAGATCGCGCCCGCGATGATCGCGAAGGTCCAGATCGGGAAGACGAACATGATCGCCTTGTGGGAGAGCCGGTCGAACTCCTCGGCCTTGGGCAGCTTGGCCATGAAGGCCGGCCTGCCCTTGGTCTCGAACCGCACGGCCGCCAGGTAGAGCAGGGTCGCCACGAAGCCGACCGTGAACCCGCCGGAGGCGACGATCGCGGCCGTCACGTGGATGGCGATCCAGTACGACTTCAGGGCCGGGACGAGCTCCCCCGGCGCCTGGTACAGCCAGATGGTGGCGGCGCCCAGGCCGATCACGACGGCGACCATGACGAACGCGCCGAGGAACTTCGCCTTCTGGCGGACCAGCAGGATCAGGTAGCCCGTCACCGCCGCCAGGCAGATCGCGACGACGAACTCGTACATGTTCCCCCACGGCCAGCGCTCGACCGCGAGACCTCGGGTCAGGACGCCGCCGGCGTGGGCGAGCCAGCCGAAGACCGTGACGACGATCGCGAAACGGCCCCAGTCCCGGCCTCCCTCCTCCGGCTCCTTCTCCAGGTCCACCGGTTCGGCGGGGGCCGGAGCGCCCACCCCTTCGAGGACCTTCTTGCCGGTGGGGACCTTCTTCCCGGCGGGGGCCTTGGTCCCGGCCAGGTCCGCGGCATAGGCGAGCATCGCCACCACGTACAGCAGCACCGTCACGAGCAGCAGGTTGTTGCTCGTGTTGGCGAGATCGGTGTTCACCACCGGACTACTCCTTGGTCGAACCGGCCGCGACGGGCTCGGTTGGTGCGTCGTCGGGCCGGAGGGCCTTCACGAGGTCGTCGAACTCCGCGGTCGGAGCGCCGAGGGTCAGTCCGCCGATCTCGACCACCGTAGACCCGTCGTCCGCGGCGGCCGCACGGACCCACACCCTGCGGCGGCGGGTCATGAACGACACGACGAGCCCGGCGATGGCCAGGGCGGCGGAGATCAGGGCGGGCAGGCGGCCCGGGTCGTGGGTGACGGTCAGGGTCACCCACTCCTTGTAGCCGGTGAACTCGACGCTGCCCTTGCCGTCGGGGAACTTGAGCGACTGGCCGACCGTCAGGACGTTGGTCTCGGTCTTGAGCCGGGTCAGCATGGACGGGTCGATCCGGTAGACCGAGCGCGGGCCCTTGCTGACGTCGCCGGCGAACACGCCCGCGATCGACACCGCGGGGTTCTCCGGGCCGGGGAACACCGAGACGATCGTCTTGCCGTCGGCCGAGCGGGAGGCCGTCGGCCAGAAGACGGCCATGAAGGCGAGCTGCTCGGGCTTGGCGTCGAGGGCCTTGACGACGCCCTCGGACGTCAGGCTGCCCTGGTCCTGCGGCAGGAAGGGGGCGGGCCCGTTGAAGGCCACGTCGCCCTTGGCGTCGGTGACCTTGAAGGTCGGGGAGTATCCGTGGCCGAGCAGGTAGAGCTTGCTGCCGTCGATCTCCAGC
Source organism: Actinocorallia longicatena (assembly GCF_039534125.1). Classification (NCBI taxonomy): domain Bacteria; kingdom Bacillati; phylum Actinomycetota; class Actinomycetes; order Streptosporangiales; family Thermomonosporaceae; genus Actinocorallia; species Actinocorallia longicatena. The sequence goes on along the minus strand of NZ_BAAAUV010000026.1, from coordinate 13,097 downwards.
GGGTGGTTGACGCGCAGCGTGTAGTCCTTCTCCGCCGCGCCGGACGACCCCTGGTAGCCGAGCCTGGCGGCGAAGTCCTTGGCCTGCCCGTACTGAGGCCCCTCGGTGATGTAGTCGGCCTGGAAGTCCTTGACGGTCACCCGGAACGGGTCGAGCTCGGTGGCGTCGACCAGCTTGCCGGGGCGGAACTCGTCGTACTGGGAGGCCGAGTTGGAGAAGCCGAGTCCCTCGGTGACCAGAACGTTGCCCTTGTAGCCGAACAGCGCGCCCATGCCCACGGAGAACAGCAGGGCCAGCAGCGACAGGTGGAAGACCAGGTTGCCGGTCTCGTGCAGGTAGCCCTTCTCCGAGGCGACCGAGCCGTCGGCGAGGGCGGTGCGGAAGCGGCGGCCCTTCAGCAGGGCGTGCGCCTCGGCCAGCGCCTCGTCCGGGGTCTTCGCGCTGGTGAAGGTCGCGTGCTGCGGGAGCCTGCCGAGGTTGCGGGGCGTGGACGGCGGCTGCGCCCTGACGTTCTGCAGGAGCTGCCAGGTCCGCGGGATCACGCAGCCGGCGAGCGACACGAACAGCAGGATGTAGATCGCGGCGAACCACGGGGCGGCGAACACGTCGAACGCCGAGAACCGGTCGAGGATCGGCGCGAGCGTCTTGTGCTCGTCGAAGTACTGCACGACCCGCTCGGGGTTCATGCCGCGCTGGGGGAAGATCGAGCCGGGGACCGCGCCGAGCGCGACCAGGAACAGCAGGACCAGGGCGGTCCGCATCGAGGTGAGCTGCCGCCACGTCCAGCGCAGCCAGCCGGTGAGCCCCACCTAGATCACCCCCGTTCCGCTGCCGAACCATGTGCGCATCTCGATCGTCATGTCGTTCCAGACCCCGGTGACCAGCAGCACCCCGATCGCGACGAGCATCCCGCCGCCGAGCCGCATCACCAGCAGATAGTGCTTCTTGACCCAGCCGAACACGCCGAGGGCACGACGGTAGGCGAGCGCGGTCAGCAGGAAGGGTATGCCGAGCCCGGCGCAGTAGAAGAGGGACAGCACCGCGCCGCGCGCCGCGCTGCCCTCGGTGTAGGCGAGGGACTGGATCGCGCCGAGCGTGGGCCCGGCGCAGGGCGTCCAGCCGATGCCGAACAGGGCGCCGAGCATCGGGGCGCCCGCCAGGCCCGCCGCCGGGAGCCGCGAGGACTTCACGGTCCGCTGGAGCCCGGGGACGAAGCCCATGAACGCGAGGCCGAAGATGATCGTCATGACGCCGAGGACGCGGGTGACGACGTCGGCGTAGTCGTTCAGCCAGGCGCCGAGCCCGCCGAAGAACGCTCCGTAGGCGATGAAGACGACCGTGAAGCCCGCCACGAACAGCCCGACGCCCGCCGCGACCCGTCCGCGCCTCTGGTCGGCGATGTCGACGCCCGTCAGGCCCGTCACGTAGGACAGGTAGCCGGGGACCAGCGGCAGGATGCACGGGCTGAGGAAGGACACGAGCCCGGCGGCGGCGGCCAGCGGAAGGGCCGCCACCAGCGAACCGCTGACGACGGTGTCGCCCACCCCGGCCGCGAGGCTCACTTCTCCGCGACCATCTGGTCGAGGACCGGTTCGATCCGGGCGGCCGAGAGCTGGCCCGGCAGGTTGACCGCGACGCGTCCCTGCCGGTCGAGGATCAGCGTGGCGGGCAGCGAGTTGGGGTTGACCGTTTTGAACGCCGCGGCGATCTTGGCCTCGGGGTCGAAGAAGCTCGGGTAGGACAGCTTGAACGTGCGCAGGAACGCCCTGCCGCCGTCCTTGGTGTCCTTGCTGTCCACGCCGAGGAAGCGCACGCCGGTGTACTTCTTCGCCGCGGCCTCCAGGACCGGCGCCTCGGTCCGGCAGGGCTCGCACCACGAGCCCCAGAAGTTCACCACGACGATCTCGCCGCGGTGGTCGGCGAGGTCCAGCGGCTTGTCGTCGAGGCCGGTGCCCTGCGCGGACACGGCCCCGCCGCGGTCGGCCGCCGGGATGACCTTCCCGGCGGGCGTGTCGGAGGCGTTGGCCGAGCAGCCCGCTGCGGACAGCCCGGCGACAGCCGCGACCGCGATGGCGACTCGGGGGTTCATGCGACGGCTCCTCTAGGTACTACACGCGGTAGTACGCGACTCTACCTGCGGTTCAGGCGCCCGGGACGGTGGGGTTGCGGATCAGCGCCGCGGCCGGCTCCGCGTACTCGGTGCGCACCAGGGCGTTGCCCTCGAACACCAGGCTGGTCACACTGGCCAGCCCGCACTCGCGGCTGCGCGGGTCGTGCCACAGGCGCCTGCCCTCGGCCTTGAGCCTGGCCGTCCAGATCGGGAGCTGGTGGCTGACGCAGACGGCCTCGTGGCCCCTGGCGGCGTCGCGGGCCGCGTAGGCGGCACGCAGCATCCGGCGGGCGATCTCCTCGTAGGGCTCGCCCCACGACGGCCTGACCGGGTTGCGGAAGCGCGGCCACATCCGGGGGCTGCGCAGCATCCTGGCCTCGAACTTCTCGCCCTCGAAGCTGTTGGCGGCCTCGATCAGCCGCTCGTCGATCACCGGGGTCAGCCCGAACACCTCGGCGATGGGCGCGGCCGTCTCCCGGGCGCGTTCCATGGGCGAGGAGTACAGGACGGTGATGTCCCGCCCGGCGAAGAAGTCGGCGGCGGCCTTGGCCATCAGCACGCCGTCTTCGCTCAGGTGGTAGCCGGGCAGCCGCCCGTACAGGATGCCGTCCGGATTGTGCACTTCACCGTGGCGCAGCAGGTGAACGATCGTCGTCTCAGTCATCGCGAAGTCAGACTACCCGCGGCCTACAGGGCACCTGCCGCGGCCCTCGCGGCGTGCGGGAGGGCGTCGGCGATGCGGTCGAGGGCGGCGTCGTCGTGGGCGGCGGACAGGAACCAGACCTCGTAGGAGGACGGCGGGAGGTAGACGCCGCGCTTCAGCGCCTCGTGGAAGAACGCGGCGTAGGCGGCCGAGTTCTGCTGCTGGGCGTGCGTGAAGTCCAGGACGCGGTCGCCGGTGAAGAAGACGGAGAACAGGTTGCCCGCGGTCTGGAGGCGGTGCGGGACCCCCTCCTTCTCCAGCGCCTCGGACGCCCAGCGCCCGACGAGCTCTGCGGCGCGGTCGACCTTGGCGTAGACCTCGTCGGTGCAGGCGCGCAGCGTGGCGAGGCCCGCGGCGGTCGCGAGCGGGTTACCGGACAGGGTCCCCGCCTGGTAGACGGGGCCGGCGGGGGCCAGGTGGTCCATGACGTCGGCGCGGCCGCCGAAGGCCGCCGCGGGCAGGCCGCCGCCCATGACCTTGCCGAAGGTGAACAGGTCGGCCTGGACGCCCTCGCGCCCGAACCAGCCGGAGCGGGTGACCCGGAAGCCCGTCAGCACCTCGTCGATGATCAGCAGGGCGCCGTGGCGGGCCGTCAGGCGGCGCAGGAGCTCGTTGAAGCCGGCGACCGGCGGGACGACCCCCATGTTGCAGGGGCAGGCCTCGGTGATCACGCAGGCGATCTCGTGGCCGTGCTCGGTGAAGGCGTCCTCGACGGCGGCCGCGTCGTTGTAGGGCAGCACGATCGTGTCGGCGGTCGTCGCGCCGGTCACGCCGGGGGTGTCGGGCAGGCCGAGGGTGACCACGCCGGATCCGGCGGCGGCCAGCAGGGAGTCGACGTGGCCGTGGTAGCAGCCGGCGAACTTGACGATCTTCGACCGGCCGGTGAAGCCGCGGGCGAGCCGGATCGCCGACATGGTGGCCTCGGTGCCGGAGCTGACGAGCCTGACCTTGTCCACCGGGGTGCGGGAGACGATCTCCTCGGCCAGCTCCACCTCGCCCCGGGTCGGGGCGCCGTAGGAGGTGCCCCGGGCGGCGGCGGCCGTCACGGCCTCGACGACGTCCGGGTGGGCGTGGCCGAGGATCATCGGCCCCCAGGAACAGATCAGATCGACGTACTCGGTGCCGTCCGCGTCGGTCAGGTAGGGGCCCCGGGCGGAGGCCATGAACCTCGGCGTGCCGCCCACCGCGCGGAAGGCGCGGACCGGTGAGTTCACCCCGCCGGGGACTACTGCCTGCGCACGGTCGAAAAGGTCACGAGAACGCTCAGTGGAAGTCACCCTCACAGTGTGCCAGCACCAAAACGGTAACGCCCTTGACGTGGGCATCAGCCAGCCGATATCCACCCATGGAAGCAAATGGGCGGCATGGAGAGGCTTGACGTGGCGGAGGGCTGGGCGGTTCCGGGATTCGCGCTCGTAAGAGAGCTGGGGACCGACGGATCAGGGCGGCAGGTGCTCGCCATGGACGAGATGACCAAGACCCAGGTCACAATACGTTACCTTTCGGCTGCCGTCAGCAGGGATGACGCTTTCCAGCAGCGCATCACCTGGCTGAGCCAGCTGGAGGACGACAACCTCGTCCAGGTCTACGAACTCATCGAGAACGGCGGCGAGGCCGCGATCGTCGCGGAGTACTTCGACGGCGTGCCGCTGCGGCGGCTGCTCGGCGACCCGCTGGACGCGGAGTCGGCGGTCGTCGTGCTCTCGGACGTCCTGTTCGGGCTCGCGGCGGCGCACGCCAAGGGCATCATCCACGGCGACATCACCCCCGACCGGGTGCAGATCGCCCCGGACGGCAGGGCCAAGCTGGCCGACTTCTGCCTGGCCGTGCCCGGCGGCAAGGGCGCGCCCGCGGGCAACCCCGCCTACCAGGCTCCCGAGCGCTGGCAGGGCTCGCCGCAGAGCGCCCAGGCCGACATCTACGCCGCGACGGCCGTGTTCGTCGAGTGCCTCACCGGGCGGCCGGTCTTCTCCGGCTCCGCCAACGCGATCGGCAAGGCGCACGCCAACAGCCCGATCCCGGTCGGCGACATCCCCGGCCCGCTGCGCCCGCTGGTGCTGCGCGGCCTGGCCAAGGAGGCCGACAAGCGTCCCGGAGGGGCGGCCGACTTCCTGACCGAGCTGGACGAGGCCGTCTCGCCGGTGTTCGGCGCGGACTGGGAGAAGCGCAGCCGCGCCCGGGTCCGTGAGCTGGCCCACCGCGCCGCGACGGCCCCCGCGCCGACCTCGTCCACGCCGCGGGCCAAGGTCGTCTCCTCGGCGCCCGCCTCCGCCTCGTCCTCGCGGCGCCCGCTGATGCTGGCCGCCGGCGGGCTCGTGGCGGTGGGCGTCGTCGCCGCCGCGGTCTACGGGGCCAAGAACAAGGACGCCGAGGCCGGTCCCTCGCCCACGATGGCGATCACGACCGCCCCCGTCCCGCCGGCCACCGGCGACCCCACGACCACGCCGTCCCCCGTCACTCCCGTCGCCGAGCTGACCGGGCCCGACCTCGCCGACAAGATCAGCAGCGCGGCCGCGGCCAAGGGCTACGCGACGATCAGCTTCCGGCTCATCAGCGGCCGGAACGTCACCACGGCCAGCGGCGGCGTCAAGATCAAGGGGACCGACCTCAAGGTCAACCTGACCGGGCCCAAGCCGTACCTGAAGCGCCCGGCGTTCGTGGTCGGCGACTACGCCTACGTCCAGCAGGGCCTCAAGTGGCAGAAGCTGCCCCTGGGGGCCAAGGCGAAGGGCTACGGCGTCCTGGCCACGCAGACGCGCTGGGGAGTCTCCCTGGACGCCCTGACGGCCCTCCTGGGGGCGTCGGAGACCTTCGACCGCAAGGGCAGCCGCTTCATCGGCACCGTGCCGACCCCGTCGGGACTGAGCGCGATCGCGCCCGGCTACAAGAAGCCCAAGGTCGGCTACGAGCTCGTGATGGGCTCGGGCTCCCTGCCCAAACAGCTCAAGATCACCATCACCGCCGCGGGCAAGCCGAGGATCAGCCTCACCACGGTCTACGGCGGCTGGGGCGCGAAGCAGACGATCAAGGCCCCGACCAAGTAGGGCCGGGGCCGGCCGGTCAGTCGGCCAGGATCTCGAGGATGCGCAGGGGGTCGGGGAGCGGGGAGCCGTCCGGGGGGCGGACCCAGGTCACTTCCCGGCCGCCCGGCAGGACCGAGGGCGGCGCGACCACGTAGCTGTCGCGGCAGTGCCAGCGCATGCCGGGGTTGTCGGCGATCGACTCGGGCGAGCAGTCGAGGTGGCAGGACCACCACTCGTCCTCGTCCTCGGGGGCGCCGCGGGTCGCGACGAAGAACAGGTAGCGGTCGTCTCCCACGGCCGCGACCGGGCCCACGTCGACGCCCGCCCGCAGCAGCATCGCCAGCCGCAGGACGCCGTGCGCCGCCGGTACGTCGATCACGTCGAAGGTCCGGCCGGTCGGCAGGATGACGCCCGCCTCGGGGGTCCGGGCCCACCAGGCGGCGATCACTTCGGCGTCGGTGGAGGCCAGCCGGGCCCAGCCGGTCGAGACGGGATGGGCGCCCGGGTCGGGACAGCCCATCCGGTCGCAGGAGCAGGCGCGGTCGCCCGCGACGGGCGCGGAGACTCCGGGGACCACGGCCCAGCCCCGGGCGGCGTAATCTCGCGCGAGGGCCGCGGCCTTGCTCTTCGTCCGTGCGTAGCGTGAGACCGCCAACATGAATCGCCCCCCGGAGAGAACCGCTTTCCCCCGATGATGACGAGGGGCGGGGGAAAGTTGCGCACCGACCCCCGGAAACGGTCCTAATTGACTACTCGAAGATCACCCTAGTTTGCGCGCCACCTCGGTCGCCCAGTAGGTCAAGGTCAGGTCGGCGCCCGCCCGCTTGATGGAGACCAGCGACTCCATGATGGCCCGGTCGCGGTCGATCCAGCCGTTGGCGGCGGCGGCCTCGATCATCGCGTACTCGCCGGAGACCTGGTAGGCCGCGACGGGCACCTCGACGGCGTCCCTGACCCTCCGGACGACGTCCAGGTAGGCCCCGGCCGGCTTGACCATGACGATGTCGGCGCCCTCGTCGAGGTCGAGCAGGACCTCGCGCAGGGACTCCCGGGCGTTGGCCGGGTCCTGCTGGTAGGCGGCGCGGTCGCCGAACTGCGGCGCGCACTCGGCGGCGTCGCGGAACGGGCCGTAGAAGGCCGAGGCGTACTTGGCCGAGTACCCCATGATCGGGATGTTCAGGTGGCCCGCGCCGTCCAGGGCCTCGCGGATGGCGCGGACCTGGCCGTCCATCATGCCGCTGGGCGCGATCACCTGGGAGCCCGCCGCGGCCTGGGCCACGGCGATCGAGGCGTAGCGCTCCAGCGTGGAGTCGTTGTCGACCTCTCCGGAGGCGGTGAGCAGGCCGCAGTGGCCGTGCGAGGTGAACTCGTCCAGGCACAGGTCCGTCATCAGCACCGCCGAGTCGCCGAGATCGGCGGTCAGGTCGCGCAGGGCCTTCTGGACGATCCCGGTCGGGTCGTCGGCGCCGGAGCCCCGCTCGTCCTTGACCGCGGGGATCCCGAACAGGATGATCCCGCCGACGCCCGCCTCGACCGCCTCGTGGGCGGCCTTGCGCAGGCTGTCGAGGGTGTGCTGGAACACCCCCGGCATCGATCCGATCGGAGCGGCGTCGCTGATGCCCTCCTTCACGAACATCGGCAGGATGAAGTCGGCCGGGCTCAGGCGCGTCTCGGAGACGAGACGGCGCAGGGCGCCCGACCGGCGCAGACGCCTGGGCCGATCAACCGGGAATGTCATCAGGAGAACCTCTTCTTCCGCGCCCCTCGCCTCATCTGGCTGGGCTTCCGCAATGCCTCGCCCGCTTCCGCCTGGGCGGCTCGACGCTTCGCACCGTACTCCGCGACGGCCGCCGCCAGGGCCGGTACGGATGGTTTGTCGGCCATCACGTCGACCCTGAGTCCATATTCCTCGGCGGTCTTGGCCGTCTGCGGGCCGATGACCGCGATAACCGTCACATTGTGCGGTTTTCCGGCGATTCCAATCAAATTCTTGACCGTCGAGGACGAAGTGAACAGGACCGCGTCGAAACCGCCGCCCTTGATCGCCTCACGGATCGGCTGGGGCGGCGGGGCGGCCCGGACGGTCCGGTAGGCGGTGACGTCGTCGCACTCCCAGCCGAGCTCGGTCAGCCCGGAGATCAGCCGGTCGGTCGCGATGTCGGCGCGCGGCAGCAGCACCCGGTTGATCGGGTCCAGGTCCTCGTCGTAGGGCGGCCAGACCTCCAGCAGCCCCTCGCTGGAGTGGTTCTCGGCGGGCACCAGGTCGGGCGTCACGCCGAACTCGCACAGGGCGGCGGCGGTCTGGTCGCCGACGGCCGCGACCTTGAGACCCGCGTAGGCGCGGGCGTCGAGGCCGTACTCGTCGAACTTCTCCCGGACGGCCTTCACCGCGTTGATCGAGGTGAACACGACCCACTCGTACCGGCCGGTCACCAGGCCCTTGATGGCGCGGTCCATCTGCTGGGGCGTACGGGGCGGCTCGACGGAGATCGTTGGAACCTCCTCGGGCACCGCGCCGTAGGAACGGAGCTGTTCCGACAGGTCACCGGCCTGCTCCTTGGTGCGCGGCACCAGGACGCGCCAGCCGAACAGCGGCTTGGTCTCGAACCAGGACAGCTTCTTGCGCCACTCCACGACGTCGCCGACGATGATCATCGCGGGGGCGTCCATGCCCTTGGTGTCGGCGTAGAGCCGGTTCAGGGTCGTGACGACCGTCTCCTGCTCGGTCGTCGAGCCGAGCGCGGTGTAGGCGGCGGGCGTGGTGTCCGGGCGCCCGGCGGCCATCAGGCCCTTGGCGACCTCGCTGATCGAGCCCTCGGCGCCGAGGATCACCAGCGTGGCCTCGCCGTCGGCGTAGGAGCGCCAGTCCACTCCCCCGGCGGCGACGTCGATCACCCGCACCTCACGGGTCTTCTCGTCGCGCAGCGGGATGCCGGCGTACTGCGGCACCGCGGTGACGGCGGAGACGCCCGGCACGATCTCGAACTCGATCCCGGCGGCGGCACAGGCCTCGGCCTCGTAGGCGACCTTGCCGCCGAGACCCGAGTCGCCCGCGACCAGGCGGACGACATGGCCGGAGGCGGTCGACGCCACCAGCTTGAGCGCGTCGCGCTCGTCGGCGTCGACGATCTCCGCGCCCGTCCTGGCGTGCGTGAGCACCTCGGCGGGGCAGGTCGAGAGATTGACGATGACCACATCGGCCCGGCCGAGGACCTCGGCGGCCCGCAGGGTCAGCAGACCCGGGTCGCCTGGCCCTAGCCCGACAAAGGTCACCCTGCGCGTGACACGCTGCTCCGTCGCGGATGGGTCCGTCACTGTTCCTCCATGAGCTGTGCGGCCCCCTGTTCGAAGAGCCGCCGCGCGAGTTCGCGCCCCAGCTCCTCCGCCCGGTCGGGATGGCCGCTCGCCGAGAGCCTGAGCTGGCGGGTGCCGTCGTGAGAGATCACGGCGGCGGTCAGGCCGAGTACTTCGCCTTCGTCCGGCCGGACGACCTCGAGGTGCGCGAAGGCCCCGACCGGTGCGGAACATCCCGCCTCCAGCACCGCGAGCACGGTGCGTTCCGCGGTGACGGCCGCCCGGGTCGCGGGGTCGTCCAGGACTCCGAGGATCTCGAGCAGGTCGGTGCGGTCGCTGCGGCACTCCAGTGCCAGCGCGCCCTGACCCGGTGCGGGCAGCATCTCGTCCGGCGAGAAGACCTGCCCGATGGACTCGGTGCGGCCGATGCGGACGAGCCCGGCGTTGGCCAGGACGATCGCGTCGAGCTCACCGCTGGTGACCTTGCCGAGCCTGGTGTCGGCGTTGCCCCGGATCGGGACGACGTCGAGGTCGGGCCGGAGGGCGCGGAGCTGGGAGACCCGGCGCGGCGATCCCGTGCCGACCCGCGCGCCCCTGGGGAGCTCGGCGAGCTTGCCGGGGCCGCACAGGGCGTCCCTGGGGTCGTCGCGCTCCGGGATCGCCACGAGGGTGATCCCTTCGGCCGGTGCCGTGGGCAGGTCCTTCAGCGAATGCACGGCGAAGTCCACCTCCCCCGAGAGGATCTTCTCCCGCAGCCCGTTGACGAATACCCCCGTACCGCCCATCTGAGCGAGCAGCGCCTTGGATACATCACCCTCGGTCGTTACCCCGACAAGATCAACGTCATGCCCGGTGGCCTGCGTCAATGCCTCCGCGACCAGGCCCGACTGGGTCATCGCCATCAGGCTTTTCCGGGTACCCAGGGACAAACGGGTCACGGCTTGCTCCGTTCCTGGCGCATGTCGGCGCGCGTCACGGCTTCGGGGGCCGTGGGGTCGAGGTCGAAGAGCTCGCGGAGGGCGTCGGCGTAGGCGTCCCCGCCCGGGGCCGCCGCCAGTTCCTTCACCCGGACGGTCGGGGCGTGCAGCAGCTTGTCCGCCACCCGCTTCACCGTCATGGCGAGCTCGTGTTCTGTCTTGGGATCGAGGCCGGGGAGCTTGGCGCGCAGCCGCGCCAGTTCCAGCTCGACGACCTCGGCGGCCTTGCTGCGCAGCGCGACCACGGTGGGGGCGACCGCCGCCGCCCGCGCCGCGGACAGGAAGTCCTCGACCTCCTGGGCGACGATCGCGGTGACCGCCTCGACGGCCTCGGGGCCGATCGCGTGGGCGGCCTCCTGCGCGGTGCGCAGGTCCTCCAGCCCGGCGAGGCCGACGCCGGGGACGTCCAGGACGGCCCTGTCGATGTCGTGCGGGAGCGCGAGGTCGAGCAGGAACCTGCGGCCCGGCGCGAGCTGGTCCGCGGTGACGACCAGCCCGGCCGCGCCGGTGCAGGAGATGATCAGGTCGGCCCGGTCGAGCTCCAGGCCGAGGTCCTCCAGCGGGATCGCCCGGGCGGGAACCTCGGCGTTGGCCGCCAGCCGCACCGCCCGCTCGTGGGTCCGGTTGGCGACGACGATCTCGGCGACGCCCGCCCGGGCCAGGGTCGCGACGGCCAGGCCGCTCATCGCGCCCGCCCCGACGACCAGCGCCTTCTTGCCGTTCAGCTCGCCGAGGTGGCGCGCGGCGACCTCGAGCCCGACCGAGACGAGCGAGGGCCCTGCCTGGTCGATCCCGGTGTCGGAGTGCGCGCGCTTCCCGACGCGCAGGGCGTTCTGCACGACCTCGTGGAGCGCCCTGCCGATCGTGTCCTCGTCCTGCGCCAGCAGGTAGGCCTGCCGGATCTGGCCGAGGATCTGGCCCTCGCCGATGACCATCGACTCGAGCCCCGCCGCCACCGCGAAGGCGTGCTGGACCGCGCGCTCCTCGTAGTGCACGTACAGGTACTTGGCGAGCTCGTCCAGCGGGACGCCGCTGTGCCGGGCGAGCAGTTCGGAGATCGTCTGGACGCCGCCGTGGAACTTGTCCACGGCCGCGTAGACCTCGACCCGGTTGCAGGTCGAGACGATCATGACCTCGCGGACCGAGAGATGGACCTCGTGCAGCAGCTTCACCAGGTCGTCACCGGTGACGGATGCGGCCTCGAGGAGGCTGACGGGCGCCGTGCGGTGGCTCAGCCCGACAACGAGCAGACTCATTGATGTACCTCGATGTACCCGTTGGGGAGTTCGCCGACCGGCCCGCCGGCCTTCCGCTGTTCGTGGAAGGCGAGGATCTGGAGTTCGATCGACAGGTCCACCTTGCGGACGTCGACTCCCTCCGGGACGTTGAGGACGACGGGGGCGAAGTTGAGCACGCTGGTGACACCCGCCGCGACCACCCGGTCGCAGAGGGGCTGGGCCGCCGCCGCGGGGGTCGCGATGACGGCGATGGACACGCCGTGGTCCTTGATGATCGTCTCCAGCTGGTCCGTGTGCTCCACCGTGAGACCGGAGATGTGCTGCCCCACGATCGACGAGTCGGCGTCGAGCAGCCCGGCCACCCGGAAACCTCGGGACGCGAATCCGCCGTATCCGGCGAGAGCGCGGCCAAGGTTACCCACTCCGATGATGGCCACGACCCAGTCCTGCGTCAGGCCCAGTTCACGGGAGATCTGGTACACGAGGTACTCAACCTCGTAACCGACGCCGCGCGTGCCGTACGAGCCGAGGTGGGAGAGGTCTTTACGGAGTTTGGCGGAGTTCACTCCAGCGGCAGAGGCGAGCTCTTCGGAGGAGACCGTCGCCACACCCCTGTCCTTGAGGCCGTGCAGCGCTCGCAGGTACACCGGCAGCCGGGCGACCGTGGCCTCGGGAATCCCCTTCTGGGGAAGGCCGGAGACCGGGTCCTTGGGATTCGTCTGCCGGGGGCTCATCGCGGGTGGGCGGCCTCTCTGAGCGGCTCCTCCGGAGAGGGGCGTATTTCCTTCAGGTTAACCCCTTTGTGAACATGCGCACAAAGTACCGAACTGTGTTCTAGATCTCCTGACCCTCTGCGACGGGGATCAGCGGGACGCGAGGGCGGTGCGGAGGCGCTTCTCGTCCACGAACCAGAAGTCGATCTGCTTGCCGTCCACGAAGGTCACGGGGATGTGATCGTGGTACTCGGCCAGATCCTTCTCGTCCTGGGTGATGTCGCGTTCCTCCCACGGCTCGCCGACGTCCGAGGCGACCCGTTCCACGATGGTACGGGCGTCGTCGCAGAGGTGGCAGCCGGGGCGGGTCAACAACGTGATCATGCGTTCATCATGCCTAACGGGGCGCCTGGAGGAACGGCAGGCTGCCGCCGGTCAGCTTCAGGTCGATGACGTTGGTCGCCAGCACGTGGGTGCGGCTGTCGGCGGCGAACCGGGCGACGTAGGGCTGCCGCTGGTGCTCGTCGTGGGCCTCGCGGTCACTGAAGAGCTGGTAGGAGATCCGCTGGGTGGGAGCGCCCTCCACCTCGTGGAAGGTGTAGATCAGTATGTCGGGCTCGTTCTGGGTCGCGACCCTGGCCAGCTCGTTGGCCAGCCGGTCGAAGGCCTGCTCACGGCCGTCCAGGAGGGTGTAGACGACGATCTGCCCGTGCGGGCCGCTGGGCTGGGGCCGCGGCGGCGGGGCGGGGGCGGCGAACCAGTCGTCGCCGACGATCGGGGCCTTCTGCGGCACCCCGCCGGGCGAGGCGTGGGCGCCGGTGCCGCCCTGGGCGTAGCCTCCGGTGCCGTTGCGGTCGTGACCGCCGGTGCCGTTGGGCGCGGGGTAGGAGGGCGCGGGCGTGGGCGCGGGGTAGGGTCCGGTGCCGTTCTGGACCGGCGCGACCGGGCGGCCGTGGGCACCGGTGCCGGGGGGCTGCGGCGCGGCGTGCGCGCCCGTGGCCTGGCGGGGCAGCGGACGCGCCCCGGTCCCCTGCGGGGG
>NZ_BAAAUV010000025.1:0-104907 GCF_039534125.1 Actinocorallia longicatena | reverse complement strand
CCCGCCCGCCCCGCCGCCCCCCGCCCCGGCGCCGCCCGGCGCTGCGGCTGTCGGACCCGATGAAGCGGCTCAACGCCGGGCTGCTGATCATCGCCTTCATCCTCTCGCTGTTCGCCGGACGGCTCGTGCAGCTCCAGGCCATCAAGGGCAAGGAGTACTCCGAGGCGGCGATCAAGATGCGGATGCGCGACATCGACCTGCCCGCCCGCCGCGGAATGATCATCGACGCCACCGGCGCGCCCCTCGCGATGACCCAGGACGCCTTCGGGATCTTCGCCGACCCCACGCGGATCGTGGCGGCCAGGCGCGACGAGATCGCCGCCCGGCTGGCGAGCGTCCTCGGGCTGAACCCCGCGGACGTCCTCAAGAACCTGACCCGCCCGAACACGATGTACGCCGAGCTGGCCCACCGGGTCGCGCCCGAGCAGGCCAAGCTGATCATGTCATTCAAGTACGCGGGGATCGGCACCGTCCCCGAGTCGCGGCGCGTCTACCCCGCCAACGCGGTGGCCTCCAACCTCATCGGCTTCGTCAACCAGGCGGGCGACGGCGGCAGCGGCCTGGAGTACCAGGAGAACAAGCTCCTCAAGGGCGCCGACGGCCACCAGCTCGTCGAGATCGGCCGCGACGGCCAGCACATCCCGATGGGCGACGGGCAGACCAAGAAGGCCGTCGCGGGCCAGGGCATCCAGCTGACGATCAACCAGGACATCCAGTGGAAGGCCGAGGAGCTGCTCGCCGCCGAGGTCAAGAAGGACAAGGCCGACTGGGGCACCGCGGTCGTGATGACGCCGACCGGGCAGGTCCTGGCGATGGCCTCCACCCCGACCTTCGACCCCAACCGCTACTCCAGGGCCTCCCTCGACGCCCTGAAGAACCGGGTGGTCCAGGAGCCGTTCGAACCCGGCAGCACCGGCAAGATCGTCACCGCGGCGGCCCTGCTGGAGCGGGGGCTCGTCACGCCGGAGTCGGTCTTCACCGTGCCCTACTGCCTGTACAAGTTCACCGAGAAGTTCTGCGACTCCCACCCGCACAAGACCCAGCGGCTGACGTTCTCGGGGATCCTCTCGGAGTCCAGCAACACCGGGACGATGCTGGCCAGCGAGCGGCTGTCGCAGGACGACATCTACGGCTTCCTGCGCGCGTTCGGCTTCGGGGAGAAGACCGGTATCGACCTTCCCGGCGAGACCGCCGGGCTGCTCAACCCGCCGGACAAGTGGAGCGGCACCGACCGCTGGCCGATCTCCTTCGGCCAGACGATCTCCGTGTCGTCGCTCCAGATGGCGAGCGTCTACGCGACCATCGCCAACGGCGGGATGCGCGTCCCGCCGACCGTGATCGCCGGGACCTACGACGGCCAGGGCAAGTTCCAGCCGGCGGCGCCCCCCGCGGCCCGCCAGGTGATCAGCCCGACCACCGCCCACGGGCTCACCTCGATGCTGGAGGCCGTGGTCAACCAGGGCACCGGCAAGAGCGCCAAGCTGCCCGGCTACCGGGTGGCGGGGAAGACCGGGACCGCGGAGCGCTACGACGACAAGCTCCACCGCTACCACGGCTACACGGGCATGTTCGCCGGGTTCGCCCCGGCCGACGATCCGCAGGTCGTCGTTCAGGTTGTCGTGCACAACCCGCAGAAGGACTACTACGGTGGCGACGTGGCGGCGCCGGTCTTCAGGGAACTGATGAACTTCGCCCTGCAGACCCAGAAGGTCCCGCCCACGGGGGGCACCGCGCCACCCCTGAAGTTGACCGCCGACTGAATCGGGTAGCCAACCCGGACGCCTCCGGCGGCATCACACACAGCGATGTCGGTTCGAGAAAGTACAACGATGCGTCCTACGAGTAACCCCGCACGGCCTCTGGTGGGGCTCACGGAGCGGATGGGCCTGCCGCCGGCCTTCGGCGAGGTCACCGGGATCACCCACGACTCGCGCAAGGTGCGTCCGGGCGATCTCTACGTGGCGCTGTCCGGAGCGAACTTCCACGGCGCCTCGTTCGCGGGGCAGGCGGCCAGGGACGGCGCGACCGCGATCCTGACCGACGAGCGGGGCAGGGAACTGTCGGAGGCGACCGGCCTGCCGGTGCTGCTCGTCCCGGACGTGCGGGCGGCGATGGGCGAGGCGGCCGCCTACGTCTACGGCGACCCCGCCCGGCGGCTGCTGCTCGTCGGCGTGACCGGGACCAGCGGCAAGACCACCAACGCCTACCTGCTGGAGGCGGGTCTCGCGGGCGCGGGGCTGCCGTCCGGGGTGATCGGGACGGTCGAGACGCGCCTGGCGGGGGAGCGGCTGCCCTCCGCGCTGACCACGCCCGAGGCGACCGACCTGCACGCGATCTTCGCGACGGCCGTGGAACGCGGCGTCGGCGCGATGGCGATGGAGGTCTCCAGCCACGCGCTCTCCCAGCACCGGGTCGACGGGGCGGTCTTCGACGTCGCCCTGTTCACCAACCTGTCGCAGGACCACCTCGACTACCACCCGACGATGCAGGACTATTTCGCGGCGAAGGCGAAGCTGTTCACCGCGGCGCACAGCCGGATCGGCGTGGTCAACCTCGACGACGTCTACGGCAGGCAGCTCACGGAGGTCGCCGAGGTGCCCGTCACGACCTTCTCCGCCGCGGGCGACCGCGGCGCGGACTGGTGGGCCGAGGACGTGCGCCTGGGCGCCGACGGCAGCGTCTTCCGGGTCGTGGGCCCCGGCGGGATAGAGGCCGACGCCTCGGTCGCCATCCCCGGGCCGTTCAACGTCGCCAATGCCCTCGGCGTGATCGTCACCCTGGTCGAGGCCGGGATCCCGCTGCACAAGGCGGCGGCGGGCGTCGCCGGGGCCCCGGGCGTCCCCGGCCGGCTCGAGAAGATCGACGAGGGCCAGGACTTCGTGGCGCTGGTCGACTACGCGCACAAGCCGGGGGCCGTCGAGGCGATTCTCACGACGCTGCGGCCGGTCACCCGTGGGAAGCTGATCATCGTGGTGGGCTGCGGCGGCGATCGGGACAAGGGCAAGCGCCCGCTGATGGGCGAGGCCTCGGCCCGCCTGGCCGACGTGGTGGTGCTCACCAACGACAACCCGCGCTCCGAGGACGGCCTCGCGATCGTCGGCGCGATGATCGACGGGGTGCTCAAGGTGCCCGAGTCCGAGCGCGCCGAGGTGATCGTCCATCTGGACCGGGCCGCGGCGATCCGCGAGGCCGTCTCCCGCGCGGTGCCGGGCGACGTCCTGGTCGTCGCCGGCAAGGGCCATGAGCAGGGCCAGTACGTGCAGGGGAGGGTCATCCCCTTCGACGACCGCGAGAAGCTCGCGCAGACCATCCGGGACCTGTCTTGATCGAAATCAGCCTGAGTGAGATCGCCGATCTCACCGGCGGGATGCTGCACGGGCCCGACGCCCGGATCACGGGACCCGTCGTGATCGACTCGCGGGAGGCGGTCCCCGGGGCGCTGTTCGCCGCGTTCGCCGGGGAGAAGGCCGACGGCCACGACCACGCCCCGGGCGCGGTGGAGCGGGGCGCCGCGGGCGTGCTGGGGCAGCGGCCGCTGCCGGGGCTGTCCGTGGTGGTCGTCGACGACGTCCAGGCGGCCCTCGGGGAGCTGGCCAGGGGAGTGCTGAAGCGGCTGCCGAAGACGACCGTGATCGGGATCACCGGCTCCTCCGGCAAGACCTCGACCAAGGACCTCATCGCCCAGGTCCTGGAGCGGCACGGCGAGACCGTCGCGACCCGCGGGTCGTTCAACAACGAGATCGGCCATCCGCTCACCGCGCTGCGCGCCGAGGCCACCACCCGGCACCTGGTCCTGGAGATGGGCGCCCGTGGCGTCGGTCACATCGCCTATCTCACCAGGATCTCGCCGCCGGACATCGCGGTCGTGCTGAACGTCGGCACCGCCCACCTCGGGGAGTTCGGCAGCCAGGCGGTCGTGGCCGAGGCCAAGGGCGAGCTCGTCGAGGCGCTGACGCTCGAGGGCACGGCGGTCCTCAACGCCGACGATCCGCTGGTGCGCACGATGGCCGCCCGCACGTCCGGGCGGATCGTCCTGTTCGGCCGCAGCCCCGAGGCCGCCGTCAGGGCCGCGGAGGAGTGGTACGACGAGGAGGGCAGGGCCAGGTTCTCCCTGGTCACACCGGAGGGGACGCTTCCGGTGTCGCTGCGCCTGCACGGCGCGCACGCCGTCCTGAACGCCCTGGCCGCCGCGGCCGCCGCCCGCGAGGCGGGGATGCCGCTGCACGAGATCGTGGCGGCGCTGTCGGAGGCCGTCCCGGTCAGCCGGTGGCGGATGGAGGTCACCCGGCGCCCCGACGGCCTGACGGTGATCAACGACGCCTACAACGCGAATCCCGAGTCGATGCGGGCCGCCCTGGACGTCCTCGCCCGCATGTCGGAGGGGCGACGCGCCGTAGCCGTGCTCGGTCACATGGCGGAACTCGGTGCCGCTTCCGTTGCGGAACACGAGAAGATCGGACAACATGCCGCGCGGAGCGGTGTCGCCTGCCTGATCGCGGTCGGGCGGGCCGCGGCGCCCCTACTGGAGGGCGCGAAGCAGGTGGGGTCATGGAACGGAGAGTGCGTGCAGGTGGATGACGTCGGTACGGCGGTGACCGTGCTGGGCGAACGGCTGAGGACGCAGGACGTGGTCCTCCTCAAGGGCTCCCGCGTCGCGGGCCTCGAGCGCGTCGCCCGGGCACTCGTTGAGGAGCCGCAAGCGTGAACAACGTCATCATCGCCAGTGGACTGGCGCTGATCATCGGTCTGCTCGGCACCCCGGTGTGGATCCGGCTCGTGACCCGCCTGGGCTACGGCCAGATGATCCGCGAGGACGGTGTCAGCACCCACCAGAGCAAGCGCGGCACGCCCACCATGGGCGGGACGGTCATCGTGATCGGCTCGCTGCTCGGGTACGGGGCCGCGCATCTGATCACGTGGACGGTCCCGACCATCTCGGCGGGGCTCGTGCTGTTCCTCATGACGGGCCTGGGCGTCGTCGGCTTCGTCGACGACTACATCAAGGTCTTCAAGCAGCGCAGCCTCGGCCTGCGCAGCCGCGCCAAGGCGACGGGCATCGTCATCGTCGGCGTGATCTTCGCGGTCGGGTGCCTCCAGTTCCCGAACAACATGGAGGTCACCCCGGCCGAGCCGAGCCTGTCGTTCCTGCGGGACTTCGGGCCCCCGATCGGCCCGTACCTGTTCGTGCTGTGGGCGCTGATCCTCATCCAGGGCGTGTCCAACGGCGTGAACCTGACCGACGGCCTCGACGGCCTCGCGTCCGGAACCTGCGGCCTGGTCCTGGCCGCGTATGTGATCATCGGCAACTGGCAGTTCCGCCAGGGCTGCGCCGACACCCTCGTGCAGCACTGCTATGAGGTCCGCGACCCCCTCGACCTCGCGGTCGTCGCCGCCTCGGTGCTCGGCGCCTGCTTCGGCTTCCTGTGGTGGAACGCCCCTCCCGCCAAGATCTTCATGGGCGACACCGGCTCGCTGGCCCTCGGCGGCGTCCTGGTCGGCCTGGCCATCACCACCCGGACCCAGTTCCTGCTCGCCATCCTCGGCGGCATGATCGTCCTGATCACGATGTCGGTCATCCTCCAGGTCGGCTTCTTCAAGATCACCAGCCGGATGGGCACCCCCAAGCGCCTGTTCAAGATGGCCCCCCTTCAGCACCACTTCGAGCTGTCGGGGTGGGCGGAGACCACGATCGTGGTCCGGTTCTGGCTGATCTGCGGACTGTGCGTCGCGGCCGGGCTCGGGCTGTTCTACCTGGAGTGGGTGCCGAAGTAGTGGACGTCAAGGGCAAGCACATCGTCATGGCGGGGCTGGCCACGACGGGCCTCCCCATCGCCCGGATCCTGGTCGGGATGGGCGCCCGGGTGACCGGCGTCGACTCCCGGCCGGAGATCGACGGCGCCGGCGAGCTGCGCGCCCTCGGCGTGGAGCTGCTGCTGGGCGAGGGCGCCGTGCTCCCGCCCGACACCGACCTGGTCGTGATCACGCCGGGCTGGCGGCCCGGGACCCCGCTGCCGCTGGCCGCCGAGGCGATGGGCGTGGAGGTCATCGGCGACGCGGAACTGGCGTGGCGGCTGCGCGGCCCCGGCGCCGCCCCCTGGCTGGCGTTGACCGGGACCAACGGCAAGACGACGGTCGTCCGGATGCTCACCTCGATTCTCCGGACGGCCGGATACGACGCCGTCGCCGTCGGGAACGTGGGGGAGTCGCTGGTCGAGGCCGTCGTGGAGGGCCACGACGTCCTCGCGGTGGAGCTGTCGAGCTTCCAGCTCCACTGGTCCTCGACCCTCGCCCCGCACGCCGCGGTGATCCTCAACCTCGCGCCCGACCACCTCGACTGGCACGGGTCCATGGAGTCCTACGGTGAGGCGAAGGCGAAGATCTTCGGCGCGGGGACCGTCCGGATCTGCAACGCCGACGACCCGGCGACGGTCGCGCTCGCGGGGGAGGACGCCATCGGCTTCACGCTGCTGACGCCCGCCCCGGGCGAGTTCGGCGTCGTGGAGGACCTCCTGGTCGACCGGGCGCTCACCGCGGACCCCGTCCGCGAGGCCGACCAGATCGCGGAATTGCGGGACATCGTCCCGTTCGCCCCTCACAACGTCGCCAACGCCCTCGCCGCCGCCGCCCTGGCCCGGGCCTTCGGGGTGCCGTCCGAGGTGATCAGCGACGGCCTGAAGGCCTTCCAGCCCGATCCCCACCGGATCGCCACCGTCGCGACGGTCCGCGAGGTCACCTACGTCGACGACTCCAAGGCCACCAACCCGCACGCCGCAGCCGCCTCCCTCGCGGCCTTCGAGAACATCGTGTGGATCGCCGGCGGCCTGCTCAAGGGGGCCGACATCGACGCGCTCGTCCGCGACGCCGCCCCGCGGCTGCGCGCGGCCGTCCTGCTCGGCGCCGACCGGGCGCAGATCGCCGAAGCACTCGCGCGACACGCGCCGAATGTCCCGGTGGTCGACGTGGCCGCCACTGACACTGGTGCGATGGACCTCGTGGTGACCGAAGCGGCCCGGCTCGCACAGCCGGGTGACACCGTGCTGCTCGCCCCCGCAGGGGCGTCGATGGACATGTTCCGCAACTACGGCGCGCGCGGCGACGCGTTCGCCGCAGCCGTGGGCCGCCTGACCGCCGACGAGCGGTGACCGTCACCGAAGAGGCGGCCGAGGAGACGCGCTTCAGCCCCCGTGCGCAGATCGCCGGGATGCTGAGCCTCCTCGACCGCCCGCTGACCTCGTACTACCTGATCCTCGGCTGCTCGATGCTGCTGCTGGCGCTCGGGCTGACGATGGTGCTGTCGGCGTCGTACGTGATCCAGCTGAACCTGACGGGGTCCCCGTTCACCCTGCTGATCCGCCAGGCGACCTGGGTCGCGATCGGCATCCCGATGATGATCGTCACCGCGATGCTGCCGGTGAAGGCGTTCCGCGTGCTGGCCTACCCGATCCTGCTGCTGTCGGTTCTGGCGCTGGTCCTGGTGCTGGTCCCGGGGCTCGGCACCAACGTCAACGGCGCGACGCGCTGGATCGACTTCGGCGGCGGGCTGCGGCTGCAGCCGTCCGAGCCGGCCAAGCTCGGTCTCGTCCTGTGGGGCGCGGACCTGCTGGCCCGCAAGGAGAAGCTGCGGATGCTGACCGACTGGAAGCAGCTGCTGATCCCGCTGATGCCCGGCACCGCGGTCGTGGTCATGCTCGTCATGCTCGGCAACGACCTGGGCACCACCCTGGTGCTGTTCACGGTCTTCCTGGCGCTGCTGTGGATCGTCGGCACGCCCGGACGCCTGCTGCTCGGCATGACCGGCCTGATCCTGATGCTGACCTCGATCCTCATCGTGGTCGAGCCCTACCGGTTCAAGCGCCTCACCGGCTTCCTCGATCCCTCCGGCGACCCGCTCAACGGGAACTACCAGGGCAACCAGGGCGTCAAGGCGATCGGCTCCGGCGGCATCTTCGGGACGGGCCTCGGCGAGGGCCGCTTCAAGTGGCAGTACCTCCCGCACGGCGACACCGACTTCATCTTCGCGGTCGTCGGTGAGGAGCTCGGCCTCATCGGCACCCTGATGGTCCTCGGGATGTTCGGCCTGCTCGCCTACGCGGGCCTGCGGATCGCCCGGCGCGTCCGGGACCCGTTCATGCGCCTGGCCGCCGCCGGGACCACGGCCTGGATCGTGGTGCAAGCCATCGTGAACATCGGGGCCGTCATCCAAGTCCTACCCATTACCGGCATTCCGCTTCCGCTGGTGTCCTACGGAGGATCCGCGCTCATCCCGACCCTGCTCGGGCTGGGCATGCTCCTGGCTTTCGCCAAGCGCGAACCCGGAGCCCGCCAGGCACTCGCGGCACGCGGTCCCGGACCGGTGGCCCGGGCCCTAAGCTGGCTGGGTCTCGGCCGAGCCCGCTGAACCCCCCTTTCGAAAGGTGTGCGCGCAATGAGGGTTGTCCTAGCCGGTGGTGGTACCGCCGGTCACATCGAGCCGGCGCTCGCTCTCGCGGACGCGCTGCGCCGCCTGGACCCCTCCGTGCAGGTCACCTGCCTGGGAACGGAACGGGGCCTGGAGACCACCCTGGTCCCGCAGCGCGGCTACGAGCTGGCGCTCATCCCGCCGGTGCCGCTGCCCCGCACCCTGACCCCGCGGCTGCTGGCCGTTCCCGGACGGCTGAACGGCGCGATCAACGCCGCCGCGGCCGTCCTCGACCGGTCGGGCGCCGACATCCTCGTCGGCTTCGGCGGCTACGTCGCCACGCCCGGCTACCTCGCCGCCCGCAAGCGGCATGTGCCGATCATCGTCCACGAGGCCAACCCCAAGCCCGGCCTCGCCAACCGGCTCGGCGCGCGCTTCACCCAGCACGTCGCGGTCTCCCACCACGACTCGCCGCTCCCGAACGCCAAGTTCGTCGGCATCCCGATCCGCCAGCAGATCGCCCAGCTCGACCGCCTCGCCATCGGCGACAAGGCGCGCAGCTACTTCGGCCTCGACTCCGACCTGCCGACCCTGCTGGTCTTCGGCGGCTCCCAGGGCGCCCGGTCGATCAACCGCGCCGCCACCGCCGCCGCGCCCGCCTTCCGCGCCGCCGGGATCCAGGTCCTGCACATCGTCGGCCGGAAGAACACCGAGGAGGCCGCGCCCGGCCGTCCCGGAGACCCGCAGTACGTGACCATCCCCTACTGCGACCGGATGGACCTCGCCTACGCCGCCGCCGACATCGCGATGTGCCGCGCGGGCGCCATGACCTGCGCCGAGCTCAGCGCCGTCGGGCTGCCCGCCGTCTACGTGCCGCTGCCGATCGGCAACGGCGAGCAGGCGCTCAACGCCCGGCCCATCGTGGACGCCGGCGGCGGCCTGCTCGTCGACGACGGCGCCCTCACCCCCGAGTGGATCTCCCAGTACCTGCTGCCGATCCTGCGCGACGCCGACTCGGTGGCCCGCATGTCGGAGGCGGCCGCGGGGATGGGACGCCGCGACGCCGACGTCGCCCTCGCCCGTATGGTCTTCGAAGTCGTCCGCGCCGGAAGGTAAGTGTTTTCGTGAGCCTGGTCAGCCCCGTCGAGGTCGTTCCCGCAGCCCAGCTGGGCAGGGTGCATTTCATCGCGATCGGCGGCGCCGGCATGTCCGGCATCGCCCGCATCATGCTCAAGCGGGGCATCGAGGTCTCCGGAAGCGACGCCAAGGACTCCGACCTGCTCGCCCAGCTCGCCGGGCTCGGCGCCAAGGTCCACGTCGGGCACGACGCCGCCCACCTCGGCGACGCCGACACCGTGGTCGTCTCCACGGCGATCCGCGAGTCCAACCCCGAGCTCGCCGCGGCGCGCGCCCGGGGCCTGCGGATCCTGCACCGCTCCGCGGCGCTCGCCGCGCTGATGGCCGGCCGTCGCGCCGTCGCCGTCGCCGGGACGCACGGCAAGACCACGACCACCTCGATGCTGACGGTCGCCCTCCAGGAGGCCGGGCTCGACCCGTCCTACTGCATCGGCGGGCAGCTCGTCACGACCGGCCTCGGCGCCGACGAGGGGACGGGCGACGTCTTCGCGGCCGAGGCCGACGAGAGCGACGGCTCCTTCCTCATGTACGCCCCGCACGTCGCGGTGGTCACCAACATCGAGGCCGACCACCTCGACAACTACAGCGGGTTCGACGAGGTCAAGTCGAACTTCGCGAAGTTCGTCAGCCGGATCGAGCCGGGCGGCACCCTCGTGGCGGGCGTCGACGACCCGGTCGTCAGGGAGCTCGTGGACTCCGCCGGGTCCGCCGGGTCCGCCGGGTCCGTCGAGGATCTGGGAATCCTCACCTACGGAGAGGCCGAGGACGCCGCCGTGCGCGTCTCCGGCTTCGCCGCCAGGGGCCTCGGCTCGACCTTCACCCTCACCGCCGGGGGAACGGAGATCGAGGTCGCGCTGTCGGTGCCCGGCCGGCACAACATGCTCAACGCCGCCGCCGTCGTGGCCGTCGGGATCGCCCTCGGCGTGCCCGCAGCCGCCGTCGCGGAGGGCCTGCGGAAGTTCGGCGGCGCGCGCCGCCGCCTCGAGCTCAAGGGCGAGGCCGGGGGAGTGGAGGTCTTCGACAGCTACGCCCACCACCCGACCGAGCTCACCGCCGACCTCGCCGCCACCCGCGGCTATCTCGAGGAGTCCGGCCGGCGGCGGATCGTCGCGGTCTTCCAGCCGCACCTCTACAGCCGCACCCGCTTCTTCGCCGCCGAGTTCGCCCAGGCGCTGTCCGGAGCCGACGTCGCGATCGTCCTGGACGTCTACGGCGCCCGCGAGGACCCCGAGCCCGGCGTGACCGGCGAGCTCATCTCCTCGGCCGTCCCCGCGGGCCCCGAGGTCCACTACCTCCCCGACTTCGCCACGGCCGCGGAGCGCGTCGCAGGGCTGGCCCGCCCCGGGGACATCGTCATCACCGCGGGCGCGGGCGACGTCACGACCCTCGGGCCCCGGATCCTGGACCTGCTCGCCTGACGCGCCGCCCGACACGCCCGCCCGACACGCCCGCCCGACGTGCGCGGCGAACGGGGAGGGCGGGGGGAGGATCGGGGCATGGCGGAGACTGAGACACCCCCGGTCGTCACGGCGGCGGCGAAGGCCGCGCCCGAGCCCAAGTCCGAGCCCAAGTCAGGGTCCGGATCCCAGCGCGGACGCGACCGGTGGAAGGTCCTCTTCGTCATCCTGCTGATCCTCGGGCTCCTCGGCACGGCCGCCTGGGCCGTGCTCGGCTCCAAGCTCCTCGTCGTGCGCCAGGTCGAGGTGCACGGCACGCACCTGCTCGGGCGCGGGCAGGTGACCGACACCGCGAGGATCACCATCGGGACCCCGCTCGCCCGGATCGACACCGGCGCGGTCGAGCGGAGGGTCGCGGCCATCCGCCAGGTCGCGGACGTGACGGTGCGGCGCGGCTGGCCGACCTCCGTCGTCATCACGATTCGGGAACGGGTTCCGGTGGCCGTCGTGCAGAGCACGGCGGGGTTCTCACACCTCGACACCTCCGGTGTGACAGTTCTCACCTCGAAGAAGAGGGCGCCGGGCCTCCCGCTCCTCCTCGTCGCCCAGGCGGGTCCCGGAGACCCCTCGACGAAGGCGGCCCTCGGCGTCCTGGCGGGCCTCCCGCAGCGGCTGTCGTCACGGCTGGTGACCGTCGAGGCCCTCAGTCCCGAGAACGTCGTCCTGCGGCTGGGCGGGGGGATCAGTGTCGTCTGGGGGGCCGCGGAGCGCTCTCCGGAGAAGGTGAAGCTGCTCGACGCGCTCCTGGCGACCAAGGCCGGGCGCCTGGCCCGTTCCATCGACGTGTCCGCGCCGGGGGTCGTCACTACCAGATGACCTGCAACTTTCGCGAACCAGGGCAACGCGACGTGACTGCGACACGCCGATCCGGTTGCGGCGTTGTTAGTTGACCCTGATGCAGGCCAGCCCTACTGTCCCTAGCAGCCCTCAGGTTTACATAACTGTAAGCCTCAAGTAGAGGGTGAAGCTTTAAACACTCACAGCAAGCGAGCGGAAAGGCCCCTCGTCGTGGCAGCACCGCAGAACTACCTCGCGGTCATCAAAGTCGTCGGCATCGGCGGCGGCGGTGTCAACGCCGTCAACCGGATGATCGAAGAGGGGCTCAAGGGCGTCGAGTTCATCGCGATCAATACGGACGCCCAGGCGCTGTTGATGAGCGATGCAGACGTCAAGCTCGACGTCGGCCGGGAACTCACCCGCGGCCTCGGCGCGGGCGCCAACCCCGATGTCGGCCGGAAGGCCGCCGAAGACCACCGCGAGGAGATCGAGGAGGTCCTCAAGGGGGCCGACATGGTCTTCGTCACCGCGGGCGAAGGCGGCGGCACCGGCACCGGTGGCGCGCCGGTCGTGGCGAACATCGCCCGCGGCCTCGGCGCCCTCACCATCGGTGTGGTCACCCGCCCCTTCAGCTTCGAGGGCAAGCGCCGGGCCATGCAGGCCGAGGCGGGGATAGAGACCCTGCGCGACGAGGTCGACACCCTCATCGTGATCCCCAACGACCGGCTCCTGTCGATCTCCGACCGGCAGGTCAGCGTCCTGGACGCCTTCAAGGCGGCCGACCAGGTGCTCCTGTCCGGTGTCCAGGGCATCACCGACCTCATCACCACGCCCGGCCTGATCAACCTGGACTTCGCCGATGTGAAGTCGGTCATGTCCGGGGCCGGATCGGCCCTCATGGGCATCGGCTCCGCCCGCGGGGACGACCGGTCCGTCGCGGCGGCCGAGATGGCGATCTCCAGCCCGCTGCTGGAGGCCTCGATCGACGGCGCCCACGGTGTGCTGCTGTCGATCTCGGGCGGATCGGACCTCGGCCTGTTCGAGATCAACGAGGCGGCCCAGCTCGTCTCGAACGCCGCGGCCCCCGACGCCAACATCATCTTCGGTGCCGTGATCGACGACGCCCTCGGCGACGAGGTGCGCGTGACGGTCATCGCCGCGGGTTTCGACGAGATGCAGCCCACCGCGCCGGAGCCGGAGGTCAAACGGCTTCCGCCGCCCCCGCCGCCGCAGCGCCCGGTGACCCCGCCCGCCCCGCGCGCGGCGACGATCCAGGCCAGCGTGGTCAGCGAGGCCGCCGCGCCGCACCAGGCCGAGCCGGAGCACGTCGCCGAGGCACCGGAGCCCGAGCCCGCGGCGGAGCCGGTCGAGCACCCTAAGGTGCCGCAGCCGGCCAGCACGCCCGAGCCGTCTGTGGCGCCCCACCGTCTGTTCACCAGCGAGCAGACCCGGCGTCGTCCGGTCGTCTTCGACGAAGACGACGATCTCGACGTGCCCGACTTCCTGAAGTAAATGAGCTAGTGACCCGAGAAGAAGAACTCGCGACCAACCTCAAGGACGTCCGCGAGAAGATCGCCGACGCCTGCGAGCGGGCCGGCCGCGATCCGCAGGAGATCACTCTGGTCGCGGTGACCAAGACCTTCCCCGCTTCCGACGTCCGGCTCCTGGCCGGGCTCGGGATCACGGAGGTCGCCGAGAACCGCGACCAGGAGGCGGGCCCCAAGGCGGCCGAATGCCGTGACCTTCCGCTGAACTGGCATTTCGTGGGCAGGCTGCAGACCAACAAGGTGAAGTCGGCCCTGAAATACGCCGGCGTCGTGCACTCTGTGGACCGTCCGAAGCTGGTCTCCGCCCTGTCGGCGGAGGCCGTCGCGCGCGGCGGTCCGGTGGAGCCGGTGACGTGCCTGGTCCAGGTCTCCCTCGATCCGCCGGAGGCGGACGGGCGGGGCGGGGCGAGGCCGGAGGACGTCCCCGGGATCGCCGCGGAGATCGTCGAGGCTCCCGGCCTGGCGCTCGGCGGGATCATGGCGGTCGCTCCCCTCGGGGAGGACCCGGGTCCCGCCTTCGAACGCCTGGCCGAGCTCACAAAAGAATTGAGGGCCGCCCACCCGGATGCGACGATCATGTCGGCCGGGATGAGCGGTGATCTCGCCGAGGCGATCGCCTGTGGCGCGACACACGTACGGATCGGTACGGCGTTGCTCGGAGGCAGGCGGGCAATCGTCAGGTAATGTCCGAGCGGGCAGCGGACGTCTGGAACGGAGGGGCCCATGGCCAGCGCGATGCGCAAGATGGCGGTCTACCTCGGCCTCGTCGAGGACGACCGTTATGACGACATGTACGACGACTACGAGTACGAGGACGACGTCGTCGACCGTCGCCGTCTCGATCACCCGGACGACGATGGTGATCACCGTGCTTCGGTCCAGACCGTTGAGCCGCCGACGGTTCCGGTTCAGGAACGTCGTGAGATGGTAGTGCCGGATTTGGCGCGTATCACTACGCTTCATCCCAGGACCTACAACGAGGCCAGGACCATCGGAGAGCACTTCCGTGAGGGCACTCCGGTGATCATGAACCTCACCGAGATGGTCGACAGCGACGCCAAGCGTCTCGTCGACTTCGCGGCGGGTCTTGTGTTCGGGCTCCACGGGAGCATCGAGCGTGTTACCAACAAGGTGTTCCTGCTTTCCCCCGCCAACGTCGAGGTCACCGCCGAAGACAAGGCACGGATGGCAGAACGCGGATTCTTCAACCAAAGCTGACAGCCCCATGCGAGAGTGTCTGTGACAGTCGTTGGATCGATTCTGATCGTCGTCCTTTATCTGTTCCTGCTGATCCTGATCGGCAGGCTGATCCTGGACTACCTGAAGATGTACGCGGAGAGCACGTCCCGGCAGCCCTGGAAGCCGAAGGGGGTCGTCCTCGTGTTCGCCGAACCCATCTGGACGGTCACCGAGCCGATCCTGGTGCGGCTGAGGCGTATCTTCAAACCGTTGCGATTGGGTAACGTGAGTCTCGATCTGAGTTTCATGGTGCTCTTTCTGCTGGTCCTGATCTTGATCAGGGTGGTCAGTGGGTTGACATCATGATCACCTTCGTGACGGAGCTCTGATCGGATACCGTCCTTCGGGACAAACTCCAAGCGCGCCAAGGAGACCAACATGCCGCTGACACCCGCGGATGTGCGAAACAAGCAGTTCAGTACGACCAGGCTTCGACCGGGATACGACGAGGAAGAGGTCGACGCCTTCCTCGATGAGGTCGAAGCCGAGCTCGACCGTTTGATCCAGGAGAACGAGGAGCTTCGCGCCAAGCTCGCCGAGACCCTGCGCGGCAAGATCCCGGCCATGGCCGCCCCCATCGTGGAGCCCAAGCCGGAGATGGCCCCCCCGATGCCCGAGCCCATGCGGCCGGAGCCGGTCAGGGAGCCCGAGCCGCAGATGGGCCTGGGCCTGGCTCACGAGGAGCGCATCCAGCCGCGTCCGTCCACCGAGGACAACATGGACACCGCGGCCCGCGTTCTGGCCCTCGCCCAGCAGACCGCCGACCAGGCGATCGCCGACGCCCGCCGGGAGGCCGACGAGACCCTGGGACGGGCCCGTCGCGAGGCCGAGGAGATCCTGGGCAAGGCGCGCCGCCAGGCCGACCAGATCGTCTCCGAGGCCCGTTCGCGCGCCGAGCAGCTCGACCGCGACGCCCAGGAGCGTCACCGCCAGGTCATGGGCTCCCTCGTGCAGCAGCGCGAGGAACTGGAGCGCAAGGTCGACGACCTCCGCGCGTTCGAGCGCGAGTACCGCAGCCGCCTCAAGGCCTACCTCGAGGGCCAGCTGCGCGAGCTCGACGTCAACGCGACCGAGGGCTTCCCGACCGGACCGACCATCACCGGCCCGCAGCCCGTCGCCGTCGTCGCCCACGACAACCGCAACGGCCAGCAGCAGGCGCAGGTGTCCTCGGGCCCGACGCCGTTCCCGCCGCCGGGAGAGCCCGCTCCGCAGCACAGCGGCACGGGTGCCTTCCACTCTGTGGAGCCCCAGCAGCACGAGCGCCGGGTCTGACGGCCGCACCTCGGGCAGCCCGCGTCCTTCCGGGCTTCTCCCGCGAGATCATTTCGTCCTGCGGGACGGGTTTCCGGGCGAAGCATTTGGGATGGCGCGCACCTCGCTGACGACCGGGTCCGGCCGCAAGCGATAGGGTGCTGAATCGGCCGTGACGCCGCTCACCGAGGCGGCGCACAGGCCGGTCTGCTCGAAGCCGGGGAGAGGAAGATTTTGTGATCATCCTGAGTGGCCTGCTCGTAGTCGGCGCGATCGCCCTGCTGGTGGCGGGGATCGTGACGCAGGAGCAGGGAGTACTGGGCCTGACCGGTCTGCAGCTGATCTACGTGTCGATCGCTGTGAGCGTCGTCTCGGCCCTGTGCCTCGCCATCGGGGTGCTCATCCGGCGCAGGGAACTGTTCGGGACCGCCTCGGCGCGTCCGGCGAACAAGACCCGCCAGCCGGGCAGGGCCGCACGGCAGGCCGCGGCGAAGGCCCCGGTCGCACCGGTGGAGGAGTACGAGCCGCCCGCGCAGTTCGCGGAGACCCCGCTCGCCTTCCCGATGCCGTCCGCGCAGGTGCCCGACGACGCGATCGTGCACGTCGTGCCCGGCCGCAAGCGCTACCACATCGACACCTGCCGCCAGCTCGCCGGTCGCCAGACCGAGGAGCTGACCTATGTCGAGGCTCTGGAAGAGGGGTTCAGCCCCTGCACCGCTTGCCTGCCGGACACCGCCCTGGCGGCGCGCGCCATGGCGGCTCCGGCAGGCGAGACCGGGGAAGAGGACGAGGCGGCGGCCCCCGGGGACGCCACCGAGGAGATCCCGCCGTCGGTCACCTCGCCGGACTGGGCGCAGTCCGCGCCGGTGAACGAGCCGGTCGCCGGGTTCACCCCGGCTCCGATCCCCGACACCGTGCACGACTTCCCCGCCAGGGACTGGAACGCGCCGACCGGCTCGACCTCCCCGGACTGGGACAAGCCCGCCACCCCCGAGTGGGAGCGGCCCGCCGCCGAGGAGACCTCGGCGGACTGGAACAAGACCTCCACCGACTGGACGCCGTCGCCGTACGCGCCCGGCCCGCCGGACGCCCCCGAGGCTCCCGAGGCCGAGGCGCCGGCCAGGTCCAGGAGCCCGCTGGACGACCCGGAGTTCTCCGTCCCCGACGAGCCCGAGGCCCGTCACGACGAGGACGTCACCGAGACCGCCGAGTCGCCGGTCGCCCGCGGCTGGGAGAGCCCGGCGGGCGAGACGCTGACCGACCACTTGTGGAAGCCCGAGGACAAGCCCAGCTTCGTCGTGCCGAACCTGGAGCAGGTCCTGGCCGAGGCGATCAAGGAGGAGGAGGCCGAACCGGCCCCCGCCCCCGCGCCGACGGTCGAGGAGGTCCTGCCGCAGCAGATCATCGCGGTCCCCGAGTCCCGGCCCTCCGGGACCGAGGCCGAGCCGGAGCCCGCCACGGGCGGCCCGGTCGTGCGGATCCTCAGCGGCACCAAGCGCTACCACCGCACGGACTGCGCGCTGATCGAGGACATCGGCGAAGAGGACGAGGACCTGGAGTCGCTCCCGCGCGAGGAGGCCAAGGCCCGCGGCTGCACCCCCTGCCTGGTGTGCCAGCCCGACA
Source organism: Actinocorallia longicatena (assembly GCF_039534125.1). NCBI lineage: Bacteria > Bacillati > Actinomycetota > Actinomycetes > Streptosporangiales > Thermomonosporaceae > Actinocorallia > Actinocorallia longicatena. Next base: position 87,478 of record NZ_BAAAUV010000025.1, on the reverse strand, counting down.
AGGAGCACGCGCACTGACGCGGTGTCGAGCGAGTAGCGGTGTCGAGCGAGAAGGGGACGTCCGCCCGGCGGACGTCCCCTTCCGCGTTCGTCAGCAGTGCTTCTTCCGGCGTTCCTTGGTGGTCCGCCGCTTGAAGCTGACCCCGCCGAACAGGACGAAGCCGGTGATCCTGATCACGGGCGCCTGCGGGTCGACGGTGTCGTTCTTCGGGTCCTCGCAGGCGCCGAAGATCGCCGAGACGTCGGTCACGACCCGCACGCCCGGCGGCACCGTGATGTCGATCCCGCCGAAGATGCACTTGACGTCGACGACGACCTCGCGCCGGGTCAGCACGGCCTGCCGGTAGTCGAGCTCGACCCCGCCGAACGCGGCCGTGATCGTGGTGTGCGGCTCGGCCAGCCAGCGGCCCTTGCGCTCCGCCCCGCCGAAGATCGCGACGATCGTGTTCGAGGCCTGGACGGGCGTGCCGGACGTCCCGCCGGAGTCCTTGAGCAGGGAGATCTTCGGTTCGCCGGCCGGACCGGGCAGGTCCCTCGTCAGGAGGTCCAGCTCGGCGTAGGTCTTGGCCGCGTACAGCTCGTCGAGGCGCTCGGCGTGCTCTTCGGGCGTCAGACGGCCCTCGGCGAGAGCGTCCCCGAGCCGGTGCGCCACGGCGTCCCGGTCGGCATCGGAGGCGCGCAGGTCGCTCTTCTTCTCCAGATCCACCCGACCATCATCGCAAACACGACACTACGCGTCTACGCCCTCGCCCGGCCCTCCGCCGGTGGGGAGAAGTTCACCCGGAACTTACGGGCCGTCCGGTTCCCGCCGGGGGTCATACGTGTGACGATGAGGCCGCCGACCCCCCGGATGGAGGCCCCTGTGAAGACCGCCCTGTTCTCCTGGACCGCCCGCACCGTCGTCACCCTGACCGCCGCCTCGACCCTGACCGGCGTGGTGGCCGTCTCCCCGGCGCACGCCGCCGTCTACAGCACCTGCACGATCTCCCGCTGCGCCGACGCCCGCTCGGCGAAGTCGATCTGGTCGGGCAAGGGCTACCCCGTCTCCGCCGGCTGGTACGCCTGGACCGGCGGCAAGTACAACTACACCGGCGGGACGTTCCAGAACCGCGAGGGACAGCTCCCCTCGGTCACGCTCGGCACCTACCACGAGTACGACGTCTACGCCCGGGCCCGCGGCGCCGCCCGCGACGCCTACCGGATCGTCGTCAACCGCTCCACCGGAACCGTCTGGTTCTCCCCGAACCACTACACGGACTTCTACAAGCTCTGACCCGGCCCTTCCTCGTAAAGGCGGAGGGCCCCGCCGGAGACGTCTCCGGCGGGGCCCTCCGTGCACTTCGTCAGGCCTTGGCCAGGGCGAAGGACAGGCCGAGCTCGGCGTCGGTGTGGGTGGGGTCGGCCTCGCCCTCGGTGAGGGAGAGGGCCAGGACCTCGGCGGCGATGTCCGTGCCGTGCGTGCGCAGGGACTCGGCCAGGTCGGGGTCGGTGGACCGCCAGACGACCGTGATGCGGTCGGTGACCTCCAGGCCCGAGGTCTTGCGGGCGTCCTGGATCATCCGGATGGCCTCGCGGGCCAGGCCCGCCAGCCGCAGGACCGGGGTGATCTCGAGGTCGAGGGCGAGGGTCTCGCCGTTCGCGGACTCGACGGCCCAGCCGGACTTCGGCCGCTCGGTGACGATCAGGTCGCCCGCGGCCAGGACGGCCTCGCCGACCTCGGGAGCGGTGACGGTGACCGTCCCGCCGGCGCGCAGGGCCGTGACGAGGGCGGCCGGGTCGGCCGAGGTCACCGCCTTGGCGACGAGCGGGGTCTGCTTGCCGTAGCGCTTGCCGAGCTCCCGGAAGTTCGGCTTGACCTCGTAGGTGACCAGGTCGCCGCCGATGGAGGACAGTTCCTCGAACTCCGCGACGTTGAGCTCCTCGGCGATCTGGGCGCGCAGCTCGGCCGGGAGGGCCGACCAGCCGGACGCGCCGATGAGGGCGCGGCCGAGCGGCTGCCGGATCCGGACCGCGCTGGCGGTGCGGGCGGCGCGGCCGAGGTCGACCAGCCGGCGGACCAGGGCCATCTGGGAGGTCAGGCCGGGGTCGAGGCTGGCGGTGTCGACGGCGGGCCACGCGGTGAGGTGGACCGAGCCGGGGGCGCCCACGGGCTTGATGACGTCCCACACCTCGTCGGTGATGAACGGCACCAGCGGCGCCATCAGCTTGGTCAGCGTCTCGAGGCACTGGTAGAGGGTCGCGAACGCGCTGTGGGAGTCGGGAGAGGCGGGGCCCTCCCAGAAGCGGCGGCGCGAGCGGCGGACGTACCAGTTGGACAGGTCGTCGACGAACTCGCCGAGACGGCGGCCCGCCGCCTGGGTGTCGAAGACCTCCAGGGCGGCCGTCACCTCGGCGACGGTCCGGTTCAGCTCGGCCAGCGCCCAGCGGTCCAGCAGCGGCCGGTCGGCGGGGGCGGGCGCCTCGCCGGCGCGCTCGGGGGTCCAGGCGTTGTCCTGCGCGGCGGCGGCGTTGGCGTACAGCACGAAGAAGGACGCGGTGTTCCAGTAGGTCAGCAGGACCTTGCGGACGACCTCCTCCAGTGCGGCGTCGCCGACCCGGCGGGGCGCCCAGGGGGAGCCCGAGCAGGCCATGTACCAGCGCAGGGCGTCGGCGCCGTGCTTGTCCATGAGCGGGATCGGCTGGAGCACGTTGCCGAGGTGCTTGGACATCTTGCGGCCGTCCTCGGCGAGGATCAGGCCGAGGCACAGGACGTTCTCGTAGGACGACTTGTCGAAGACCAGCGTGCCGACCGCCATCAGCGAGTAGAACCAGCCGCGGGTCTGGTCGGTGGCCTCGGCGATGAACTGCGCCGGGTAGGACTTCTCGAACTCCTCCGCTCCGGTCACGGGGTAGCCGTGCTGGGCGAAGGGCATCGAGCCGGAGTCGTACCAGGCGTCGATCACGTCGGGGACGCGGGTCGAGGTCTGGGCGCAGACGGGGCAGGCGAAGGTGACGTCGTCGACGAAGGGGCGGTGCGGGTCGAGCGCCGAGAGGTTCTCACCGGCCAGTTCGCCCAGCTCCTTGAGCGAGCCGACGCAGGTCACGTGCTCGTCGGGGCACAGCCACAGCGGCAGGGGGGTGCCCCAGTAGCGCGAGCGCGACAGCGACCAGTCGACGTTGTTGCGCAGCCACTCGCCGAACCGGCCCTCCTTGATCGTCTCGGGGAACCAGTTCGTCCCGGCGTTCTCCGCCAGCATCCGGTCCTTGATCTCGGTGGTGCGGATGTACCAGGCGGGGAGGGCGTAGTAGAGCAGCGCGGAGTGGCAGCGCCAGCAGTGCGGGTAGCTGTGCTCGAAGTGGCTGCCCCTGAACAGCAGGCCGCGGGCCTCCAGGTCGGCGGTCAGCGCCTCGTCGGCCTCCTTGAACAGCACGCCGCCGACCATGGGGACGTCGCCGAGGAACCGGCCGTCGGGGCCGATGGGGTTGACCGTGGGCAGGCCGTAGCGCTTGCAGGTGGCGAGGTCGTCGGCGCCGAAGGCGGGGGCCTGGTGGACCAGGCCGGTGCCGTCCTCGACGGTCACGTAGTCGGCGAGCAGCACGAAGTGGGCGCCGGGGATCTCGACCAGCTCGAACGGCCGGGCGTAGGGGGTGCGCTCGAGCTCGGTGCCGGAGAACCGCTCGGTGACGGTCCAGCCCTCGCCGAGCGCCGACTCCACCAGGGGCTCGGCGACGATGACGGGCTTCTCGCCGTCCTTCGCCGCGACCACGTAGGTGACGTCGGGGTGGACCGCGACGGCCGTGTTGGACACCAGGGTCCAGGGCGTCGTGGTCCAGATGAGCAGGTCGCTTCCCGCGAAGCGGCCGGACGTCACGGGCATCCGGACGTACACCGAGGGGCTGGAGACGGTCTCGTAGCCGCCGGGCTGGCCCAGCTCGTGGTCGGACAGGCCGGTGCCGCAGCGCGGGCAGTAGGGGGTGATCCGGTAGTCGGAGAAGAGCAGGCCCTTGTCCCAGATGACCTTCAGGGACCACCAGACCGACTCGACGTAGGAGGGGTCCATGGTCCGGTAGGCCTCGCCGAGGTCGACCCAGTAGCCCATGCGCTCGGTGAGCTCCTCGAACGCGTCGGTGTGCCGGGTGACCGACGCGCGGCAGCGCTCGTTGAACTCCTTGATCCCGTAGGCCTCGATCTGGGGCTTGCCCGACAGGCCGAGCTCCTTCTCGACGGCCACCTCGACGGGGAGGCCGTGGCAGTCCCAGCCGGCCTTGCGGGGCACGTTGAAGCCCTGCATGGTCTTGAAGCGGGGGAAGACGTCCTTGAAGACGCGGGCCTCGACGTGGTGGACGCCCGGCATGCCGTTGGCGGTGGGCGGGCCCTCGTAGAAGACCCAGCGCGGGCCGGAGGCGTTGCGCTCGAGGGAGCGCTGGAAGATCTTCTCGTCCTGCCAGCGGCGCAGCATGGCGCGTTCGAGGACGGGCAGGTCGACCTGCGCGGGCAGCGGACGGAAGGACACGGCTTCTCCGTTCAAAGGACTGACGGTCGCTTTGAAGGGACGAAGCCACCGGGCCCCGCGGTACCACCCCTCTTGATCACGAGTGTGATCCACTTCGTTGGTCGCGGCTGCCGGTTCTAGTGCGCCCTGGCGGGCGGTTCTTCCGGCGGCTCCGAGGTGATGGCCTCATCGCTGCCTTGCGCGTCGACTGGAACGATTGTAGGGGTACGGGGTCCCGCTCTTCGACCCGGTTTCGGGTCATGCGATCCCCACGGAAAGGTGAAATATGACGGTTCGGCTGGCCATCCGGGTGGGGCCCGGATCGTCCAGAACCCGCGTGGGGGGCGGGCACGGCGACGCTCTCGTCGTGAAGGTGACCGCCAGGGCGGTCGAGGGAAAGGCGACGGAGGCGGCACTAAAAGCGGTGGCCGAGGCGTTGGGGGTACCACGAAGGGACATCCGATTGGTGAGCGGTGCGAGCGGCCGCGACAAGGTCATCGATGTCGAAGGGGATGTGAGCCAGCTCACATCGAAGATCGACGAACTGCGTGGTTCCTGACGGCACGTCATGGGGCATATGCGGGTGGTGACCGAATGGCGGCTCGCTCAGCGCGCCGCACCCGCGAATGGAGATCTATGCTGACCGCAAGCGAGACCAAGAAGGCAGGGAAACTCCCGGTCCGCGAGGGCGAGGGGAAGTGGACGGCCAAGGAGCTGACGGCCGTCCGCACCCGGCTGTCGGCCGAGATCGAGGAGCTCGCGTCGGAGATCTCAGCCGCCAGGTCGCAGGCCGCGGAGGGCAGCGACGCCGGTGAGGGCGCAGGGGACGACCAGGCCGACGCGGGAGCCAAGACCTACGAGCGTGAGCACGAGCTGGCTCTCACGAACAATTCGCGCGATCTTCTCGAACAGAACGAGCGCGCGATCGCACGGATCGACTCTGGCACGTATGGTGTCTGCGAGAACTGCCACAAGGCCATCGGCAAAGCACGCCTCCAGGCCTTCCCCCGTGCCACCCTGTGTGTGACATGCAAACAAAAGGAAGAACGTCGCTGAGCGACACAGAGACCTCTGAGAACGAAGCCGGGGCCGGCGTGCCCCGGCCTCGTCGCGTTGCCGTCCTCGTGGGCGTCGCGATCCTCGCCTACGTCCTGGACGTGGTCAGCAAGGTGATCGTGGTGGCCAGGCTGGAGGGCCATGCCTCGATCGAGCTGCTGGGCGGCTTCACCACGCTGCGGGTCACCCGCAACAGCGGGGCCGCCTTCTCCATCGGCACCGGGATGACGTGGATCTTCACGATCATCGCGACGTGCGTGGTGATCGCCATCATCAGGACCGCGCGGAACCTGCGCAGCCTGCCCTGGGCCGTCTGCCTGGGCCTGCTGCTGGGCGGCTCCCTCGGCAACCTGACCGACCGGATCCTGCGGTCGCCCGGCGTGTTCAAGGGCCATGTCGTCGACTGGATCGAATGGCCGAACTACCCGGTGTTCAACCTCGCGGACTCCGCGATCGTGTGCGGCGGCGTCCTCGCGGTGTACCTCGCGTGGCGCGGCTTCCAGATCGACGGGACCCGCCAGGTCGCGGCCGGGAAGAACGACGCCGATGAGTGACCACCGCAGCCTCCACGTGCCCGACGGGCTGGAGGGGGAGCGGGTCGACGCCGCCCTCGCCCGGCTGTTCGGGCTCTCCCGCGGCCGTGCCGCCGACATCATCGCCTCCGGTGACGTCCAGGTCGACGGGCGTCAGGTCAGCAAGTCCGACCGTGTGACGGCCGGAGCATGGCTCGAGGTCACCCTCCCGCCGCCGCCCGCCGCCCCCGTCGCGATTCCCGAGCCCGTGCCCGGCATGTCGATCGTCCACGAGGACGACGACATCGTCGTGGTCAACAAGCCCATCGGCGTCGCCGCGCATCCGACCACCGGCTGGACCGGCCCGACCGTGATCGGCGGCCTGCTCGGCACCGGCCACACCGTCGCCACCAGCGGAGCGGCCGAGCGGCAGGGCATCGTGCACCGCCTCGACGCCAACACCACCGGCTGCATGGTCGTGGCCAAGAGCGAGATCGCCTACTCGCGGCTCAAGCACGCCTTCCACGACCGTGAGATCACCAAGCGGTACCACGCGCTGGTCCAGGGCCATCCGGACCCGTTCCGCGGCACCGTGGACGCCCCGATCGACCGCCACCCTTCCGGCAGCGGCAAGTTCGCGGTGATCATGGGCGGCAAGCCCTCGATCACCCACTACGACACGATCGAGGCCTTTCGCGCGGCCACCCTCCTGGACATCAACCTGGAGACCGGCCGCACCCACCAGATCCGCGTCCACATGTCGGCGCTCAAGCACCCGTGCGTGGGCGACATGATGTACGGCGCCGATCCCACGATCGCCGCCCGGCTCGGCCTCACCCGCCAGTGGCTCCACGCGGTGAAGCTCGGCTTCGTGCATCCGACGACGGACGAGTACGTCGAGTTCACCAGCCCCTACCCCGACGATCTGCAGAAGGCCCTGGACATTGTCGGCGCCGAGTCCTGACCTGCGGCTGGCCGTCTCACCGGAAGATCTGGCCGCGGCCATGAGCGTCCGGATCGAGGTCTTCGTCGGGGAGCAGGGCGTCCCGGAGGACCTGGAGCGCGACGCTTCGGACGCCTCCGCCGACCACTTCGTCGCCTACCTCGGCGGCGTCGCGGTCGGCGCGGCCAGGCTCCTGGCCGACCACGACGGCGCGATCCTCGGCCGCCTGGCGGTCCTCAAGGCCGCTCGCGGCACCGGTCTCGGCGCGGCCCTGGTCCGCGCCGTCGAGGCCCGCGCCGCCGAACGCGCCCTCACCTCGGTCCGCCTGCACTCCCAGATCCAGGCCGAGCCCTTCTACCGCGCCCTCGGCTACACCCCCTACGGCGAGATCGAGCTAGAGGCCGGCATCGAGCACATCTGGATGTCCAAGATCCTGTGATCGCGGGGCGGGTCCCCCGCCGAGCAGCCGGGCGAGGGCGCGCAGCCCGCGAGCCGGGGCCCGAGGGTCGCCGTGGACGCGGATCGCCTGGTCGGTGGCGAGGACCGCCCCGGTCAGGTCGAAGGCGAGCTGGTCGAGATCGGTGCCGCGGGGGAGCGCACCGGAGGCGGTCGCGGTCTCCAGCTCGGCGCGCACGTAGCCCGACCACGCGGCCAGCGCGCCGAGGATCGCGTCCCGGACCGGCCCGGGACGCGCGTCGAACTCCGAGGCGGCGGCCGTCAGGAAGCAGCCCGCGTGCTTCTCGGTCATGAAGGCGAACCACTCGGTGTGCGCGCGGAGCAGCCGCTCGGTGCCCGGCGCCGCATCCGCCGCACGGGTCGTGACCCGCTGCCGGAACCGCTCCACCGCGGTCTCGACGACCGCCACCTGCAGGGTCTCCTTGGTGCCGAAATGGCCGATCACCCCCGCCTTGCTCATCCCCAGCTCGGCCGCGAGCGTGCCGATGGTCAGCGCCTCCAGGCCGGTGGAGGTGGCGGTCTCCAGGGCCAGATCGAGGATCCGGGTGCGGGTGGCGGCGGTCTCCAGGACGGACTTGCGCGGGCTCATGGGATCAGCTTAACCTACCGATCGTTCGCTAATCACATACGAACGTTCGTTAGGTAAAGGAGCCGGTATGAAGATCCACCACCTCAACTGCGGGTCGATGCGGGAGATCGAGTCGGAGCTGGGCGCGCTGCCCGCCGTCTGCCACTGCCTGCTGCTCGAGACCGAGAGCGACGGCCTGATCCTGGTCGAGACCGGGCTCGGCACCCCGGACGTGGCCCGCCCCCGCGAGACCCTGAGCGAGGAGTTCCTCGGCAGGGCGCAGCCGGTCCTCGACCCGGAGGAGACCGCGATCCGGCAGATCGAGCGGCTCGGCTTCCGGCCGGAGGACGTCAGGAACATCGTCCTGACCCACCTCGACCTCGACCACGCGGGAGGCCTGCCCGACTTCCCGTGGGCGCGCGTCCATGTGCCGGAGGCCGAGCGGGAGGCGGCGCTCGGGGCGCCGGGACCGCACCCGGAGGACCGTGTCCGCTACCGCCCCGCGCACTGGGCGCACCAGCCGCTGTGGGTGACCTATCCGGGCGTCCGGGGAGAGCCGTGGTTCGGGTTCGACGCCGTCCGCCCGCTCGAGGGGATCGCGGCGGAACTCCTGCTGGTGCCGCTCGGCGGCCACACGGCGGGCCACGCCGGGGTGGCGGTCCGCGACGGCGCGCGCTGGCTGCTGCACTGCGGCGACGCCTACTACTTCCACGGGGAGGTCGACCCCGACGACCCGCGCGGCCACCCCGGCCTGGACCTGCTGGAGCAGATCACCGAGGTGGACCGCCCGCTGAGGCTCGCCAACCAGGCCCGGCTGCGCGAGCTGGCCCGGTTCCACGGCGACGAGGTGACGCTCCTCAGCGCCCACGATCCCTGGGAGCTGGCGCGCCACAGGAACGGTGGGGACGCCGCGGAGATCAGCCGGGCTCCTCGCCGAGGCTGATCCTCACGGCGTGGATGGCGGCGTCGTAGAGGTCGGATTCGACGAGGGTGGCGCCGGGGAAGCGTTCGAGCTCGCGCTGGAGGTCGGCCACCGAGAGGTGGCTGATCAGCAGGGCGAGGGCGGTGCTGCCGGCGGGGACGGCCTCGCGCAGTTCGGCGATCTTCTCGTCCTTGATGCCGGTGTCGACCAGCTTGCCGATCAGGGCGCCGCCGGCGGCGCTCGCCCCGCCGCCGATGAGCCCGCCGATCGGGCCGCCCAGCAGGGTGCCGATCAGCAGTCCCCACATGCCGAGGCCCATGGCCCCCTTGCCGGGGGTGAGGTCCTGGGTCTCGCGGACCACCGACTTGCCGTCCCCGTGCCTCTCGATGAACACGGCGTCGTGCAAACGGATCTGGTCGTTCTTCTGCATGCGGGCGGCGGCCAGCATGAACTCGCTGGCCTTCAGGGGGTCGTCGAAGCCGATGACCAGGAGCTTCTGAGCTGGCTGTTCCGTCATGTCCTGCCCCTTCCCCTACGATGGGCGCATGGAACGTCGCGGCTCTCACGATCATGCGGCGACCCCCGATCCGGAGAAGATCACCACGGTGGCGGAAGCCCGTGAGCTCATCGACGCCGTCGACGCCCAGCTCGCCGTCCTGCTCGAGCGCAGGGCCGCCCTGTCCGCCGCGGTGCAGCGGCTCAAGCCGGTCGGCGGTTACCCGGGCCGCAGTCCCGGGCGGGAACGCGAGATCGTCGAGGCCATGAGCGCCCACGCGCCGCGCCTGGGCCCCGAGCGCCTGGCGCTGATCATGTCGGCCGTCATCGAGGCGGGCCTGGACGCCGCCGCCGAGGACCGCTCCCGCGCCTGAGCCGGGCGGCCGTTCCATCGCCCTCCCTTTGCTAACGTCACCGCATGTCAGCCCCCTCGGACTTCGCCGACCAGGCCCTCGCCGCCCTGGCCTCGCACCCCGCCCTGGTCGCCCCCGTCGACCAGCACGCCGCGACCCTCCGCGCGCTCCTCGCCGCGCAGGGCCCGGTCACCACCGAGACCGTCCGCGCCTACCGGGACGGCCTGGCCACCACCGCCCTGGCCACGGGCTGGCGCCCCCGCCCCGCCCTCCCGCCGGACGAGGAGACCCTCCGCCTCCTCGCCGCCACCTGGCTCCTCACCACCCTGACCCCCGGCCCGGCGAGCCCCTAGGCTTGGCCCATGTCGAAGGGGACGCCGGCGACCGTCGCCGCCACCAAAGCCGGGATCGGGTTCACGCTGCACGCCTACGAGGCGGATCCGTCCGCGGAGTCCTACGGCGAGGCCGCCGCGGACGCCCTCGGGGTGGCGCGGGAGCGGCTGTTCAAGACGCTGCTCGCCGAGGTGGACGGGCGGCTCTCGGTCGGGGTCGTCCCGGTGTCGGGAACGCTGAACCTCAAGGCGCTCGCCGCGGCGCTGGGCGGGAAGAAGGCCGTCATGGCCGACCCGCAGGCCGCCGAGCGGGCCACCGGGTACGTCGTGGGCGGGATCAGCCCGCTGGGTCAGAAGAGGCGCCTGCCGACCGTCGTGGACGCCTCGGCGTTCGGCTCAGGGGGCGAGGGGGCCGGGACCGTCTACGTCTCGGCGGGGCGGCGCGGGCTCCAGATCGAGCTGAGCCCCGCCGATCTCGTCGCCCTCACGGGCGCGAAGGTCGCCGACATCGGACGGGGCTGACCTGCGGGCCACGTCCAGCGACTCCAGCAGCCCGAAGACGATCAGCGCGGCCAGCGGCCACAGCAGGACGACCCCGTGCGCGCCGAGCGACAGCGCGCCGTCGACCCGGGTGCCGTCGGGGGCGGTCCTGACCGCCTCCTCGAAGGCCGCCAGCCCGAACCGGTGGCCGATCGCCCAGCCGACCAGCGAGCCCGCGGCGCCGCCCGTGGCCAGGCCCGTGATGAGGGCCAGGTCGTTGCGGCGCCCCGCCAGCAGGTAGGCCACGCCCCCCGACAGCAGGCCCAGAATCACGACGATCACCGCGAGATGGCCGTCGGCGCTGATCAGGCTCTCGCCGTCGGGCTCGGCCATCCACGCCTTGTGCTGGTAGATCAGATAGGGGGAGCGCGGGGCGGTCCAGGCCCACAGGAGGCCGGCGACGACGCCCAGCAGGGCGAGTGCCCCCGTGGCGGCCGCCCAGATCCGAAGTTGCCGGGCCAAGTGCGCTCCTGTACTTCCCGCTTTTAACATCGGTCCCACACCGGAAACGGCGTGATCTCTCGCAGCGTAGCCGCATCGAAGAGGTGGCCGAACGGGGGGAAGCGCGAAGTCCTTCGCCCAGGTAGTGTTCCGGTCATGTCAGGATTCAGCTCGGCGTTCGAACGCCTCGGTGCCGCGCTGTCCGCCCTGGTCCTCCAGCAGCAGGAGACCCTGGCCGAATACCTGCCCAGGGCCGACTGGAGCGCCGACCTGACCGCCCGCACCTACAGCAGCGGCGGGGTGAGCGTCCAGGTGGCGCTGCTCGGAAGCTACGCCTCGCGCGAGCGCACCTGGCTGTGGGGCTGGGCCAACGACCAGTTCGGGCCAGACCATCCGGCCGTGCAGTCCACCCTGGCGATCAAGCAGCTGGGGGAGCGGCTCGGGATCCCCGAGTTCACCCAGCCCGAGGTCGACCTGTCCTGGTACACCGGGCCCGCCGCGCACGGCGGGGAGCTGCTGGCCGTCGCGGCCTCCGGCGTCCTCGGCCAGCACGGCTACATCGGCGCGGGATACGACGGCGGCTGCGCCTACCTGCTCGTCGACGACTCCCGGGTGCCGCGGGCCGCCTGGGACCCGATCCCCGTACCGCGGCTGATCATGAACGCGGTGGCCCTGTTCCCCGGCGACCCGCAGCTCACCCTGACCCGGTACCTGTCCCACCACCGGATCCCGTTCCGCCAGCAGGGCAGGATGACCGAGGCCAGGCTCCCCGGCGGCGGCACCGCCCGGGCGATGTTCGACAGGGCCGGGCGGTTCGCCAACTGGGAGGCCGGCATCTCCATCGCCGGATAGGCCGGACAGCCGGATGGAGGGACACCGGGTGAGGAACCACTAACCCCGTAGTCAATTGAGGCCCATCGCCGTCGTCCGGGCGCGTCGCGGCCGGACCGGGGCTTAGCTTCGGGAAATGTGGCTCAACCTTCTGATCGTCTGCATGGCCAGCCTCGTGACCGGGTTCATCATCGGCTGGGTGTTCGGGTGCCCGCGCCGGTGGGATGCCCGCACGGTCGCCTCGCCGCGCGTACCGGCGGCTGAGACCGATCCGTCTCAGCACCTGGTATTCGAATTCCCGGGACGGGGACCTCTGTCCGTAGACTGACCTGTGTGATCTCCACAATCGACCTGCGCGGCGGCCTTCCGGCCGATCTGCGCGCCACGCTGCCACGCGCCGACTTCGACGTCGAGGCCGCCCTGGAGAAGGTGCGGCCGATCTGCGAGGACGTGCGCCATCACGGGGTCGAGGCGGTCATCCGTTACACGCGGGACTTCGACGGCGTCGAGCTGACCTCGACGCGCGTCCCGGCCGAGGCGATCGCCGCCGCCCTGGAGGCGCTCGATCCGGCCGTCCGCGACGCCCTCGAAGAGGCCATCCGGCGGACCAGGATCGTCCACCGCGAGCAGCGCCGCACCGACGTCGCCACCCAGGTCGTGCCGGGCGGCACCGTCACCGAGCGGTGGATCCCGGTCGACCGGGTCGGCCTGTACGTGCCGGGCGGACGGGCCGTCTACCCCTCCAGCGTGGTCATGAACGTGGTCCCCGCCCAGGAGGCCGGGGTTCCGTCTCTGGCCGTGACCTCGCCCGCCCAGAAGGACTTCGGCGGCCTCCCGCACCCGACGATCCTGGCCGCCTGCGCGCTGCTGGGCGTCGACGAGGTCTACGCGGCGGGCGGCGCCCAGGCGATCGCGATGTTCGCCTACGGCACGCGGGAGTGCGCGCCGGTCGACCTGGTCACCGGGCCGGGGAACATCTACGTCGCCGCCGCGAAGCGCACGCTGAAGGGCGTCATCGGCATCGACGCCGAGGCGGGGCCGACCGAGATCGCCGTCCTCGCCGACGCGACCGCCGACGCGGCCTACGTCGCCGCCGACCTGATCAGCCAGGCCGAGCACGACACCCTCGCCGCGTCCGTGCTGGTCACCGACTCGCCCGAGCTCGCCGCCGCGGTCGGGGACGAGCTGGCCGTCCAGGTCGCGGCGACCCGGCACGTCGAGCGGGTCACCGAGGCCCTGGCCGGACGCCAGTCCGCGATCGTGCTGGTCGCCTCGATCGAGGACGGCCTCAGGGTCGTCAACGCCTACGGCGCCGAGCACCTCGAGATCCACACCGCCGACGCCCCCGCCGTCGCCGCCCGGGTCCGCAACGCCGGGGCGGTCTTCGTCGGCGCCTACTCGCCGGTCTCGCTCGGCGACTACCTCGCCGGCTCCAACCACGTGCTGCCGACCGGCGGCTGCGCCTGCCACTCCTCGGGCCTGTCGGTCCAGTCGTTCCTGCGCGGCGTCCACTTCGTGGAGTACGACAGGGCCGCGCTGGCCGAGGCGACGGCGCGGGTCGTCGCCCTGGCCGAGTCCGAGGACCTGCCCGCCCACGGCGCCGCGCTCAAGGCCCGCTTCGACGGGGGGATCCCCGCATGACCTCCCTCGGCGACCTGCCGATCCGCGACGATCTGCGCGGCCAGAAGGCCTACGGTGCCCCGCAGATCGACGTGCCCGTTCAGCTCAACACCAACGAGAACCCCTACGGACCGTCCGAGGCGCTGGTCAGGGCGCTGGGGGAGGGCGTGGCGGCCACGGCCGGAACGCTCAACCGCTATCCCGACCGCGACGCCGTGGACCTGCGGGCCGGGCTCGCCGCCTACCTGAACCACGAGGCGGGGGTGCGGCTCGACACCGGCCGGGTGTGGGCCGCCAACGGCTCCAACGAGATCATCCTGCAGATCCTCCAGGCGTTCGGCGGCCCCGGGCGCAGCGCGCTCGGGTTCGAGCCGTCCTACGCGATGCACCCGACCATCTCGATGGTCGCCAACACCCGCTGGATCGACGCCTTCCGGGACGAGGACTTCGGGCTCGAGGCGCAGCGGGCCGTCGCCGCCATCGAGGAGCACCGCCCCGACGTCGTCTTCCTGACCTCGCCGAACAACCCGACCGGCACCGCGCTCGACCACGAGGCGATCAAGGCGGTGCTGAGCGTCGCGCCCGGCATGGTCGTCGTCGACGAGGCCTACGGGGAGTTCCGCAGGTCGGGCACCCCCTCGGCGCTGGAGCTGCTGCCCGGCAACCCGCGGCTGATCGTGACCCGGACGATGTCGAAGGCGTTCGCGCTGGCCGGGGCCCGGCTGGGCTACCTGGCCGCCGACCCGGCCGTCCTGGAAGCCCTGCTGCTGGTCAGGCTGCCCTACCACCTGTCGTCGGTGACGCAGGCCGTCGCCCGGACGGCCCTGTCGTTCCGTGAGGAGCTGCTCGGCTACGTCCAGGAGCTGCGCGCGACCCGGGACGAGACCGTCGAGTGGCTGCGCGGGGAGGGCTTCAGGGTCGCCGACTCCGACGCCAACTTCATCCTGTTCGGCACCTTCGACGACCGCGACGCGGTGTGGCGGAGGATGCTCGACCGCGGCGTCCTGATCCGGGCGGTCGGACCGCCCCAGTGGCTGCGCGTCTCGGTGGGCACCCCCGCCGAGATGGCGGCCTTCCGTAGTGCACTTAAGGAGTCTGTGTGAGCCGCATCGGCCGCGTCGAGCGGGGGACCAAGGAGACGACGGTCCTCGTCGAGATCGATCTCGACGGGACGGGCGTCGTCGACGTCTCCACCGGCGTCGGGTTCTACGACCACATGCTCGCCCAGCTCGGCAAGCACGGATCGTTCGACCTGACCGTCAAGACCACCGGCGACCTGCACATCGACAGCCACCACACGATCGAGGACACCGCGATCGCCCTGGGCGCGGCGTTCAAGCAGGCCCTCGGCGACAAGTCGGGCATCCGCCGGTTCGCCGACGCCTCGATCCCGCTCGACGAGGCGCTCGCGCAGGTGACCGTCGACCTGTCGGGCCGGCCCTACCTGGTGCACACCGAGCCCGAGGGCATGGCCCCCATGATCGGCCCGGAGTACGACACCACGATGACCCGGCACATCTTCGAGTCGTTCGTCGCGAGCGCCTCGATCTGCCTGCACATCCACGTGCCCTACGGCCGCAACGCCCACCACATCGTCGAGGCCCAGTTCAAGGCGCTCGCCCGGGCATTGCGCTACGCCTCCGAGCTCGACCCGCGCGTGCACGGCATCCCCTCGACCAAGGGCGCCCTGTGACCGAACGGAGTGAGGGCACCGGAAGGCACAGTGCCCTGAGCGTCATCGCGCCGCAGGAGGCGGCGCGATGACGCTCCTGCTCTTCGCGGTGGCCGGGTTCCTCGCGGCGGGCGTCTACAGCCTCGCCAAGCAGGGGCTGAAGGCCGGAGCGGTCGTCGTGGGCCTGCTCGCCGTCCTGGCCGCGGTCGCGGCCGTCCTGTGGAGGTAGGGGTATGAAGAACGTCGTCGTCCTCGACTACGGGTCGGGGAACCTGCGCTCGGCCGAACGGGCCGTCGCCCGGATCGGCGCGGACGTCACCGTGACATCGGACTTCGAGGCGGCGCTCAACGCCGACGGCCTCGTCGTGCCGGGCGTCGGCGCGTTCGCGGCCTGCATGGAGGGGCTGCGCGCGGTCAAGGGGGACCGGCTGATCGGCCGCCGCCTCGCCGGCGGCCGTCCGGTGCTCGGCATCTGCGTCGGGATGCAGATCCTGTTCGGCAAGGGCGTCGAGCACGGCATCACCACCGACGGCTGCGACGAGTGGCCCGGCACCGTCGAGCGGCTCGAGGCGCCGGTCCTGCCGCACATGGGCTGGAACACCGTGCGGGCGGCCGAGGGCTCGAAGCTGTTCGACGGCCTCGACGCCGGGACCCGCTTCTACTTCGTCCACTCCTACGGGGTGCGGCGCTGGGAGATGGAGCCGTCGGAGCGGTTCGCCGCGCCGCTGGTCACCTGGGCCGAGCACGGTGAGCCGTTCGTCGCCGCCGTCGAGAACGGGCCGCTGTGGGCGACCCAGTTCCATCCGGAGAAGTCCGGCGACGCCGGGGCCCACATCCTGGAGAACTGGCTCCGGTCCCTCTGAACCCGAACCGCCGCGCGCACGGCCGCATCTCACAGGGCTGAAGGCACGGTGAGGGGGACGGGACGTTGGAGCGCAGGCGGCTGCTCGGCATGCTGGCGGCAGGGGTGGGCGGGCTCGCGGTGGGCGCGGGCCCGGAGCTGTGGCACCGGGCGGGCCACGGCCCCGCCCAGGCCAGGGCGGCGACGCCGACGCCGTCCGGGCGGCCCGATCCGGGGTACGCGCCGAAGCTCACCGCACTCAACCGGCCGGTGCGCGGCCTGTCCGACCTCAGCCCCGCGGCGCCGCCCGCGGCCGTCGCGCTGACGATCGACGACGGCCCGCACCCGTACTGGACGCCCAAGGTCCTGGACGTGCTGGCCGAGTTCGGGGTCGTCGCGACCTTCAACATGATCGGCGAGCAGGTGACCGAGCAGCCGAGGATCGTCCAGCGGATCGCGGACGCCGGGCATCAGGTCGCCGACCACACCGTCACCCATCCGCTGAACCTGCCGCGCCTGTCCGCCGCGAAGATCACCGAGGAGATCGTCGGTGGTCACGACCGGATCGCCCAGGTGGCGGGGCTTGCCCCGAAGACCTTCCGGGCGCCCGGCGGCGCCTGGTCGCAGCAGATCTACGACATCGCCGCCGAGCACCACATGGTGTGCGTCGACTGGAAGATCGATCCGCGGGACTGGGCCCGTCCGGGGACGTCGCGGATCACCCGCACCCTGCTCGACGCCCAGGCGGGCGACATCCTGCTCATCCACGACGGCGGCGGCGACCGCTCGCAGACCGTCGAGGCGCTCCGGCAGGTCCTGCCCGCCCTGAAACAGCGCGGTCTCCAGTTCGTCGCGCTGTAGCCGGGCCCTGCATACTGGCGCCGTGAGCAAGGAACGGGCCCGGCGCAGGGCCGAACGCGAGGCCGAAGCCGCCCGCCTGGCCGAACGCCGGTCGGCGCTGCGGGCCAGGGCCGCCCGCAGGAGGGCGCTGCTGGCCCCGGTCAGGGCGCTGCTGCCCGGCCCGGCCGCGGGCCCCGCCGCACGCCGCCGCCGCAGGCGTGCGATCACCGTCACCGTTCTGTTCCTCGCGGTCCAGGCGGCGGCGTGGATCCTGCCGCTGTCGGGCGCGGAGCAGTTCGGCGTGCTGGTCGTCTCGCTCCTGGTCACGCCGGTCGCCGCGGCCGTGACGTTCGGCCGCTGAACCGCCCCGGGCGCACCGGATCATGATCTAGGTGTACCGAGTCACGATCTAGGTGACGAAGAGCCAGCTCTCGCCGAGGAACTTGCAGGTGAGGGCGCCCATGCCCAGGTAGCCCCACCAGGGGACGCGGGTGCCCGCGCTCTCGACGCGGTAGAGGGCGACGGGGGTCAGGATCACTCCGAGCAGCCCGACCACGAGTGCGGGCCAGGCCGCCCAGAGGGTTCCCTGCCAGAACGTCAGCACGACGGCCGCGGGAAGGACCAGGAACATCCCCGAATATTCGAGTCCTTCTACTTCCTCCACGAATGCCGTGTTACCCGCGCCGGACGGCTTTCAAATCAGGGCCTGTCGAGGGCCCGGTCGAGGTTGACGGCGGAGCTGATGAGGGCCAGGTGCGTGAACGCCTGCGGGAAGTTCCCCAGCGCCTCGCCGGACGAGCCGATCTCCTCGGCGTACAGGCCCACGTGGTTGGCGTAGGTCAGCATCTTCTCGAAGATCATCCGCGACTCCTTGACGCGCCCGGCGGCCGTCAGGGCGTCGACGTACCAGAAGGAGCAGAGGTTGAAGGTCCCCTCCTCACCGGTCAGGCCGTCGTGGCCGGTGTTGGCGTAGCGGTGGACGAGGGAGTCCGAGACCAGCTCCGAGCCCATCCGGTCCAGGGTCATCAGGAAGCGGGGGTCGGTCGGGCCGGAGAACTTCACCATCGGCATGCACAGCAGCGAGGCGTCCAGGTGCTTGCTGCCCGGGTGCATCACGTAGGCGCCGAGGTCGGGGTCCCAGCACTCCTGCTGGACGAACCGGTAGGCGCGGGCGGCCAGCCGCTGCCACTTGTTGAGCGTCGCGGGCAGGCCCCTGTCGCGGGCCAGGCGCGAGGCCCGCTCATAGGCGACCCAGGTCATGACGCCGGAGTAGGTGAACCTCTGACGTCCGCCGCGCACCTCCCAGATGCCCTCGTCCGGCTCGTCCCAGTGGCGCGAGAGCCAGTCCAGCCGCTTGGAGAGGCCCGACCACAGGTCGTAGGAGATCGGCACCTCCCGGTTGTAGAGGTAGACGGCGTCCATGAGCTCGCCGTAGACGTCGAGCTGGCGGTGGCCGACCGCGCCGTTGCCGATCCGGACCGGCCGGGACCCCCGGTAGCCCTCCAGATGGTCGAGGGTCTGCTCGGGGAGCTTGTCGCTGCCGTCCACCGAGTACATGATCATGAGGTCGCGTTCCAGGGTGGCCTGCTCGCAGCGCTGCTGGAGCCACTCCATGAACGCCGAGGCCTCCTCCAGGAAGCCGAGCGTCATGAGGGAGTGGATGGTGAAGGCCGAGTCGCGCAGCCAGGTGTAGCGGTAGTCCCAGTTGCGCTCGCCGCCCAGGCACTCGGGCAGCGAGGTGGTCGGGGCCGCGACGAGCGCGCCGGTGGGGTGGTAGACCAGCAGCTTCAGTGCGAGCGCGCTGCGGTGCACCATCTCCCGCCAGCGGCCCTGGTAGCGGGACTGGCCGATCCACTTCTGCCAGTACTCGGTGGTTCTGGCCAGCAGGATGTCGGTCTCGCCCTCGATCAGCGGCGCGATGAGACCGTTCCACTCCAGCACGATGTCGGCGCTCTCGCCCTGCTCCAGGGAGAACCGCGCGACGACGCCGTCACCGTCGTGCACCAGAGGCACGCTGCTGCGCAGCACGAACCGGCCGCCGGCCGAGTCGAACACCGCGCCGACGCCGTCGACGATCTCCACGGTGTGCGGCACCCGGGCGTAGTCGAAGGCGGGATAGCACTGGAGGTCGAAGGTCGCCCGGCCCCTGACGGCCGTCGCCCGGCGCACGAGCAGGTCGCGGGGGAGGGCGGTCCCGGAGGTGTCGGGGACCATGAAGTCGATGACCTCGCCGACCGCCTCGGCCGCCAGGAAGCGGGTCATGAGGATGTTGGTGTCCGGCAGGTAGAGCTGCTTGGGCCTGCTGGAGGTCGGGCACGAGAGGGAGTAGAACCCGCCCTTCTTCGCGTCGAGGAGCGAGCCGAACAGGGAGGGCGCGTCGAACCGCCCGGGACAGAACCAGTCGATGGTCCCGTCGGTGCCGACGAGCGCGACGGTGCGCAGATCGCCGACGATGGCGTGTTCTTCGATGGGGAGGTAGCGGCCGTACTGGACCGATCCATTGAGAGGCACACCTCTGATGGTCCGCGCTCAGGTTTCCGCCGTGTCTCCTGCGCGTAAACTCCGCCCACCCGGCGGGGGCGCGGGGTCAGGCGGCCGCCCGGGCGAGCAGGTCCCTGAGGTCGAGGGCGGCGGCGCGTCCCGCCCTGTTGGCGCCGATGGTGCTGGCGGAGGGCCCGTATCCGACCAGGTGGACGCGGGGGTCGGCGAGGGCGCGGGTGCCCTCCAGCCGGATGCCGCCGCCGGGCTCGCGGAGCCGCAGCGGGGCGAGATGGCGGATCGCGCTCCGGAAGCCGGTGGCCCAGATGACCGCGTCGGCGGCCCACGCCGAGCCGTCCGGCCAGAGCGCGCCGTCCGCGGTGAGCCGGGCGAACATCGGGTGCCGCTCCAGCGCGCCCTTGGCGAGCGCGTCGCGGACGATGCGGCTGGAGCCGAGCCCGGTGACGCTGACCACGCTCTGCGGCGGGAGCCCGGCGCGGACCCTCCGCTCGACCCTCGCGACGGCCTCGCGGCGGGCCGCCTCGCCGAACTCTCCGTCGTGGAAGACCGGCTCGCGGCGCGTCACCCAGCGGGTCTCGGCGACGTCCGCCAGCTCGGACAGGACGTGCGCGGCCGAGGCGCCGCCGCCCACCACGATCACCCGCCGACCCGCGAAGGCCCCGGGGCCGCGGTAGCCCGCGTAGTGGAGCTGCTCGCCCCGGAAGTCCGCCATGCCCGGATAGGACGGCCAGTGCGGGCGGGTCCAGGTTCCGGTGGCGTTGACGATCGCCCGTGCCGCCCAGAGGCCCCGCGAGGTCTCGACGAGCAGCCCCCCGCCGTCCGGCCTGACCGCGGTGACCTCGACGGGTCGCAGGACCCCGGCGTCGAGGGACTCCTCGTACCGTGCGTAGTACTCCGGGACGGCCACCCGGGCGGGCAGGGCGCCGTCCACCGGCGTCCGCGCCATGCCGGGCAGGTCGAAGACGCCGTGGATCCCGTCCATGGTCAGGGAGGGCGACCGCTCGCGCCAGGCGCCGCCGGGGCCCTCCGAGGCGTCCAGCACAATGTGGTCCAGGCCGTAGCGGTCCAGGAAGTGCGCGGCCGACAGGCCGGCCTGCCCCGCGCCGATCACCACCACGTCCGTCTCCATGCCTTCCCTCCCGGATGAGCGCCCCTCCGGACGGGCCAACGCCGCCCGCCGGCTCCTTCTTCCCGGGGCTTCCCACGTGCTGAGACCGTTTCGGCCGGTGGGACCGTGGCCCGATAGGGTTCGGCCCATGAGCCTGACGCTGCTTCCCGCCGTTGACGTCGCCGACGGGCAGGCCGTGCGCCTGGTCCAGGGCGCGGCCGGCACCGAGACCTCCTACGGCAAGCCCCTCGACGCCGCCCTCGCGTGGCAGAGCGCGGGCGCCGAGTGGCTCCATCTGGTGGACCTGGACGCGGCGTTCGGCCGGGGCTCCAACCGGGAACTGCTGCGCGAGGTCACCGGCACCCTCGACATCAAGGTCGAGCTGTCGGGCGGGATCCGCGACGACGCGTCCCTGGTGGCGGCCCTGGAGACCGGCTGCGCGCGGGTCAACATCGGCACCGCCGCCCTGGAGAACCCCGAGTGGTGCCGCAAGATCATCGGCGAGTACGGGGACAAGATCGCGGTCGGCCTCGACGTGCGCGGCACCACCCTCGCCGCCCGCGGCTGGACCGAGGACGCCGGCGATCTCTGGGACGTCCTGGAGCGCCTGGAGCGCGACGGCTGCCCGCGCTACGTCGTCACCGACGTCACCAAGGACGGCACCCTGACCGGCCCGAACGTCGACCTGCTCCGCGAGTTCTGCACCCGCACCGCCAAGCCCGTGGTCGCCTCCGGCGGCGTCTCCTCCCTCGACGACCTGCGCGTGCTGAAGACCCTCGTCCCCGACGGCGTCGAGGCCGCGATCGTCGGCAAGGCCCTGTACGCGGGCGCCTTCACCCTCGAAGAGGCGCTGGAGGTCTCCCGATGACCGTGGAACGGATCTCCTCCGGCGGGCCGTGGGAGGACGTGATCGGCTACTCGCGGGCCGTGCTCGCAGGCGACACCGCCTACGTCTCCGGCTGCACCTCGGTGGTCGACGGCCAGATCGTCCACAAGGGCGACCCCTACGAGCAGACCCGCACCGCCTTCCAGGTGGCGCTGTGGTCGCTGGAGCGGCTCGGGCTCTCGGCCGGTGACGTCGTCCGCACCCGGATGTACATCACCGACCGCGCCCACGCCGACCTCGTCGGCAGGGCCCACGGCTCGCTGTTCGGCGAGGTCCGCCCCGCCGCCACGATGATCATCGTCTCCGGCTTCCTCGACGAGGACATGCTGGTCGAGGTGGAGGTCGACGCCTACCGGGGGGCGGGCCAGTGACCGTCGCCGTCCGGGTCATCCCCTGCCTCGACGTCGACGCGGGGCGCGTCGTCAAGGGCGTCAACTTCCAGAACCTGCGCGACGCGGGCGATCCCGTCGAGCTCGCCCGGCGCTACGACGCCGAGGGCGCCGACGAGCTGACCTTCCTCGACATCACCGCCTCCAGCGGCGACCGCTCGACGACCTACGACGTCGTCCGGCGGACCGCCGAGGAGGTGTTCATCCCGCTGACCGTCGGCGGCGGGATCCGCGCCGTCGAGGACGTCGACAGGCTGCTGCGCTCCGGCGCCGACAAGGTCTCGATCAACACGGCCGCGATCGCGCGGCCGGAGTTCCTGCGCGAGGCCGCCCACCGGTTCGGTTCCCAGTGCGTCGTGCTGTCGGTCGACGCGCGGCGCGTCCAGGACGGCCCGCCCACCCCCTCGGGGTTCGAGGTGACCACCCACGGCGGGCGCAGGGGCACCGGCATCGACGCCGTCGAGTGGGCCGCACGCGCCCAGGAGCTGGGCGTCGGGGAGATCCTGCTCAACTCGATGGACGCCGACGGCACCAAGAACGGCTTCGACCTGGAGCTGCTGAGGCTCGTCCGGACGGCCGTGACCGTCCCGGTCATCGCCAGCGGCGGGGCGGGCTCGCTGGAGCACTTCGCGCCGGCCGTCGACGCGGGCGCCGACGCGGTCCTGGCCGCGAGCGTCTTCCACTTCGGCGACCTCAAGATCTCCGAGGTCAAGCAGGCGATCAGGGCGTCGGGGCACCCCGTCCGCTGAGCCCCGGCGGCTTCGGCCGCCGGGCTCGCGAAACCCCCGTCATACGCATAACCTGGACATCGTGAAGATCGCGATTGCCACGTTTCAGGGACTGCCCGACGGCGACGAAGACGCCCCCGCCCTCATCGCCGAGCTGGCCGCCAGGGGCGTGGAGGCCCGGACGGTCCCCTGGGACGACGCCGACGCGGACTGGGACGGTTTCGACCTGGTCGTCGCCCGCAACACCTGGGACTACACCGAGCGCCTCGCGGAGTTCCTCGCCTGGGCCGGGAAGCTGCCGCGCCTGGCCAACCGGGCCGAGGTCCTGGCCTGGAACACCGACAAGCGTTACCTGCGCGAGCTGGCCGAGGCGGGCGTCCCGGTCGTCCCGACGCTGTGGGACCCCGCGGAGCTGCCCGAGTGGCCCGACTACGTGATCAAGCCCGCGGTCTCGGCCGGGGCCCGCGACACCGCCCGCTGGTCGGCGGCCGAGGCCGTCCCGGCCAGGGCCCATCTCGACCGGCTGCTCGCCGAGGGCCGCACCGTCATGGTCCAGCCCTACCTCGACGCCATCGACACCGCGGGCGAGAGCGCGCTGGTCTTCATCGACGGCGAGTTCAGCCACGCCGCCCGCAAGGAGCCGATCCTGCGGCCCGGCGCGGGCGTCTCCGAGCTCAACGGCGGCACCATCTCGCCGCGCGAGCCGTCGCAGGCCGAGCTGGCGATCGCCCGCCGGGTGCTCCAGGCGGCCCCGGACGGCCTGCTCTACGCCCGGGTGGACCTCATCCCGGGCCCGGACGGCGCGCCCGTCCTGCTGGAACTGGAGCTCAGCGAGCCCTATCTGTTCCTCCACCAGGCGCCGGGGGCGGCGGGCCGCCTCGCCGACGCCATCGTCCGCCGGTCTAGTTCAGGCTGATCTTCACGACGACCTGGTCCTTGGTGACCGACTGGACGTCGACGTCGAAGTTGCCGGAGGGCTGCGGGTCGGCGTCCACCGGGACGGTCAGGGTCTGGCCGCCGATCTTGAGGGTGACCTGGTCGCCGTTGGCGCTGACGAGCTCGGCGTCCACGCCGAGGACGCTCGCCTTGGCGTCGACGCCCCGGTCGAAGGTCACGGTGCAGGAGGTCGTGCTGCAGTTGGCGTTGTCGCTGCTGCAGGAGGTCGCGAGGAAGGCCACCGCGAGCAGGGGAGTGGCGAGCAGGACGCGGGTCTTCGGGGAGATCATGTTCAGGATTCTAGGCGGGTCCGGGCGGGGCGGACATCGCGCTGGGGGACGATCCGGGACCCCTCCCTCATGGAGGAGGCCCGCGGTTCCGTGATTCAGGTCTCAGTCCGGTCGACGGCCACCGAGACGACCCCCGGCTCCTCGGCGGCGCACGAGGCCAGGCGGCGCAGGCGCAGGCGGTTGTCCTCGGTCAGCGGGGCCGCGGCGGCGGCGATCCGGCGGGCCTCGTCCTCGCAGTCCCACAACGCCTCGGCGGCGAAGGTCTCCGAGGTGTGCGGGGCCGTGCGCAGCAGCGCGGTGAGCAGCCGGGGCCGCAGGTAGGCGTACTCGGTCTCGATCCACGCCTCCTTGAGCAGCGGGACCGCGGCACCGGCCCGGAGCCGTCCGAGACCCTCTATGGGGCCGGCGGCGCCTCCCCAGCATCGGTTGGCCAGGTCCTCGGAGAAGGCCTTGAGCAGCAGCGGGACGTCCTGGCTCGTGCCATGCCTGGAGAGGATCATGATGCCGACGTCGGCGCAGGGGCCGCCCGCCGACGCCCACTGCCGCGCCCGCGGCACCGCCTCGGCGCTGTACTCGCGCAGGGCCCGGCAGATCACCCCGCGCCAGCGGCTCGCGCCCTCGGGCAGGACCTCCTCGGCCAGGTCGAACAGGGCGGGGCTGCGCCGTCGTCCCAGTTCCATGATCGCTTCGATGGAGGCGTCGCTGCGCTGGTGGGCGAGGGCGAGCAGGTCGCCGTCGCTGCCGTCGGGGCGGTGGTGCTCACGGGGGCGCGGCGGGGGGCTGCCGCGCCGCTTGGCCACGGCGTCGGCGATCGCGGGGTGCTCGACGGCCCACTGGCGGATCACCGGATTGCCCGGGTCGTCGACCAGCCAGTGCAGGTCGTCGTCGTCGCAGCGGGCGGCCGCGACCGGGCCGAGCCCGTGGACGAGCGCCGGGTCGCCGAGGGAGACCAGGGCGTCGAGGGCCTCGAACCAGTGCGTGCCCTCCTCGGCGTAGCGCCGCAGTGGCCGGGCGGCCTCGCGGCGGCTCAGCCGGACGAGGTCGGTGAGGGTGTCGATGGCCAGGGAGGCGCGCCAGTCGTCGGGGTCGGTGGCGTCCGCTGGGTCGAACAGATGTTCGGTGATGGGGTGTACGGGGAGTTCGAGGTCCACGACGAGGCGCGCGTAGTAGAGGCTGCGGGACTCGACCTGCCGGTCCCAGCGCGGATCCCTGCGGACGCAGTCATAGACGAACTCGCCTGCGCCGCGTGTCTGCGCGGCTTTCCGGGCGGCTCTGCCCAGCCCTCGCTGGAGCTGCCCGTGCAGCGTGTTGACGGGTTGAATCACGTTGGCGTCCACCCAGCCAGCATGCGCAGCAGGACCGATGCGGGGCAAGTGCCTTTTGGGTCGGGCTGCGTGACCTTGGGGAATAAGTGTCGTCGGCGGATGGTAGGCATGTGTGCCGAATATTCGTTAACAGAGGGAGATTTTGCGTGCCTGAGCGGATCAACCCCCAGATCCTGCGGGCGGGGTTCCGGGTCCTGGGCGTGGCGGTGCGCACCGAGCCCCTCATGTTCGGCCTGTCCGTCGCGGCCAGCGCGGTGTACGGAGTGACCACGGTCGCCAGCGCCTGGGTGCTGGGCCGGGTCACCCAGGAGGTGATCCTCCCGGCCTTCGACTCCGGCGACGCCGAGGCCGGCGCCCTGGCGGCGGGAGCGGCCGCGATCCTCGGGGTCGCGGTGTTCAAGGCCCTCGGGGTCGCCGGACGCCGGTTCTTCGCCGGCCTGATGCAGTACAACCTCCAGGCCGAGTACCGGAGGGCGGTCACCCGGCAGTACCTGAGGCTGCCGCTGTCCTGGCACCACCGGCACCCGACCGGGCAGCTGCTGTCGAACGCCAGCGCCGACGTCGAGGCCGTCTGGGCGCCGATCGCGCCGCTGCCGATGGCCGTCGGCGTCGTGTTCATGCTGGTGATCGCGGCCGTGGCGATGCTGCTGGTCGACCTCCCGCTGGCCGCCGTCGGATTCCTGATCTTCCCGGCGGTCTTCGGGCTCAACGTGGTCTACCAGCGGCTGCTCGGGCCGCGCGCCGCCCTCGCCCAGCAGCTCAAGGCCGAGGTCAGCGAGGTCGCCCACGAGAGCTTCGAGGGCGGGCTCGTCGTCAAGACCCTCGGCCGCGAGGACGCCGAGACCGAGCGGTTCGCCGAGCGGGCGCACAGGCTGCGCGACGCCAACATCGCCGTCGGCCGGATCCGCGGCCTGTTCGACCCCATGCTCGAGGCGCTGCCGGGGCTCGGCGTGCTCGCCGTGCTGTGGGTCGGCTCGATACGGCTCGACGCCGGCGCGATCGAGTCCGGCGACCTCGTCCAGGTCTGCTACCTGTTCACGCTGCTGGCCTGGCCGATCCGGGCGCTCGGCTGGGTCCTGGCCGAGCTGCCCCGCAGCGTCGTCGGCTGGGAGCGGGTCAGGGCCGTCCTGGACGCCGACGGCTCGCTGCCGTTCGGAACCTCCACCCTGGACTCCAACGAAGCGGCCTCCGTCGAGGTCGGGAACCTGCGGTTCGGCTACGAGGCGGGCGAGGTCCTCAGCGACGTGTCCTTCACCGTGCGGCCCGGCAGCACCGTGGCGATCGTCGGCCCGACCGGCTCGGGCAAGTCGACCCTCACCTCGCTGCTCGTGCGGCTGGTCGACCCGGCCGGCGGCACGGTCCTGCTGGACGGGGTGGACGTCCGCGAGCTCGGCCCCGGCGCCGTGTCGGGGGCGGCGGCCCTGGTCCCGCAGGAGACCTTCCTGTTCGACGACTCCGTGCGCGGCAACGTCGTGCTCGGCTCCCCGGTCCCCGACGAGGAGGTCTGGGCGGCGCTGCGGCTGGCCCAGGCCGACGGGTTCGTCGCCGCCCTGCCCGAGGGGCTCGACACCAGGATCGGGGAGCGCGGCACGACCCTGTCCGGCGGCCAGCGCCAGCGGCTCGCCCTGGCCAGGGCCCTGGCCCGCAGGCCCCGCCTGCTCGTGCTCGACGACTCCACCTCCAGCGTCGACCCCCAGGTCGAGGCCAGGATCCTGCACGGCCTGCGGGAGACGGCGGCCAGCGTGGTCGTCGTGGCCTACCGCAAGGCCACCATCTCCCTGGCCGACGAGGTCGTCTACCTCGACCGGGGCCGCGTCCAGGACGTCGGCACCCACCGGGAGCTGCTCGACCGCTCGGACGGCTACCGCGACCTCGTGAACGCCTACGACGACGAGATCGCGATCGAAGAGGACGTGACGGCATGACCGCGACGACGCTGAGCGAGACCGCCATGAAGGAGGGCGCCGTCGCGACCCTGCGGCGGGGCCTGCGGCTCACCCCCGAGTTCCGCCGGGGCATCGGGGTCACCCTGCTGCTCGCCGCCCTGGCCACCGCCGGGCGGATCGTCGTGCCGATCGCCGTCCAGCAGACCCTCGACCACGGCCTGCGCTCCGGCGGGCGGGGACCCGACCTCGCCTTCGTCCGGAACGCCGTGCTGGCCTGCGCGGCGGCGGTCGTGGTGACGTTCCTGGCGGGCTATGTGATGAACGTCCGGCTCTACCGGACGTCCGAGACGGGCCTGGCGGCGTTGCGCGTCAAGGCCTTCCGGCACGTCCACGACCTGTCGATGCTGACCCAGAGCGGGGAGCGGCGCGGGGCGCTGGTGTCGCGGGTCACCGGCGACGTCGACCAGATCTCGCAGTTCATGCAGTGGGGCGGGCTGATGATCATCATCTCGCTCGGCCAGGTGGTCGTGGCCACCGCGCTCATGCTCGTCTACTCCTGGCAGCTCGCGCTGATCGTCTGGGTCTCGTTCGTTCCGATGGCCTTCGGGCTGCGGATCTTCCAGAGGAAGATCTCCGCCGCCTACCTCGTGGTGCGCGAGCGGATGGGCGACCTGCTGTCGGCCGTCTCGGAGTCCGTCGTGGGCGCCTCGGTGATCAAGGCCTACGGCGCGGAGCACCGCATCGCCGAGCGGGTCGACACCGCCGTCGACCGGGGGCGGGCGGCCCAGGCCAGGGCCCAGGCGCTGGTCGCCACGACCTTCCCGCTGAGCGAGGTCGTCGCGGCGCTGGCCACCGCGCTCGTCGTGATCGTCGGGGTGCTGCTGGGCGTCGGCGGGAACCTGACGGCCGGGGAGCTGGTGGCGTTCATGTTCCTGGTCACCCTGTTCGTCGGGCCGATGCAGGCCGCCACGGAGATGCTGAACGAGGCCCAGAACGCCGTCGCGGGCTGGCGGCGGGTGCTCGGCGTCCTCGACACCGACCCCGACGTCGCCGACCCGGGCGAGGAGGGCGTCACGCTGCCGCGCGGCCCGATCTCGGTCCGGTTCGACGACGTGTCGTTCGCCTATCCGGCGGGCCCGCCGGTGCTGCGCGGGGTCTCGGCCGAGATCCCGGCCCGGCGCAGGGTCGCGGTCGTCGGCGAGACGGGCTCGGGCAAGACCACCTTCGCCAAGCTGCTCACCCGGCTCATGGACCCGGTGGAGGGCCGGATCCTCGTCGACGGGGTGCCGCTGGCGGACGTCCGGTTCTCCTCGCTGCGCGAGCGGATCGTCATCGTCCCGCAGGACGGCTTCCTGTTCGACGCCACCCTCGGCGACAACATCCGCTACGGGCGTCCCGGGGCGTCCGACGAGGAGATCCTCGCGGCCCTCGCCGAGTTGGGCCTCACCGACTGGCTGGAGGGGCTCCCGCGCGGCCTGGAGACCCCGGTGGGGCAGCGCGGGGAGTCGCTGTCGGCGGGGGAGCGCCAGCTCGCCGCCCTCGCCCGCGCCTACATGGCCGATCCCGACCTGCTGGTGCTCGACGAGGCCACCTCGGCCGTCGACCCGGCGACCGAGGTCCGCATCCAGCGCGCCCTGGACAGCGCCACCCGGGGCCGCACCGCCGTGGCGATCGCCCACCGGCTGTCGACCGCGGAGGCCGCCGACGAGGTCGTCGTCTTCGACAAGGGCGAGATCGTGCAGCGCGGCCCGCACGAGCGGCTGGTCGAGGAGGAGGGCGTGTACAAGGCGCTCTATGCGTCGTGGGCCGCGCAGAAGGCGCTCTGATTAATTCAACCTTCAATTGATGTGCCGCCGGACCGTGATGTGGTCAGACCCGCGTTCTCGGCGGCGGGTCGCCGTTGTTCCGTCAGGCAACCCGGTTAATGCACCCCGGATCGAAATGGCCACCGGGACGGCCGTGAGCAGGGCGGAATCCCTTACTGTGCAGGGGTTTCCGCCCTCGCGGATCTTGGTCCCTCGGTGATACTCTCGGGACAACGGTTGCAGTCGTGGTTCGTTCATGTGTTACCAGCTAGTCAGCATGAGAACGCCCGCACGGAACATGACAGCGGGTGTTTTGGCTCATCCGGGGACGGTACCCGGGGGCGAGAATTCTCCGCGCAGGCCGCCCAAGGGGCCACGAGGTGTGGCGCCTAGTTTTGCCGCAAGGAGTAAGACCATGCCCCAGCAGGGCACCGTGAAGTGGTTCAACGCCGAGAAGGGTTACGGCTTCATCGCCGTCGACGGCGGCGGACCCGACGTCTTCGTCCACTACTCGGCCATCCAGTCCTCCGGCTACCGCAGCCTGGACGAAGCCCAGCGCGTCGAGTTCGAGGTGACCCAGGGCACCCGGGGCCCGCAGGCCGACCAGGTCCGCCCCCTGTAAGCCACATCGTCGCAGGAAGGCCCACTCCGATGCCCGCGGGGTGGGCCTTCTGCGTTGCGGGCTGCGGCAGAATGGAAGCATGTCTGCCGCAGGGCCCGCCGCCCCGAACTCCACCGACCTCGACCCGAAGATCGCCGCTCGGCTGAAGCGCACCGCCGACGGCCTGGTGCCCGCCATCGCCCAGCAGTACGACACGGGCGAGGTGCTGATGATGGGCTGGATGGACGACGAGGCCCTGCACCGCACCCTCACCACCGGCCGCTGCACCTACTGGTCGCGCAGCCGCTCGGAGTACTGGGTGAAGGGCGACACCTCGGGCCACCAGCAGTGGATCAAGTCGGTAGCGCTCGACTGCGACGGCGACGTCGTCCTGGTGCGGGTCGACCAGGTCGGAGCCGCCTGCCACACCGGCGACCGCACCTGCTGGGACTCCGACGATCTCGGCGCCGTCGTGGGGAACCGGCCCGCATGACCCCCAGGCGCGAGCTGACCGCCGTCGCCGCGACCGCGGCGGCCGGATCCCTGCTGGCCGTGTACGCGGCCGGGCGGGTCTGGGCCACCGCGGCCTCGGGCGCGGTCGGCACGGCCGCGCAGAAGGTCGAGGGCTCCGGCCTGACCCCGGGCAGGGCGCTCGGCTGGGCAGCGCTGGCCGCCGTGTTCGCGGTCTTCGCCACCCGGGGCCGGGCCAGGATCCCCGTCGGGGCGCTCATGGTGCTGCTGGGCGCGGGCATCGCCGGCTCCGCCGTCCTCTCCCACGGCCGCTCCGACGTGCTGTCGGCCGTCCGGAACTCCTCGGTGCTGCTGTCGGCCCAGCCCGATCTGGCGATCTCCGTGAACGCCTGGTGGAGCGTCTCCCTGGTGGGCGGGCTGCTGGTCGCCGCCGCCGGGCTGGCGACCGTCGTGCGCGGCCGGGCCTGGCCCGGCATGTCCGCCCGGTACGACCGCAAGCCCGCCGAGGCCGCGCCCGCGGCCGCCGACGACCCCGCGAGCCTGTGGAAGTCCCTCGACCGCGGGGAGGACCCCACGAGCACGGGCGCCGGCCCGCATGATCCGGGTACGCTGCCGGACGGCCCGCAGCTCCGGGCCGCCCCCGGCCGGGAGCGCTGAGCCGCCCCCGGCCGCGCCGACCGACAGGGAGCCCGCGATCGTCACCCCCCGGACCAGCGCCACCGACAAGCCCGTGGTCGTGCTCCTGATCGAGCACGATCCCGCGGTCGCCGAGCTGGAACGCCTCTACCTCTCCCGCGAGGGCTACCAGGTGGAAGTCGAGCCCGACCGGGCCGGCGCCGTCTCCACGGTCGCCGCGCTCGGCCCCGACATCGTTGTGCTGGACCTGTCGGCGCTGCCGCCGCCCCTCACCCAGGCCGACCTGCACCGCCGGGTCACCGAGGCCGCCAGGCCCGCCCCCGTCGTCACCGTGCTGCCGCCCGGACGGCCGGAGGTGACCGGCGACCGCACCGTGGTCCGCCCGTTCAGCCCGCGCACCCTCGTCGGCGCCGTCGCCGCCGCGCGGCGCGGCCGGGCCGACGAGGTCGCCGCCGACATCCTGCGCGCGGGCACCCTCATGCTCGACCCGCAGACCCGCATGGTCCGCATCGAGGACCGCCCCACCCCGCTGACGGCCACCGAGTTCGACCTCCTGGCCCACCTCATGCGCCATCCGGGCCGGGTCTTCACCCGCGAGCAGCTCCTCGCGGCCGCCTGGACCAGCGGCGCCAGCGCGGGCGTCCGCACCGTCGACGTGCACATCGCCCAGCTCCGCGCCAAGCTCGGCCAGGCCAGTCCCATCCGCACGGTCAGGGGCGTCGGCTACGCCGCCGACTGAGCGGCGGGCGCGCCGGTGGGCGCCGGATGGCGGATGCGGGGCGCGGACGGTGGGTACGGTGAGGATGTGATGGGGGTACGGAGCGTCAGGGCCTCGCGGTGGCGGGGGTTGATCGCGCCGCTGGGGCTGGGCGCGGCGGCGGCAGCGGCTTTCGCCTATGTCGGGTCGGTGGACCCGAACGAGGCGGGGCACTATCCGACCTGCCCGTTCCTGGCGACGACGGGCCTGCTGTGCCCGGGCTGCGGCGGCCTGCGGATGACGCACGCGATCGCGCACGGGCAGTTCGGCGAGGCGGCGTCCAAGAACCTGCTCGCCTTCGTGATGATCCCCGTCGTGCTCTACCTGTGGGGCCTGTGGGTGGTGGCGGCCTGGCGGGGCACCGAGGTGCGGACCAGGCTCTCGCACCGGTGGCTGATCATGGGATTCGTCGGCACGATCGCCGTCTTCTGGGTGCTGCGCAACCTGCCCTTCGGCGGCTTCCTGGCCCCCTAGGGCCGGGGGCGCGTGCAGATCCCGGGTCGTCGGCGGGCTACCATCGCCTGAGACAGGGCAGCCGGGACGAGGGGACAACCGTGAGCGTTCTCGACGAGATCATCGACGGTGTGCGCGCCGATCTCGCCGAACGGCAGCAGACCGTTTCGCTGGAGGAGCTCAAGGAGCGCGCCGCCAAGGCCGCGCCCGCACGGGACGCGATCGCCGCGCTGGGGGGCGACGGCGTGGCCGTGATCGCCGAGGTGAAGCGGAGCAGCCCGTCCAAGGGCGCGCTCGCCGCGATCGCCGACCCGGCGGCGCTGGCGGCCGACTACGAACGCGGCGGGGCCAAGGTCATCAGCGTCCTCACCGAGCGGCGCAGGTTCGGCGGCTCCCTGGACGACCTCGCGGCCGTCCGGGCCACCGTCGGCTGCTGCGTGCTGCGCAAGGACTTCATCGTGACCTCCTACCAGCTGTGGGAGGCGCGGGCCTACGGCGCCGACCTCGCCCTGCTGATCGTCGCCGCGCTCGAGCAGGACGCCCTGGTGTCGCTGATCGAGCGGGCCGTGTCCATCGGGCTCACCCCGCTGGTCGAGGTGCACGACGAGGAGGAGGTCGAGCGGGCCGTCGCCGCCGGGGCCAAGGTCATCGGCGTCAACGCGCGGAACCTCAAGACCCTCGAGGTCGACCGCGGCACCTACGCCCGCGTCGCCCCGACCATCCCCGCCCACCTGATCCGGATCGCCGAGTCGGGCGTGCGCGGCCCGCACGACCTGCTCTCCTACGCCGCCACCGGCTGCGACGCCGTCCTGGTGGGAGAGAGCCTGGTCACCGGCAAGGACCCGCGGGCGGCCGTGGCCGACCTCGTGGCCGCCGGGGCGCACCCGGCGCTGCGCCAGTCCAAGTAGGCTACTGATCATGCAACTGCGCGAACGATGGCGTAGCGGTCCCCGTCTCACCGACTAGACCGCTACGACTTCTGACAGGAAAAAACATGACCATCGTTCCCGACGCTGCGGGACGTTTCGGCAGGTTCGGCGGGCGTTTCGCCCCCGAGGCACTGATGGCGGCGCTCGACCAGCTCGACACCGAATACGAGAAGGCGAAGAACGATCCGGCCTTCCAGGCCGAGTTCCGCGACCTTCTCACCGGCTACGCGGGCCGTCCGAGCCTGCTGACCGAGGCCAGGCGCTTCTCCGAGCACGCGGGCTGCCGCGTCCTGCTCAAGCGCGAGGACCTCAACCACACCGGCTCGCACAAGGTCAACAACGTGCTGGGCCAGGCGCTCATGGCCAAGCGCATGGGCAAGACCCGGGTGATCGCCGAGACCGGCGCCGGCCAGCACGGCGTCGCCACCGCGACCGCGGCCGCCCTGTTCGGCCTCGAGTGCACCGTCTACATGGGCGAGGTCGACACCGAGCGCCAGGCCCTGAACGTGGCCCGCATGCGGATGCTCGGCGCCGAGGTCGTCCCGGTCAAGCACGGTAGCCGGACCCTCAAGGACGCCGTCAACGAGGCGTTCCGCGACTGGGTCTCCACGGTCGAGAACACCCACTACATCATCGGCACGGTGATGGGCCCGCACCCGTTCCCCGCGATGGTCCGCGACTTCCAGCGCGTCATCGGCGTCGAAGCCCGCGAGCAGTGCCTGGAGCTCACCGGCGCGCTGCCCGACGCGATCGTCGCCTGCGTCGGCGGCGGCTCCAACGCCATCGGCCTGTTCCACGCCTTCGTCCCCGACGAGTCCGTGAAGATCTACGGCTTCGAGGCCGCGGGCGACGGCATCGAGACCGGCAGGCACGCCGCCACGATGTCGGCCGGCTCCGTCGGCGTCATCCACGGCATGCGCACCTACCTGCTCCAGGACGAGGAGGGCCAGACGATCGAGTCGCACTCGATCTCGGCCGGGCTCGACTACCCCGGCGTCGGCCCCGAGCACTCCTGGCTCAAGGACATCGGCCGCGCCGACTACCGGGCGATCACCGACAAGGAGGCGATGGACGCCTTCCTGCTGCTGTGCCGCACCGAGGGCATCATCCCGGCCATCGAGTCGGCCCACGCCCTCGCCGGGGCGCTGAAGATCGGCAAGGAACTCGGCCCGGACGCGACGATGATCGTCTGCCTGTCCGGCCGCGGCGACAAGGACATGCACACCGCGGCCGAGTACTTCGGCCTCATGGACACGAGCGCGGAGGGCGGGAAGTGAGCGTTCAGTCCGCCTACGACCTGGCGAAGTCGGAGAACCGCGCCGCGCTGGTGGGCTACCTGCCCGCCGGATTCCCGACCGTCGACGGTGCGGTCAAGGCCGCCACGGCGATGGTCGAGGGCGGCTGCGACATCATCGAGATCGGGCTGCCCTACACCGACCCGCTGATGGACGGCCCCACCATCCAGGACGCCGTGCACCGCGCCCTGGAGGCGGGCGTCCGGCTGCCCGACCTGTTCCGCACGGTCGAGGCCGTCGCCGCCACCGGGGTCCCGACCCTGGTCATGACCTACTGGAACCCCGTCGACCGCTACGGCGTCGACCGGTTCTCGCGTGAGCTCAAGTCCGCGGGCGGCCAGGGCCTGATCACTCCCGACCTCACTCCCGAGGAAGCGGACGAGTGGTTCGAGGCGGCCGACGCCCACGACCTCGACAAGGTCTTCCTGGTGGCCCTCAGCTCGACCGAGGAGCGCATCGAGAAGATCACGAGCGTCTGCCGCGGGTTCGTGTACGCGGCGTCGCTGATGGGCGTCACCGGGGCGCGCACCGCCATCGACACCGGCGCCGCCGGGCTCGTCGCCCGCACCAAGGCCCACACCGACCTGCCCGTCGGGCTGGGCCTGGGAGTGAGCACGGGGGCGCAGGCCGCCGAGGTCGCCGCCTTCGCCGACGGCGTCATCGTCGGATCCGCCTTCATCCGCCGCCTGCTGGACGCGCCGACCGAGGCCGAGGGCCTCACGGCGGTCCGGGAACTGGCCGCGGAGTTCGCGGAGGGCGTCCGCAAGGGCCGCTGACCGCCGAGCTTTTCTCAGCCCCCCGCCGTCACGGCGCGGGGGCTGAGCCGTTCCCGAGCGCTATTGTTCGACGCACGGTAACGTGCCGACAGCAGTGTGCGGCCATCGATGCAGGGTTGACGGGGGGCTTACGTGGGAGCGCCTAGGGTTCGTGCGACGATCTCTGAGCCGGCTGACGCATCGACGACGGGGGAGGACGGCATGGTGACCGAGACACGCCGGGCCGAGGTGCTGCCCTGGATCACGACAGCCGCCCGGATCGTGCTGGCCGCGATTCTTTTCTGGGCGGGCTGGGCGAAGGTCACCGAGCCGCCCGCGTTGCAGAAGCAGGCCGTCGAGGCCTACCAGCTGCTGCCCGCGTCGCTGACCGGTCTCGTCGGGTACGGGCTGCCCGTGCTCGAGATCGTCCTGGCCGTGCTGCTGCTCGTGGGGTTCGCCACCCGCTTCGTCGCGATCATCTCGGCGGTCCTGATGGCGGTCTTCATCGGCGGCATCGCCTCGGCCTGGGCCCGCGGGCTCAGCATCGACTGCGGCTGTTTCGGCGGCGGCGGGGCCGTCGCCAAGGGGCAGACCAAGTATCTGTCGGAGATCATCCGCGACGTCGTGTTCCTGGCGCTGGCCGTCTGGATCGCGCGGTTCCCGCGGAGCAGAGCAAGCGTCGACGGGCTGCTCGGCATCTGAGCCCGCACTGTTCACAGCCTTCCAATCCAACAGGGGCGTCATCATGAGCAAGGCCACGCGGGACCGCACCGCGCGGGAGAAGCTGGCCGAGGAGCGCAGGCTCCAGGCGCAGCGCGACAAGCAGAAGAGGATGCTCGGGGCGGTCGGCGCGGCCGCCGCCGTGATCGTCGTGGTGGTCGGGGTCTTCGTCTTCGTCAACTCCAACCGGGACAAGGCCGAGGACTTCGTCGGCGCGCTGGCGCCGACCAGCCGCGCGTCGGACGGGTCCATCGTCATGGCCAAGGCGGGAGTGACCAGCCCGGTCCTGGAGGTCTTCGAGGACTTCCAGTGCCCGGCCTGCAAGAACCTGGAGAAGACCAGCGGCAACACCTTCAAGCAGCTCGCCGCCGACGGCAAGGCGAAGGTCGTCTACCGGCCGTTCCGGCTCTTCCAGCAGACCCCGCTGAAGGAGAACTCCGAGCGGGCCGCCAACGCGGCGCTGTGCGCCCCGGGCGACAACTGGGTCCCCTTCCACGACAAGATCTACGCCGAGCAGCCGCCGGAGGGCAAGGTCGGCTTCTCCAACTCCGACCTGATCTCGTGGGCCGCCGGGCTCAGCACGCCGATCACCGGTGACGCCTTCACCCAGTGCGTGAACGGCGCCGAGAAGAGCGCCCAGGTGCAGGCGATGACGGACTACGCGCTCAAGGTCGGCAAGGTCGAGTCGACGCCGACCGTCAAGCTCGACGGCAAGGACATCACCAACGACGCGTTCGTGCCGTCCGACCTGAAGAAGGCGGTCGCCGACGCCGGGTAGCGCGGTCCTCACGGCAGAGCCGGTGTTCCCTTCCCGTCGACCGGGGCCGGGTCATCGGCTCTTCCGTTTGCGGTAACGTCAACGCTCATGCAGCTCGCCTTCATCCCCAGCCCTTCGCAGGGCGTCTGGCACATCGGCCCCCTCCCGCTGAGGGCCTACGCGATGATGATCATCATTGGCGTCGTCGTCGCCGTCTGGCTGGGGGAGAGGCGCTGGATCGCCAAGGGCGGGCAGCCCGGCGTCGTCATCGACGTCGCGGTCTGGGCGGTGCCGTTCGGGCTGGTCGGCGGACGGCTCTACCACGTGATCACCGACCATCAGATGTACTTCGGCGAGGGCAAGCACCCGCTGGACGCGCTGAAGGTCTGGAACGGCGGGCTGGGCATCTGGGGGGCGGTCGCGCTCGGCGCGGTCGGCGCCTGGATCGGCTGCCGCAGCAAGGGGGTGCGGCTCGCGCCGTTCGCCGACGCGGTGGCTCCGGGCATCGCGCTCGCCCAGGGCATCGGCCGCTGGGGCAACTGGTGGAACCAGGAGCTCTACGGCAAGCCGACCACCCTGCCGTGGGGCGTCGAGATCGATCTCGCGCACCGGCCCAAGGACGGCCTCGGCGGGATCCTGCCGCAGTACGAGAACGTCGAGACCTACCACCCGACCTTCCTGTACGAGTCGATCTGGTGCATCGCGCTCGCGCTGGTCGTGATCTGGGCGGGCAAGCGCTACAACCTGAACCACGGCAGGAGCTTCGCGCTGTACGTCGCGGGCTACACCGTGGGCCGCGGCTGGATCGAGGCGCTGCGCATCGACGAGGCCCACCACTTCCTCGGGCTGCGGCTCAACGACTACACCTCGATCATCGTCTTCCTGGGCGCCGCCCTCTACCTCTACCTCAAGCGGAACTCCGGCTCCGTGCCCGAGCCGCTCTACTTCGGCGACTCCGCCGAGACCGAGGAACTCGTCCCGGTGGGCGCCGGCGCGACCGGCGCGGCCGAGGAGGGAACCGGGGAGACCGTCACCGACAAGGCCGTCGCGTCCGCGGGGCCGGTCGCCGCCCCCGTCGTGGTGCCCGAGCCCGAGTCCGGGGACGCCGAGCCGGAGGATGAGGCGCTGGAGGACGAGGCGCTGGAGGACGAGGCGCCCGCTCCGGTCGTCGCGGAGGAGCCGGACGAGCCCGGGGACGATGACGAGGAGGAGCCCGGCGACATCGAGATCGCCGAGGCCGAGGAGGCGGGGGACGTCGAGCCCGCGCCGGTCGAGAGCGCTGACGAGGACGAGGCCGAGGAGCTGGCGGAGATCGAGGACGAGGGCGAGCTGCCCGTCGAGCTCGAGGAGGAGCCGGAGCCCGAGCCCCGCGCGCCGGCCGAGCCGATCGTCACCGAGGCCGAGCCGGTCCCCGAGGACGTCTGGTGGGCCAAGAACGACGACGACAAGAACGACGACGACAAGAACGACGATGACAAGAACGACGACGACAAGAACGACGCGAAAGGCGAGGGGTGACCGAGCAGCACTCGGCCCCTGAGATCCATCACGAACATCGCGACGTCAACGGCGGATGGCTGCGTCCCGCCGTGTTCGGCGCGATGGACGGCCTCGTCTCGAACTTCGCGCTGATCGCCGGTGTCGCCGGAGGCCAGGCCGGACACAAGATCGTCGTGCTCGCGGGTCTCGCGGGCCTGGCCGCGGGCGCGTTCTCGATGGCGGCGGGGGAGTACATCTCGGTCGCCTCGCAGTCCGAGCTGGCCGAGGCGGAGATCGAGATCGAGCGCAGGGAACTGGACCGCAACCCGCTCGCCGAGCGGGAGGAGCTGGCGATGCTGTACGAGGCGCGCGGGCTCAGCCGGGAGCTGTCGGAGCAGGTCGCCGAGGTGCTGTCCCGCGACCCGCGTGAGGCGCTGGAGATCCACTCCCGTGAGGAGCTGGGCGTGGTGCCGGGAGAGCTGCCCTCGCCCGTGCTGGCGGCGGTCTCGTCCTTCCTGGCGTTCTCGGTGGGGGCGACCCTGCCGGTCCTGCCTTATCTTCTGGGGGCGGACTCCCTGGTCCCCTCGGCGGTCCTGGCGGTGCTCGGGCTGTTCGGCGCGGGTGCCCTGGTGTCCCGGGTGACGGCCAGGAGCTGGTGGTTCAGCGGGCTGCGCCAGCTCGCTTTCGGTGCGGCCGCGGCCGCGATCACCTACGGTGTGGGCGCATTGATCGGAACGAACGGCCTGTGAACGCGATCCGGCGTACTAGGCTCTGCCGCGGACGGAATTGCCTGGAGGAACGGTGGGCGACATGAGCTCACAGACGAAAGCTCGCGGCGACGAGAACGAGTTCTGGCCGGACGCCCCCGACGGGCCCCGCAGCCGGACGATCTCGATCGTGGTCGCGGTGATCGTGCTGTTGGCCGCGGCGGGCGGTGCCGCCTGGTGGTTCCTGGGCCGGGGCGGTGATGACGCGGTGTCGACCTCCGTCGGCAAGCGCCTGCCGGTGACCTATGTGCCGCAGGAGGGCGACAAGGACACCACGAAGCTGAGCCTGCGCACGGCGGATCCGCGCCTGTTCACCGAGGGCGAGATCTTCGACGACAAGAAGACGGTCGCCTACGGCAAGTACAAGTTCGCCCTCAAGGGCCAGAAGCTCACCGACTGCCCGTCGGCGGCCTGGGGCGACGTGTTCGAGACCATGCTTCAGCAGGCGGGCTGCAACCAGATCGCGCGCGGGCTGTACGTCTCGGAGGACAAGACCTACGCGGGCCTGTTCGTGGCGTTCAACCTCGCCGACGAGAAGGGCGCGACCCTCGTGATGAACGCCATGGACGTCACGCGGAAGAACGGTTTCGTCCACCCGCTGGAGAGCCCCGAGGTCAAGGACTTCGGCGGCAACTGGAGCGCCGCCTACTCCCAGGTCATCGGCCACTACGTGATCATGAGCTGGGTGCAGCGGGCGAGCGGCGAGCGGCCGCCCGGGCTGAACGAGATGATCGACATCAGCCTCGCGGTGCAGTCCCCCGAGGACTTCGCCTGGGGGCGCCTGGTGAACCTCGACCCCGGGCCGAAGGGCGAGAATTGAGCCCGGGCCGTCAGCCGGCCCCGGGACGCAGGCCGCCGCGGCGGAAGGGTCCCGGGCCGGTCGTCTTCTTCGGCGCGGCCGCCGGGCTGATCCTCGTGGTCGCCGCCGCTGTGATCGTCATCCTGATGACGGGCGACGACGACGGCCGGGCGCAGACCCTGGACGCCGTCGCGATGGGCAGGCCCGCCGCCAACGGCACCTCGCCGTCGAGCTACTCCTCCTCGCCCTCCTCGGACGTGTTCGTGCCGATCGAGACCAGGGCCAGGGACGGCGCCCCGCTGACGGCCGCCGAGCTCTTCCCCGAGAAGACCCTGATCGACGAGACCGCCAAGACGGCCCTGACCCGGCGCGCGGTGGTACTCGACGGGGACTGCGCGAAGGCGATGTGGGGAAGCGGTCTCGGCCGGGTCCTGCGGGCCGGGGGCTGCTCCCAGGCGGGCCGTGCCCTCTACGGCGACACCGCCAAGGGCTTCGCCGTGACGATCGGCGTGTTCAACCTCCGTGACAGCGAGGCGGCCGACACGGCGGTGGCCGCCTTCGGTGCCGGAACCGGTGGTTTCGTCCGCCCGCTGCCGGGGAAAGGTGCCCTGAGCAAGTTCGGGCAGGGCTTCAGCATGGCGCGCGGTGTGGCCATGGGTCACTACGTCGTGATCACGTGGGCGCAGCGCACGGACGGCACCGGTGACGAGCGCAGCAAGCCCCTGCTGTCCTTGGTCCTCTCGGCGGCGAAGGCCGAGGCGATTTACGAGCGTGCGGCCGCCTGACCTGCGACGATTCCGTGAGGTTGATCACGGGAAATTGGACTGGTCCAGACCTTTGCCGCCGGATTTGTCCAGCTATCATGAAGGAAGGGTGCTCAACTGCCGCGGTGGTAGTGATGTAACCTCTAGGTAATAACTCGCAGCAGGGCCAACGCCGTCCCGAACTGCACTGGTTTCCCAGACAGTGTCTTGATTCGAAACGGGAGGGTTGATGGCGGCTGCTGCCCTCACACCTGGACAGCCTGCAGCTCAGGGGCTGTATGACCCGGCCAACGAGCACGACGCCTGCGGCGTCGGCATGGTGGCCGATCTCAACGGGCGCAAGAGCCACGACATCGTCGAGAACGCGCTGACGGTCCTGCGCAACCTCGACCACCGGGGTGCGGTGGGAGCCGAACCCGACGACGGAGACGGCGTCGGCATCCTCACCCAGATCCCGGACGCCTTCTTCCGCGCCGTAGTGGACTTCGACCTCCCCGAGGCGGGCTCCTACGCGGCCGGACTGTGCTTCCTCCCCGCCGACGCCGAGGCCCGCAAGGCCGCCGTCGGCCACATCCACGCCGTCGCCGCCGAAGAGGGCCTGACCGTCCTCGGCTGGCGCGAGCTGCCGATCGACCCGCAGTTCACGGGCCCGGCCGCCAAGCGCGTGATGCCGCACTTCTCCCAGCTGTTCCTGGCCGCCGCCGAGGACGGCCCCTTCGCGGGGCGTTCCGGCATCGAGCTGGACCGCGTCGTGTTCTGCGCCCGCGAGCGCATCGAGCAGGACGTCCCCGTCTACTTCCCGAGCCTGTCCTCGCGCACCATCGTGTACAAGGGCATGCTGACGACCCCGCAGCTCGAGCCGTTCTTCCCCGACCTGTCGGACCGCCGCTTCACCTCCGCGATCGCGCTGGTCCACTCGCGGTTCTCGACCAACACCTTCCCGGCCTGGGAGCTCGCCCACCCGTACCGGTACCTGGCCCACAACGGCGAGATCAACACCGTCAAGGGGAACCGGAACTGGATGCGGGCGCGCGAGGCCCTGCTGGCCTCCGAGCTGTTCCCCGGCGACCTCTCGCGGATCTTCCCCGTGATCGACATCGAGGCGTCCGACACGGCGTCCTTCGACGAGGCACTCGAACTGCTGCACCTGGGCGGGCGCTCGCTCCCGCACGCGGTGCTGATGATGATCCCCGAGGCGTGGGAGAACCACACCGAGATGGACCCGGCCCGCCGGGCGTTCTACGAGTTCCACTCGACGCTGATGGAGGCCTGGGACGGCCCCGCGTCGGTGTCGTTCACCGACGGCACGGTCGTCGGCGCGGTCCTCGACCGCAACGGCCTGCGCCCGGGCCGCTTCTGGGTGACCGAGGACGGCCTGGTCGTCCTGGCGTCCGAGGCGGGAGTCCTGGACATCGACCCGGCGAAGGTGGTCCGCAAGGGCCGCCTCCAGCCCGGCAAGATCTTCCTGGTCGACACCGAGGCCGGCCGGATCGTCGAGGACGACGAGGTCAAGGCCTCCCTCGCGGCCGAGCACCCCTACCAGGAGTGGCTGGCCGAGGGCCTGGTCCGGTTCGAGGAACTGCCGCAGCGCGAGCGCGAGATCCCGACCCACGACACCCTCGTCAAGCGCCAGCAGACCTTCGGCTACACCAGCGAGGAGCTCAAGATCCTCCTGTCGCCGATGGCACGGGACGGCTTCGAGCCGATCGGCTCCATGGGCACCGACACCCCCGTCGCCGCCCTTTCGGAGAAGCCGCGCCTGCTGTTCGACTACTTCAAGCAGCTGTTCGCGCAGGTCACCAACC
This sequence comes from Actinocorallia longicatena, assembly GCF_039534125.1. NCBI lineage: Bacteria > Bacillati > Actinomycetota > Actinomycetes > Streptosporangiales > Thermomonosporaceae > Actinocorallia > Actinocorallia longicatena. The sequence goes on along the minus strand of NZ_BAAAUV010000025.1, from coordinate 45,745 downwards.
CGCCGCTGGACGCCATCCGCGAAGAGATGATCACTTCGCTCCAGTCCACGCTGGGTCCCGAGGGCAACCTCCTCCAGCCGGGCCCGGACTCGTGCAAGCGTCTCGTGCTGCCGACCCCGATCCTGGACAACGACGAGCTCGCCAAGATCATCCACATCAACGACGAGGGCTCGCTCCCGCACCTCGACGCCCATGTCGTCCACGGCCTCTACGAGGTCGCCGGGGGCGGCGCGGCCCTGCGCCGGCGCATCGAGGAGATCTGCGGGGAGGTCTCGCGGTCCATCGCCGCGGGCGCCCGCGTGATCGTCCTGTCGGACCGCGGCTCGGACTCCCGGTTCGCCGCGATCCCGTCGCTGCTGCTCACCGGCTCGGTGCACCACCACCTGATCCGGGAGAAGACCCGCACCCAGGTCGGCCTCGTCATCGAGACCGCCGAGGCGCGCGAGTGCCACCACATGGCGCTGCTGATCGGGTACGGCGCCTCGGCCGTCAACCCCTACCTCGCCATCGAGACCGTGCAGGACCTGGTCAAGTCCGGCGACCTCAAGGGGCTCGACGAGACCAAGGCCGCCCGCAACATGGTCAAGGCGTACGGCAAGGGCGTCATGAAGGTGATGTCCAAGATCGGCATCTCGACGGTCGCGTCCTACACCGGTGCGCAGATCTTCGAGGCGATCGGCCTGGGCGCCGAGGTCATCGACGTCGCGTTCGTCGGCACCGCCTCCAAGCTGGGCGGTAACGGCTTCGACGTGATCGCGTCCGAGGTCGCGCAGCGCCACGCCCGCGCCTACCCGGTCAACGGCAACGACGCGGCGCACCGCACCCTCGAGGTCGGCGGCGAGTACCAGTGGCGCCGCGAGGGCGAGCCGCACCTGTTCAACCCGAGCACGGTGTTCAAGCTCCAGCACGCCACCCGCACCCGGCAGTACGACATCTTCAAGGAGTACACCTCCCTCGTGGACGACCAGTCCGCGAAGCTGATGACGCTCCGCGGCCTGTTCTCCTTCGCCGGTGACCGCACGCCGGTCCCGCTGGAGGAGGTCGAGCCGGTCGCCGACATCGTCAAGCGGTTCTCCACCGGCGCGATGTCCTACGGCTCCATCTCCGCCGAGGCCCACGAGACCCTCGCGATCGCCATGAACCGGCTCGGCGCCAAGTCGAACACCGGTGAGGGCGGCGAGGACCCGGCCCGGTTCACCCCGGACGCCAACGGCGACTCCCGCCGCTCGGCGATCAAGCAGGTGGCCTCGGGACGCTTCGGCGTCACCTCCGAGTACCTGACCAACGCCGACGACATCCAGATCAAGATGGCGCAGGGCGCGAAGCCCGGCGAGGGCGGCCAGCTGCCCGGGCACAAGGTGTACCCGTGGGTCGCCAAGACCCGGCACTCCACCCCCGGCGTCGGCCTCATCTCGCCGCCGCCGCACCACGACATCTACTCGATCGAGGACCTCGCCCAGCTCATCCACGACCTGAAGAACGCCAACCCGGCGGCGCGCGTCCATGTGAAGCTCGTCTCCGAGATGGGCGTCGGCACGGTCGCGGCGGGCGTGTCCAAGGCCCACGCGGACGTCGTCCTGATCTCCGGCCACGACGGCGGGACCGGCGCCTCGCCGCTGACCTCGCTGAAGCACGCGGGCGCGCCCTGGGAGCTCGGCCTCGCCGAGACCCAGCAGACCCTGCTGCTCAACGGCCTGCGCGACCGGATCGTCGTCCAGACCGACGGCCAGATGAAGACCGGCCGTGACGTCGTCATCGCCGCCCTGCTGGGCGCCGAGGAGTTCGGCTTCGCGACCGCCCCGCTGGTGGTCTCCGGCTGCATCATGATGCGCGTCTGCCACCTCGACACCTGCCCGGTGGGCGTCGCGACGCAGAACCCGGTGCTGCGCGAGCGGTTCTCCGGCAAGCCCGAGTTCGTCGTGAACTTCTTCGAGTTCATCGCCGAGGAGGTACGGGAGATCCTGGCCTCCCTCGGCTTCCGCTCCCTCGAGGAGGCCGTCGGCCAGGTCGGCGTCCTCGACACCCGGGAGGCGATCACGCACTGGAAGGCCGCCGGTCTCGACCTGTCGCCGATCTTCCACCTGCCGGAGCTGCCCGAGGGCACCGCGCTGCAGTGCGTCACCGTCCAGGACCACGGTCTGGAGAAGGCGCTCGACAACACCCTGATCCAGCTCGCCGAGGGCGCGATCGCGTTCGGTGACAAGGTCAAGCTCGAGCTGCCGATCCGCAACGTCAACCGGACCGTCGGCACCATGCTCGGCCACCACCTCACCAGGAAGTGGGGCGGCGAGGGGCTGCCGGACGACACGATCGACATCTCCTTCACCGGCTCGGCGGGCAACTCCTTCGGCGCGTTCGTGCCGTCGGGGATCACGCTGCGGCTCACCGGCGACTCCAACGACTACCTCGGCAAGGGGCTGTCGGGCGGCCGGATCACCGTCCAGCCCGACCCGTCGGCGACCTTCGCCGCGGAGGACCAGATCATCGCGGGCAACGTGCTGCTGTACGGCGCGACCTCCGGCGAGGCGTTCCTGCGCGGCCTGGTCGGCGAGCGGTTCTGCGTCCGCAACTCCGGGGCGACCGCGGTCGTCGAGGGTGTGGGCGACCACGGCCTGGAGTACATGACCGGCGGACGGGCGATCATCCTCGGCCGCACCGGACGCAACCTGGCGGCCGGCATGTCGGGCGGCATCGCCTACGTGCTCGACCTCCAGCCGCAGCGCGTCAACGGCGAGATGGTCGAGATCGAGGAGCTCTCCGCCGACGACCGCGCCTACGTGCGGGCGATGGTCGAGAAGCACCAGGCCGAGACCGGTTCGGTCGTCGCCGCCAAGCTCGTCGCCGAGTGGGACTCGGCCGTCGAGCGGTTCAGCAAGATCATGCCGCGGGACTACAAGCGGGTGCTGGCGGCCATGGCCGCCGCCGAGGCCGAGGGCCGCGACGTCGACGAGGCCGTCATGGCCGCGGCACAGGGATAGGGGGCACCTCGAATGGCGGACCCGAAGGGGTTTTTGAAGGTCACCGAGCGGGAGCTGCCCGCCCGGCGGCCCGTGGACGTCCGCATCCGCGACTGGAAGGAGGTCTACGAGGACTTCGCCAGGCCCACCCTGGAGCGCCAGGCCAGCCGGTGCATGGACTGCGGCATCCCGTTCTGCCACCAGGGCTGCCCGCTGGGCAACCTGATCCCCGAGTGGAACGACCTCGTCTTCAAGCAGAACTGGCGGGAGGGCATCGAGCGGCTGCACGCCACCAACAACTTCCCGGAGTTCACCGGGAAGCTGTGCCCCGCCCCGTGCGAGACGGCCTGCGTCCTGGGCATCAACCAGGACGCGGTGACCATCAAGCGGATCGAGGCCGAGCTCATCGACCGGGCCTTCGCCGAGGGCTGGGTCAAGCCGCAGCCTCCGTCGGTGAAGACCGGCCGCAAGGTCGCGGTCGTCGGCTCCGGCCCCGCCGGCCTTGCCGCCGCCCAGCAGCTCACCCGGGCCGGCCACGACGTCGTCGTGTTCGAGCGCTCGGACGCGATCGGCGGCCTGCTGCGCCGCGGCATCCCCGAGTTCAAGATGGAGAAGCGGCACGTCGAGCGCCGCATCGGCCAGATGCGCGCCGAGGGCACCGTCTTCAAGACCGGTGTGAACGTGGGCGCCGACATCACCGCCGACGAGCTGCGCGAGCAGTTCGACGCCGTGCTGCTGGCGGGCGGCGCGACCATGTGGCGTGACCTGAACGTTCCCGGCCGTGAGGCCAAGGGCATCTACCAGGCGATGGAGTACCTGCCCATCTCCAACAAGGTCGCCGAGGGCGTCCTGGCGGAGCCGACGATCACGGCCGAGGGCAAGCACGTCGTGGTCATCGGCGGCGGTGACACCGGCGCCGACTGCATCGGCACGGCGCTGCGCCAGGGGGCGGCCTCGGTCACCCAGCTGGAGATCATGCCCCGGCCGCCGGAGGCGCGTCCCGGCTCGGCCCCGTGGCCCACGTTCCCCATCCTGTTCAAGATGGAGAGCGCCCACGAGGAGCTCGAGGCCGCGGGCGGGCCGCGCGTCTACGCCGTCAACACGCTCGGCTTCACCGCCGACGAGGACGGCAACGTGGCGTCGCTCAGGCTCGTCGACGTCGAGGGTCCCGCGACCGGCTTCAAGCCGATCGAGGGCACCGAGCGCGAGATCCCGGCCGAGCTGGTCACCCTCTCCATGGGCTTCCTCGGCCCGCAGCGCGAGGGCCTGCTGGAGCAGCTGGGCGTCGAGCTCGACGGCCGCGGCAACGTGGTCCGCTCGCTGGAGTACAAGACCACGGTCGACGACGTGTTCGTCGCCGGTGACATGGGCCGCGGCCAGTCCCTGATCGTCTGGGCGATCGCCGAGGGCCGCGCCGCCGCCTCCTGCGTCGACAAGGCCCTCCAGGGCACGACCAACCTGCCCTACCCGATCCCGCCGACGGCACGCCCCATCGCCTGACGCACCCCGCGTCCGAAGGGCCCGGTGGCACCTCGCCACCGGGCCCTTCGCCGTTCCGCGTACCCCGGACTTCGCACACGGTCCGTGTTAGATTCACCATGTGGAGAGTGCGGAACGGCTGCGAACGCTCATCGCGAGGTTGCGGACGACCGAGCATGTGAGCGTCGCGGAGCTGGCGGCCGAGACGGGCTGCTCGGAGATGACGATCAGGCGCGACCTCGACCAGCTCGCCGAGCAGGGCGTCCTGCGCCGGGTCAGGGGCGGGGCGGTGAGCCTGCTGCTGCGCGGCGAGGCCACGCCCTACGCGGTACGGACCCGCGAGGGCGCCGAGGTGAAGGGCCGGATGGCCGAGGCAGTGGACGGCCTGCTCGCCGACGGGGAGACCCTGATCCTCGACAGCGGGACCACCACCCTGGCCGTCGCGCGGCGGATCGCCGGCCGTCGGCTCACGGTCGTCCCGATGGACCTGCACGTCGCCAACGCCCTCAGCGCCGCCCCCGGCGTCAAGCTGCTGCTGCCGGGCGGCCAGGTGGAGCCGGGCTCCCTGGTCTTCACCGGCCATCTCGCCGAGACCGCGCTGCGCTCGCTGCGCGTCGACACCCTGGTCATGGGCGTGTGCGGCCTGTCGCCCCTCGACGGCGTCACCGCCCACGACCTCGCCGAGGTCCCGGTGAAGCGCGCGGCCATCGCCTCGGCCCGGCGGGTGGTCGTCGTCTGCGACGGCGGCAAGTTCACCCGGACCGGCCTCGGCCATGTCTGCGCCGCCGGCGCCCTCGATCTGGTGATCACAGACCCGTCCGCGCCGGAGGAGGCCCTCACCCGCCTCGCGGACGAGGGCGTCGCGGTGAAGATCGTCTGACGCTAGGTCCGGTGGCCGTTCAGGAGGTAGGCGGCCAGGGCGTGCGGGTGGGCGAGGGCCGGGCAGTGGCCGCCGGGGAGCTCGTCGGCGGTGAGGCCCAGGCGTTCGCGGGCCTGGCGGCGCTGGAAGGCCGCGGGGAAGAAGCGGTCGTCCCGGCAGAGCGCGAAGCGGGTCGGGACGTCCGGCCAGGGAGGCATGGCCAGGCCCTCCTCGAAGGGGCGGTCGGACTGCTCGTGCGGCAGATCCGCCGCGGCCTCGATGAGCGGGCGCGGGACGTCGTGCAGGAAGACCACCTCCGGGTCGAAGGGGGCGTCGGGGTCGCGTCCCGCGGCGGTCTCGGCGGCGCGGCGGGCCTCGGAGTGGCCGGTGTTCTCCCACCAGGCGCCGACCGTCTCGCCCTCGGCGGGGACCATCGCGGCCACCAGGACGATCTCCTCCAGGGGGAGGCGCGCGGCGGCCAGGGGCGCGACGAAACCGGCCATCGACTGGGCGACGAGGACCAGGCCGGTCCGGTCGCCGACGGCCTCGACCACGGCGTCGGCGTACTCGTTCAGGCCGGCCTTGGGATCGCCGACGGGCAGGTCCATGGCGACGGTGCCGTGCCCGGCGGCGCGCAGATCCGGTTCGACGAGATGCCAGTACCAGGCGGAGTCGCCGGCGCCGTGCAGGAGAACGAAGGTGGACATGTCAGCTCCTCGAGAGGGCGTGCGGAAGACGGGTCCGGAAGTCCAGGACGCCCGCCCACGTGGGCGTCAGGGCGAGGCGGGCCATGCGCAGCCCCGGACGGTCGATCTCGGCGGCGGTCCGCTCGGCCTGCTCGTCGCCGTAGTAGTGGCGCTGCATGGTGACGTAGTCGGGCAGGACGCCGTCGACCTCCTGGACCTCGACGGGGCCGCGCAGCAGCAGGACCTCGGGCGGCGGTCCGCCGACGTCGATCGTGACGGCCGCGGCCGGCGCCGCGCGCAGTGAGGCGATCTTGTGGGCGCCCCCGAAGGTCGACATGACCAGGGTCGTACCCGTCCAGAGGAACATCATCGGCATGACGCGCGGCGTTCCGTCCCTCCCCACGTAGGCGAGGTGGGCGAGTTCGCGGGAGTGCAGCAGGCGCCGGGCGGTGTCGGTCTCCAGCAGCCGGAGGTCGCCTTGCGGAAGAGTCATGCTCCTAAATTAGGAGTAGTGACTCCTTGATTGCAAGCACTTCGGCTAGGATGACGCCATGGCGGGAAAGCGGAGCTACCAGGACCCGTGCGGGATCGCCCGCGCCCTGGACCTGGTGGGGGAGCGGTGGGCGCTGCTCGTCGTCCGGGAGCTGCTGTACGGGGCGCGGCGCTTCTCCGATCTGCACCGGACGCTCCCGTCGCTGAGCCAGAACGTCCTGTCGACCCGGCTGCGCGAGCTGGAGGAGGCCGGAGTCGTCCACCGGCCCTACTACGGGCCGCCGGTCGGGGTGCATCTGTACGAGCTGACCGAGCGCGGCCGCGGGCTGGAGGACGTGCTCGTCGCGCTGGCCCGCTGGGGCAGCCTGGCGCCGCTGCCGGGAGAGGGCGAGCTGAGCGCCGCGGCTCTCGTCCTGGCCCTGCGGACCACCTTCCGGGCCGCGGACGCGCCCGACGCCGACATCCTGCTCGATCTCGGCGAGGGGCGCTTCCACGTCCGGATCAGGGCGGGGGAGTGCACGGTGGCGGCGGCCGCCCCGGAGACGAGGGCGGACGCCGTCCTGCGCACGAGCCCGGCCGTCCTGCGCGATCTCGTGTTCGCCGCCGGAGACGTGCCCGGCGCGTCCGGCCTCGGGATCGAGGGCGACGCCGGGCTCGCCACCCGCTTCCTCGGCTGGTTCCCGCGCCCGGGCTGAGGACGGCTACAGCAGCGCCGCCATCCAGGTCTCGATCTCGTCGGAGCCGCGGGGGAGCGCGGCGGAGAGGTTGACACAGCCGTCGTCGGTGATGACCAGGTCGTCCTCGATCCGGACGCCGATGCCGCGAAGCGCGGCGGGCAGGGTCAGGTCGTCGGGCTGGAGGTAGAGACCGGGCTCGACGGTGAGGACCTGACCCGCCTCGAGGACGCCGTCGAGGTAGGTCTCGGCGCGGGCCTTCGCGCAGTCGTGGACGTCCATGCCGAGCATGTGGCCCGATCCGCAGAGGGTGTAGCGGCGGTAGAGCCCCGAGTCGGGGTCGAGGGAGGCCTCGGCGCCGCCCGGCAGCAGGCCCCAGGAGTCGAGGCCCTCGGCGATCACGCGCATCGCCTCGTTGTGGAAGTCGCGGAACCGCGCCCCCGGCCGCAGGGCGGCGATGCCCGCCTCCTGCGCGGCGAAGACGAGGTCGTAGACCTGGCGCTGGGCGTCGGTGAAGCGGCCGTTGACGGGCAGCGTGCGGGTGACGTCGGCGGTGTAGAAGGAGTCGACCTCGACGCCCGCGTCCAGCAGGAGCAGCGAGCCGTCGGGGACGGGGCCGTCGTTGCGGATCCAGTGCAGGACGCAGGCGTGCGCCCCGGCCGCGGCGATCGTCTCGTAGCCGACGCCGTTGCCCTCCAGCCGCGCCCGCCGGTTGAACACGCCCTCGATCCAGCGCTCGCCACGGGCCAGGGACGCCGCGTGGCGCAGCTCGCCGACCACGTCGGTGAATCCGGCGACGGTGTGGTCGACGGCGGCCTGGAGCTGTGCGACCTCCCACTCGTCCTTGACCAGGCGCAGCTCGGCCAGGACGGCGGCGAGCTCCCGGTCGGCGTCCGGGGCGGGGTGCGGCCCGACCAGGGAGTCGATCGCGGGATCGACGCCGCGGACCACGCGGGTGCGCCCCGCGCCGGACAGCGCCTTCGGCAGGTCGTCGACGGAGGCGGCGGCGACGCCGAGCGCGTCCTCGGTCTCGCGCAGGGTGCGGCGGCGGCCGACCCAGAACTCGCCGTGCCTGCGGTCCCGGTAGAACTGCGCGCCCATCGGGGAGCCGTCGCGCGGGGAACGCGGATGGGTGAACAGCGTCGCCTCGTGCCCCGATCCCGCCGGCTCCAGCACCAGCACCGTCTCCGGGACGGCCTCGGTCGCCAGCTCCGCGGTCAGATGCGCGAACGCCGAGTGGGGACGGAAGGCGTAGTCGCAGTCGTTGCTGCGGACCTTGAGGTCACCGGCCGGGATGACGAGCCGTTCCCCGGGGAAGCGCGCCGACAGCGCGGCCCTGCGCTTCGCGGCGTACACCGCGGCCGGGACGGGCTGGAGCGCGACGTCCGTGGCCGCCCACCCGCCCTGGAAGAAGGCCGCGAGGGCGGGGGGAACGGGCAGGTCGTGGGAGCCGGTGACGAACGCGCCGTCGCCGGGGAGTGACTGAGCAGACAGGGACATCTTCGGCTTTCTCGAGAGGTGGCGGGGGGCTCGGCCCATGTGACACCCTACTCTCGGTGACCGGGTCGAAGAGAAAGGCGTCACTGATGTCCGAGCCGCTCAACCTGCCGGACTTCCGTGCCCGCCGGAACATCCGGGAGAAGATCGCCGACGCCCTGCGCGCCGCCCTCGTGGCGGGGGAGATGCGTCCCGGAGTGATCTACTCGGCGCCGGTCCTGGCCGAGCGCTTCGGGGTCTCGGCCACCCCGGTCCGGGAGGCGATGCTCGACCTGGTCAAGGAGGGCCTGGTCAGCGTGGTCCGCAACAAGGGCTTCCGGGTGACCGCCCTGTCGGAGCGGGATCTGGACGAGATCACCGAGCTCCGGGCGCTGATCGAGGTCCCGACCGTGGCGAAGATCGCCGCGACCGTGCCCGGGGAGCGGGTCGCCGCGCTGCGGCCGCTGGCCGAGGCGATCGTCCGGGCCGCGGAGACGGGCGACATCGTCGGCTACATCGAGGCCGACCAGGCCTTCCACCTGGAACTCCTCGCCCTGGCGGGCAACGCCCACCTGCCGGGGATCGTCCGGGACCTGCGGCACCGCTCCCGGCTGTACGGGATGGCCCGGCTGTCGGAGCAGGGCGGCCTGGTCGCCTCGGCGCGCGAGCACCTCGAGCTCCTCGGCAGGATCGCCGCGGGGGACGCCGAGGGCGCCGCGGCCTTCATGGACCACCACCTCCGGCACGTGCGCGGCGTCTGGGCGGGCCGCGCGGAGCCGGAACCGGCGGACGGGCCCTTGATCTGACGCGAGCCATCGCGATATATCTCAAGAGTGTCTTTCGTGCTCTAGGAGGCTGCGCCATGGCTCGCACCGATCGGCTGCTGGATCTTCTGTTCGTGCGCGGGACCGTCCTGGACGTCTCGCCCGCGGCCGGCCGGATGCGCGCGGTGCGCGCCGGCGGCGTCCCGGGGCTGGCCTGGCGGCCGGGCCAGCAGGTGCGGCTGCACGTCAACGACCTCTTCGCGGCCCGCAGCCTGCTGCGTCCCGGCGACATCCTGCGCACCTACTCCGTCTGGGACTACGACGGCGACGTGCTGGAGCTGCGGATCCTCGACCACGGGGACGGACCGGGCGCCCGCTGGTCCCGCGAGGTGAAGGCGGGTGATCCGGTCGTGTTCGGCAAGCCCGAGGGGAACTTCGTCGTCAGGGAGGCGGACCACCACCTGTTCGTGGGGGAGGAGACCGCCTCCGTGGCGTTCGGCGCGATGATGCGGGGCCTGGCGAACGCCCGCGCCGTGCTGGAGGTGCCGGACGAGGACTCCCGGCTGCCGCTGGAGGGCGACGTCACCTGGCTCTGCCGCGGGGAGGGCTCCGCCCACGCCTCGGAGAACCTGGTGAAGGCCGTCGCGGCACTGGACCTGCCGGCCACCGGCGTGGTCGCCTACCTCGCGGGCGAGGCGAAGACCTGCCAGGCCGTCAAGCGCCACCTGATCACCGACCGGGGCTGGGACCGCCGGAGCATCCAGGTGAAGCCGTTCTGGACCCCGGGCAAGCGCGGGATGGAATAGCCCGTGGAACTGCGCCAGCTGCGCTCCTTCGTGACGGTGGCCGAGGAGCTCCACTTCGGCCGCGCCGCCGAACGGCTGCACATCGCCCAGCCCGCCGTCAGCCAGCAGGTGCGGCGGCTGGAGCGGGAGCTCGGGGTCGTGCTGCTGGACCGCTCGCCCCGGCACGTGCGGCTGACGGCCGAGGGCGCCCGGTTCCTGCCCGAGGCCAGGGCCGTGCTGGACGCCGCGGAACGGGCCAGGGCCTCCGTCGAACCCGCCCGCACGCTGCGGCTGGGTACCAGCACCGGGCTCGGCGAGCATCTCGACCGGATCCTCGACGCCCTGGCCGTCCTCGCGCCCGCGCTGAAGGTGGAGCTCGTCGCGGGGCCGTCCCGGCTGGACCGGGTGGCGGCCGGGCGCCTCGAGGCTGCGCTGGTGCGCGGCGTCTCCCGCCACCCGGGCACCGTGCTGCACCCGGTGTGGGAGGACGAACTGCTGGCCGCCCTGCCCGCCCGTCATCCCCTCGCGGAGGCGGCGGCCGTCACGGCGCCCGACCTCGCCGGGCTGCCGCTGCGCCTGGTCGACCGCAGGCTGAACCCGCCGATCGTCGATCTGGTCACCGGCCGCTTCGCCGGCCTCGACCTGGCCGTCTCGCCCGGTGCGGGGAGCCTCAACGACAGCCTCGCCCTCATCGGGGCGGGAGAGCCGCTGTGGACGGTGCTCTACGCCGCGCACGCCCGGCAGTTCAGCACCCGGCGCGTCGCCCATGTCCCGTTCGACCCGCCGATGGTCATGACGACCTATCTGGCGGTCCCGCCGGACGCCCCCTACACCGGCCTCCTGCTGCGGGCCTGCGGCGATAAGCGTTCGTGATCGCTGCGAGCCCGGAGTGGCCCTTGGCCGGGAGGCGCGGTTCCGGTGGACTGGGTCCGTCAGCGAGAAGCCTCGTGAAGGAGCAGAACATGCCCATCGTCACCGTGCAGCAGACCCCCCGGACGCCCGAACTGCGGCGGGAGCTCGTCCGGCGGATCACCGACGCGTTCGTCGACGCCTACAAGGTGCCCGCCGAGAGCGTCCAGGTGTGGATCCAGGAGTACCAGCCCGACGCCTGGGGCCGGGCGGGACGCCTGTTCGCCGACGAGTGAGCCGGGGTCCTCACGGGGCCTCCCAGGCGTGCATGACGCGCTCGACCTGGTCGATGGTGAGGGCGGGGGCGGGGAGCGGGGACGGCGCGGGGGTGCGCAGGCCGTCGAGGACGATGCCGAGGATCCGGCGCCAGGTCTCCCCGGAGACGGGGCCCGTGTAGTCGGAGACCGTCGCGGTCGTGAGGGCGATCAGCGGCACGTCCGACGGGCTGAGGTCGGGCCGGACCGCCCCGGCGGCCTGGGCGCGCTCCAGCAGCGCCGTGACGGCGGGCAGGATGCGCTTGCGGGCCCGGGCCACCCGGTCGGTGCCGTGGGCCGTGCTCAGCGCGACGGTCCGCAGCCCGCGGTCGTTGGCCTGCTCGGCGCAGACCCGGGTGAGGAACGTGGCGAAGGAGTTCCACGGATCGGGATCGGCGTACGCCTCCACGGCGAGGTCGGCGATCTGGCCCATCCGCTCCTCGAACAGCTCGTCCACGAGGGCCTCGCGGTTGGCGAAGCGGCGGTAGACCGTCCCGACGCCCACCCCGGCGCGCCGGGCGATGTCGTCCAGGGTGACCTCGAGGCCCTGCTCGGCGAACAGGTCCTTGGCGGCGTCGAGGATCCGGCGCCTGTTGCGCTCGGCGTCGGCGCGCAGCGGCCGTGTGTCGGAGCTCATGATGCGTCCAGCCTATCAAGTGGAGGAATCTCCTCCGTTTAGTGCTACCTTCGAGAAGCGGAGAGGTCTTCTCCGTTTACGCTCATGTGAAGGAGTGCGGGTCATGACGTCCTCAAGGACGAAATGGACGATCATGGTGATCATCGCGATCGCCCAGCTCATGGTGGTCCTCGACGCGACGATCGTGAACATCGCGCTGCCGTCGGCGCAGGCCGATCTCGGCTTCTCCGACGGCGACCGGCAGTGGATCGTCACGGGGTACGCCCTGGCCTTCGGCAGCCTGCTGCTGCTCGGCGGGCGCATCGCCGACCTGTTCGGCCGCAAGCCGGTGTTCATCGCCGGTCTCGTCGGCTTCGCCGTGGCCTCCGCGCTCGGCGGCGCCGCCGGGAGCTTCGAGGTCCTCGTCGCCGCCCGGGTGCTCCAGGGCGTGTTCGGCGCGATGCTCGCGCCCGCCGCCCTGTCGCTGCTCACCACGACCTTCACCGAGCCCGCGGAACGCGCCAGGGCGTTCGGGATCTTCGGCGCGGTCGCGGGCAGCGGCGGCGGCATCGGCCTGCTGCTCGGCGGGGCGCTCACCGAGTACACGACCTGGCGCTGGTGCCTGTACGTCAACCTGGCGTTCGCGGCGGTCGCGGCCGTCGGCGGCTCCGTCTTCCTCAAGCACGAGCGGCGGGCGGAGAGGGCCAGGCTCGACCTGCCCGGCTCCCTGACGGTCTCCGCCGGCCTGTTCGGCATCGTCTACGGGCTGTCCAGGGCCGAGACCGCCGGCTGGGACTCCGCCGCCACCCTCGGCTGGATCGGCGCAGGAGCCGTCATGCTGGCCGTGTTCGTGCTGATCCAGCGCCGCACCGCCCATCCGCTGCTGCCGTTGCGGGTCGTCCTGGACCGCAACCGCGGCGCCTCGTTCCTGGGCGTGCTGTTCCTGGGCGCCGGCATGTTCGCGGTGTTCCTCTTCCTCACCTACTACCTCCAGCTCACCCTCGGGTACTCGCCGGTCAGGACCGGGTTCGCGTTCATGCCGATGGTGCTGTCGATCATGGTCGGGGCCCAGCTCAGCACCCAGGTCCTGATGCCGAAGGCCGGCCCGCGCGCCCTCGTCGGTACCGGGATGCTGCTCGGGGCGGCGGGCATGCTCTGGCTGACCCGCATCGACGTCACCAGCGCCTACGCCACCGGCATCCTCGGCCCCCTGATGGCCCTCGGCCTCGGGCTCGGCCTGGTCATCGGCACGTCCATGAGCCTGGCGACGCTCGGTGTGCGGGCCGACGACTCCGGTGTCGCCTCCGCGCTGGTCAACACCACGCAGCAGATCGGCGGATCCATCGGCACCGCCCTGCTCAGCACCATCGCCACCAGCGCGATCACCGACCACCTCGGCGGCCGGACCCCGACCCCCGCCCTCCAGGCCGAGGCCATGGTCCACAGCTACACCACGGTCTTCGCCTGGGCCGCCGGCATCTTCCTGCTCGGCGCGCTGGTCTGCGCCCCGCTCATGCGCCGCGGCATCCCGGACACCCAGCCCCTCCACGGGGAACCCGTCCTCGTCCACTAGGAGGTTTCGAACGCCCTGCCGGGGCACGGATGCGGCGAGAGAAAGGGGCACCGAAATGAGCGGTGAACTGCAGGGGCTCAAGGTCGCGTTCCTCGTCGCTCCCGAGGGCGTGGAGCAGGTCGAGCTGACCGAGCCGTGGGAGGCCGTCGAGGAGGCGGGCGGGCTGCCGGGGCTGATCTCGACCCAGTCGGGGAGGGTCCAGGCCTACGACCATCTGGACAAGGGCGACTCCTTCACCGCCGACAGCACGGTGAACGTGGCGAGCCCGTCCGACTTCGACGCGCTCGTCCTGCCGGGCGGTGTCGCCAACCCCGACTACCTGCGGACCCAGCCGGAGGCCGTCGCCTTCGTGCGGGCGTTCTTCGACACCGGCAAGCCCGTCGCCGCGATCTGCCACGCCCCCTGGGTGCTGATCGAGGCCGGCGTGGTCAGTGGCCGGACCCTCACCTCCTGGCCCAGCCTCCGCACCGACCTGGCCAACGCGGGCGCCACCTGGACCGACATCGAGGTGCAGGTCTGCGACGCCGGGCCCAACAGGCTGATCACCAGCCGGAAGCCCGACGACCTGAAGGCCTTCTGCCAGGCGCTTCTCTCGGGGCTCCCGCGCAGGTGAGAGCCCTAGAATCGGGTGAATGAAGACCGTTCCGGCCGAAGTGACCACCTGGTACCTGGAGCAGACCTCGCCCGGCGACCTGGTACCGGCGCGTCCCGCGCCCGTCCAGATCGTCAGGGCCGAGGTGCCCAGCCCGGAGTTCGCGCGCTACCTCTACACGGCCGTCGGCGGCCCGCACAACTGGACCGACCGGCTCGTCTGGTCCCACGACCACTGGCAGGAGCACCTGACGCGGCCGGGCGTCGAGATCTGGACGGCCTGGGACCGCGGCACCCCGGCCGGATACGTCGAGCTCCTCCCGCCCGAGGACGGCGCCGTGGAGATCATCTGCTTCGGCCTGGTCCCCTCCTTCATCGGCCGGGGCATCGGCGGCCACCTGCTCAGCGAGGGCACCGCCCGTGCCTGGGACCTCGCCGCCCGCTGGCCGGGCCTGCCCGCCACCACCCGCGTCTGGCTGCACACCTGCTCCCTGGACGGCCCCGCGGCCGTCCCCAACTACACCAGGCGCGGTTTCCGCGTCTACGCCACGAGAACCCGGGTCGAGGACGTCTGGGAACGGCCCCTGGGCCCCTGGCCCGGCGCCCGCTGACCTAGGCTCGGATCATGAGGATGTTCGTGGTCGACGCCTTCACCGGCGAGGCGTTCGCGGGGAATCCGGCCGGGGTCTGCCTCCTGGACGCCCCGGCGGACGAGGCATGGATGCTGAAGGTCGCCGCCGAGATGAAGCACTCCGAGACGGCGTTCGTCCGGCGGTCCGGGGGCGGGGAGTTCGAGCTGCGCTGGTTCACTCCGGCCGTCGAGGTGCGGTTGTGCGGGCACGCGACGCTCGGCGCGGCGCACGCCCTGTTCGAGGCCGGGCTGGTGCCCGCGGGACGCCCGGTGGTCTTCCGCACCAGGAGCGGGCCGCTGACCGTCACCCCGGTGGCGCGGGGGTACGAGCTGGACTTCCCCGCCAAGGCCGCCGTCCCGGTTGAGACGCCGGACGGGCTGCTGGAGGCCCTGGGCGTCGCGGCGGAGGACGTCCTGCGCAACGACCAGAACGATCTGCTGGTCGTGGTCGCCGACGCCGCGGCCGTCCGCGGGACGGCCCCCGATTTCGCCGCCCTGGCCGGGATCGACGCCCGCGGCGTCTGCGTGACGGCCCCCGGCGAGGACGGACCCAACTTCGTGTCGCGGTTCTTCGCCCCGGCCGTCGGGGTCGAGGAGGACCCGGTCACCGGCTCCGCCCACTGCATGCTCGCCCCGTACTGGGCGGAGCGGCTCGGCCGGACCGAACTCGCCGCCCGGCAGCTCTCGGCGAGGGGCGGATCCCTGCGGGTGACGCTGCGCGGCGACCGCGTCCTGCTCGGCGGCGAGGCCGTGACCGTCCTCGACGGAGAGCTGCGGGTCTGAGGCATGGCGCCGCCGTGCGGGGGAAAAGGCCGGGAGTGATGCTCTGGTCGTTCCTGGCGGGGGCCCTGCCGGTGCTGGCCTTCCCGCGGGCGGGGCTCGGCTGGCTCGCCTGGGTGGGACTCGTCCCCGGGCTGCTCCTGATCAGGGCCGCCGCCGATCCGGCACGGGCCTGGCGGCGCGGCTGGGCGTTCGGGTTCGGCTACCTGCTGGCGGCGGTCTCCTGGATGACGCCCAGCATCGGGCCCGGTGTCCTCGTGGTCGCGCTGGTCTTCTCGGCGCCGTGGGCGCTGTGGGGCCTCGCCGTGCGGGCCTGCCGGGGCGCCGCCGCGCTGGTCGTGGTCCCCTCGGTGTGGGTGCTGGGGGAGTACGCGCGGTCCTGGCACGGGTTCGGCGGGCCGTGGGCGGTGTTCGGAGTCACCCAGTGGCGGCATCCGGCGGTTCTGGCCCTCGCCGGCGTGGGCGGGGTGTGGGCGCTGAGCTTCGTCCTGGTGCTGGTCAACGTCGCCCTCGTGGAGGCCGACCGCAGGGCGCTCGCCGTCGCGTTCGCCGCCGTGGTCGCGGGTCCCGCGCTGTACCTCCTCCAAGGCGCGCCGCCGGTGACCGGGCGGTTCACGGTGGCGCTGGTCCAGCCGGGGATCATGCCCGATCCCGCGTCGCGGTTCGACGCGGGGGAGCGGATCACCCGGACCCTGCCCCCCGTCGATCTGGTCGTCTGGGGCGAGAGCAGCGTCGGCTACGACCTGAGGACCCGGCCCGACCTGCGGGAGCGCGTCCCCGGCACGGCCCTGGTCAACGAGGACGCCAGGGACGCGGGCGGCCGCATCTCCAAGAGCTCGGTGCTGCTCGAGGACGGTGCCGAGCAGGGACGCTACGTCAAGACGCGGCTGGTGCCGTTCGGGGAGTACGTGCCGTTCCGGTTCGCCCTCGGCTGGCTGACGAGGATCAGCAAGGCGGCCGGGGAGGACCGGGTGCCGGGGACGGGCGCGGCCGTGATGGACGTCCACGGGACCGCGATCGCGCCGATCGTCTGCTTCGAGTCGGCCTTCCCCGATCTGGGGCGGGCGGCCGTGGGGATGGGAGCGCGGGTGATCGTCGTCCAGTCGGCGACCTCGTCCTTCCAGGACTCCTGGGCGCCCCCGCAGCACGCGGCGCTGGGGGCCGTCCGGGCGGCGGAGTCGGGCCGCCCGGTGGTGCAGGCCGCCCTGACGGGGGTCTCGGCGGCCTTCGACGCCCGCGGCCGCCGGCTGGCCTGGATGGACACCGGCGACCGCGGGGCCGTGGTCGTCCCCCTCGACCTCCCCGTCCGGGGGCACCGCACCCTCTACTCGCGGCTGGGCGATCTCGTTCCCCTGCTCTGCCTGCTGGTGATCGCCGGGCTGGGGGTCGGAACGATCACTGAGAAGTCCATGAGAGCGTCCTGAGAAACCGGCCCGGACGTCGCCGGGGGTGTTCCCGCTGGTTACCGTGGACGTATGAGCACTCCCGACGAGCCCCGCGCCCACATCCTGGTCGTCGACGACGAACCCGCCGTGCGCGAGTCCCTCGTCAGCAGCCTGGAGTTCGAGGGCTACCGGGTCAGCGAGGCCGGGGACGGCGTGGACGCCCTCCACATGGCCGAGAAGGTCGACCCCGACCTGATCGTCCTGGACGTCCTGATGCCCCGCATGGACGGCCTGACGGCCTGCCGCCGCCTGCGCACCCAGGGGGACACCGTCCCGGTGCTCATGCTGACCGCCCGCGACATGGTTGGCGACCGCGTCACCGGTCTCGACGCCGGCGCCGACGACTACCTCGTCAAGCCCTTCGAGCTCGACGAGCTGCTCGCCCGCATCCGCGCCCTGCTGCGCCGCAGCTCCCTGGCCTCGGCCTCGGGCACTGGGCCGGAGGAGGAGGTCCTGGAGTTCGGCGGGATCCGCATGAACACCCTCACCCGCGAGGTCACCCGCGACGGCCGCCGCCTGGAGCTGACCCGCACCGAATACATGCTGCTCGAGATGTTCATGAGCCACCCGCGCCAGGTCCTCACCCGCGAGCAGATCCTCGAGACCGTGTGGGGCTTCGACTTCGAGCCCGCCTCCAACTCCCTCGACGTCTACGTCATGTACCTGCGCCGCAAGACCGAGGTCGACGGCCTGCCCCGCCTGGTCCACACCGTCCGCGGGGTCGGCTACGCCCTGCGCACCACGTCGTGAGAAGGCTCCCGCTCCGCGGCCGCCTCGCCCTCCTGACCGCGGTGGCCGTCGCCATAGCCGTCGCCGCCTGCGCCGTCGCCTCCTGGTTCCTCGTCCGGGGCCAGCTCTACGACCAGCTCGACAAGCAGCTCGTGGCCCGTTCGGGGATCATGCCGCCGCCGCCCGGAGAGGACGGCGGGGGGCTGCCCCAGCGCAACATGATCAGCAACCAGATCATCGTGGCCGCCGGCACCTGCACGCAGGAGTTGCAGACCAGGCCCGAGGGATGGCCGTACGGCCCCGGCGACGACCAGTTCATGCAGGTCCTCAACGAGGACGGCGGCTACTGCACCGCGCCGGGCAAGGGCAAGATCGCCGTCACGGCCGAGGACAAGGCCGTCGCGGAGGGCACCTCCGCCAGGTCGATCGGCAATTCCACCGGCACCAGCATCGACGGCACCAGCACCGATCTGCGCGTGCTCACCCAGCGGGTCACCCTCGACGTCATCGACACCGAGGGCAAGCACGCCCGCAAGACCTACACCGTCATGACGGGCATGCCGCTCGACCAGGTCACCGCCCCGCTCGGCAACCTCGCCCTCACCCTGCTCGCCGTGTCCGCCCTGGGCGTGCTCGGCGCGGCCTTCGCCGGGCTGCTGATCGCCCGCGCGGCCCTCAAGCCCGTCGACGGGCTGACCGACGCGGTCGAGGACATCGCGCGGACCGAGGACCTGTCGGTGAAGATCCCCGAGGAGGGGACGGACGAGATCGCCCGGCTCGGACGGTCGTTCAACACGATGACGGCCGCCCTGGCCGCCTCCCAGGAGCGCCAGCGGAACCTGATCGCCGACGCGGGACACGAACTCAGAACCCCGCTGACCAGCATGAAGACCAACATCGAGCTGCTGATCAAGAGCCAGAACACCGGCCGCGACCTGCCGCCGGACGTCAAGGAGCGGCTGCTCGCGAGCGTCAAGGCCCAGATGCAGGAGCTGACCACGCTGATCGGCGACCTGCTCCAGCTCGGCAGCCCCGCCGCCAAGAGGCGCGAGGTCACCGAAGTGCCCCTGCACGAGGTGGCGCGGCGGGCCGTCGAACGGGCGCGTCTGCGCGGCCCCGGCCTGACCGTGACGGCCCGGCTCGACCCCTGGTACGTGCGCGGCGACGCCGACACCCTGGAACGCGCCGTCGTCAACCTGTGCGACAACGCCGTCAAGTTCAGCCCGTCCGGGGGAGTGGTCGAGGTGCGCCTGGAGGGCGGCGCGCTGACGGTCCGCGACCAGGGTCCCGGCATCCCCGAGGACGAGCTCCCCTACGTCTTCGAGCGGTTCTGGCGCTCACCCAGCGCCCGCAGCCTGCCCGGCTCCGGCCTCGGCCTGTCGATCGTCGCGCAGATCGCCGAGGAGGCGGGCGGCAAGGTCGCGCTGGAGCCCGTCCCCGGCGGCGGGACCCTCGCCCGGCTCGAGCTGCCCGGTGCCAGAACCGCCTCCTGAGCCCCTTCTCATGAGGCGTTAAAGGCAGCGTCAGCCCCGTCCCAGACGGGCTCGCGAACCTGGTCGCATGAACCCAGTGATCGAGCTGCCCCCGGCCCGACCGGCGGAACGCCTGGTCGAGATCGTCGTCCCCGTGTACAACGAGGAGCACGTGCTGGAGGCCAGCGTCCGCCGGCTGCACGGCTACCTCTCGGGCACCTTCCCGTACGGATTCCGCATCACCGTCGCCGACAACGCCAGCACCGACGGCACCTGGCCCGTGGCCCAGCGCCTCGCCGCGACCCTGCCGAAGGTCCACGCCGTCCACCTGGACGCCAAGGGCCGCGGCAGGGCGCTGCGCAAGGTGTGGGGCGAGAGCGACGCCGACGTCGTCGCCTACATGGACGTGGATCTGTCGACCCGGCTCGAGGGCTTCCTGCCGCTCGTCGCCCCGCTCCTGTCCGGCCACTCCGACCTCGCCATCGGCAGCCGCCTGGCCCGCAGCGCCGCCGTCGTGCGCGGGCCGAAACGCGAGTTCATCTCCCGCTCCTACAACCTGCTGCTGCGCACGACCCTCGCCGCCCGTTTCTCCGACGCCCAGTGCGGCTTCAAGGCGGGCCGCACCGAGATCGTCCAGGCGCTGCTGCCGGCCGTCGAGGACAACGCCTGGTTCTTCGACACCGAGCTCCTGCTGCTCGCCGAGCGCACCGGGCTGCGCATCCACGAGGTGCCCGTCGACTGGGTCGACGACCCCGACAGCCGCGTCAACGTCGCTCAGACCGCCCTCGACGACCTGCGCGGCATGGCCCGCGTCGCCCGCAAGATCCTTCGCGGCGAGTTCGGCCGCGGCGGGGTGCCGCGCCGCAGGATCGCCGCGGCCGCCCTGCCCACCGGCATGGGCCGCCAGATCCCCAGCTTCGCGATCATCGGCGTCGTCAGCACCGCCGCCCAGCTCGTCCTGTACACGCTGCTGCGGCTCGTGATGCCGCCGCTGGCGGCCAACGCCGTCTCGCTGGTCGTGACGACCATCGGGAACACCGCGGCCAACCGCCGCTTCACCTTCGGGGTGACCGGACCGGCGGGCGCCGTCCGGCACCAGCTCCAGGGAGGGGTCACCTTCCTCGTGGGGCTGGCCCTGTCCACCGGGGGCCTCGCCCTGCTGCACCTGCTCGCGCCGGGCTCCGCGCAGATCGTCGAGCTCGCGACCCTCGTCACGGCGAACGCCCTGGCGACCCTCGTCCGGTTCCTGTTGCTGCGGAACTGGGTGTTCACCAGCCGGAAGGAGACCGCGTGACCACCGCGACCATGCCGACCCGGGAGGCGGACCGGAAGCCACGGGAGCGCTCCCTGCCCGTCAGGATCCTGCGGGGCCGGTCCACGGACCCGGCCTGGGCCAGGCCCGCGCTCTGGGCGGTCCTGCTGCTCACCCTCGGCCTGTACACCTGGAACCTGTCGGCCAACGGCGACGCCAACACCTACTACGCGGCGGCCGTGAAGTCCGGCGCCGAGAGCTGGAAGGCCTGGTTCTTCGGCGCCCTCGACGCCGGTTCCTTCATCACCGTCGACAAGCCGCCGTTCGCCCTGTGGGCGATGGGACTGTCGGCCCGGATCTTCGGCTACTCGACCTGGAGCATGCTGCTCCCGCAGGTCCTGGCCGGGGTCGCGACCGTGGGGATCCTCTACAGCGCCGTGCGCAGGCCGTTCGGCCACGCCGCCGCGACGATCGCGGCGCTGGTCATGGCGCTCACCCCGATCACGGTCGCGATCAACCGCGACAACAACCCCGACACGCTGCTCGTCCTGCTGCTGGTGGCCGCCGCCTGGTGCCTCCAGCGCTCGCTCGGCGGCCGGCTGTGGCCGCTGCTCGGCGCGGCCGTCCTGGTCGGCTGCGCGTTCAACACCAAGATGCTCCAGGCCTACCTGGTGCTGCCCGCCTTCAGCCTGGTCTACCTGGCCTGCGCCAGGGGCGGCGTCGGCCGCCGCCTCGTGAACCTGCTCCTGGCGGGCGTCGCGCTGGCCGCGTCGAGCGGCTGGTGGATGGGCGTGGTCGCGCTGGTGCCCGCCGCAGACCGGCCCTACATCGGAGGCAGCACCGACAACACCGTCTGGGACCTCGTCATCGGCTACAACGGCCTCGGCCGCATCACCGGCAACGAGGGCGGCGGACCCGGCGGGGGCCGCGGCGGGGCGAGCTTCGGCGGCGAGGCCGGGGCGGGCCGGCTGTTCAACGACATCGTCGGCGGCCAGATCTCCTGGCTGATCCCCGCGGCCGCGCTGCTGTTCCTGGCGGGCCTGTACATCGTCGGCAGGGCGCCGCGCACCGACGACCGCCGCGCGGCACTGCTGCTGTGGGGCGGCTGGCTGGCCGTCCACTTCGTCGTGTTCGGCTTCGCCGAGGGGACCTTCCACCCCTACTACGTCACCGCGATGGCGCCCGCGCTCGGCGCGCTCACCGGGGCCGGAGCGGTCCTGACCTGGCGCCTGCCGTGGGTCCAGGCGCTGACGGCCGCCGTCACCGGCGCGTGGGCGTTCACGATCCTGCACCGCACGCCCTCCTGGCACCCGTGGGTCGCCTGGACGGTCGCGTGCGCCACGTTCCTCGCCGTCGTCCTGCTCCTGGTCCGCGGCTACTCCGACGGCCGCCGCGGCATCGCCGCCGCGGCGATCGCCACGACCCTCGTCGCGACCCTCGCGGGACCGGCCGCCTACTCGGCCTCGGCCGCCGCGAGCAGGGTCAACGGCACCAACCCCCTGGCGGGACCGGGCAGCGGAGGCATGGGCGGCCCCGGAGGCAGGGGAGGACCTCCCGGCGGCTTCGGCGGGCAGCGCCCCTCCGGCACCGCCGGGCAGGCCCCCACGGGCTCCGGCGAGCAGCCGCCGCAAGGCATGACCGGCGGCGGTTCCGGCGACGGCCCCTCCGGCGGCATGGGCGGAGGCGGCATGGGCGGGGGCGGCATGGGCGGCCCCGGCGGGAACATCGGCTCCGAGGTCGTCGACTACCTGGTGAAGAACCAGGGGAGCGCGCGGTGGCTCGTCGCGGTCGCCAGCGCCCAGTCCGCGAGCTCGCTGATCCTCCAGACCGGGAGGCCCGTCATCGCGATGGGCGGCTTCACCGGCAGCGACCCGGCGATGACCGTCGCCAAGCTGAAGGCCTACGCCGCCGCCGGGAAGCTCAGGTACGTCCTGGTCGGCGACGCCCGCGGCGGCGGCAGCTCCGAGGTCACCGCCTGGGTTCAGCAGAACGGCAAGGCGGTGACCGGGATGAGCGGCCTGTACGAGCTGTCCTGACCGGACGGGCCGGGAGGCCGGGCTACTCGACCATGACGTGGACCGACCACGTCCTCGCGGGCTTCTTCTTCTCCCACGAGCGCAGGTAGCCCAGCCTCAGCGGCGTCGCCCCCTTCTTGGCGGCCGTGAAGCGGAACGTGACGGAGCCGCCCGCACCGGGCGGCGGGGCGGAGGAGATCTGCGGCTCGCCGTCCTGCCGCAGCACCTTCGGGTCGTTCTTCAGCACCCACCAGGAGTAGCCGGTGGAGGTGTCGCCGGGCAGCGTGACCACGATGCGCTGCCCGGGCCGCACCGGGACGTGCCTCCCGTCGTCGGCCGGTCCGAGCCGCACCACCGGCGGGACCTTCGCCAGGGCGGCCGCCGCCGTCATGGGCGGCGGCATGACACCCGCCTCCACCGGACGGCGGGGTGCCGCGTCCGTGCCGCATCCGGTGAGCGCCAGCACCACCACCAGCGGAAATATCTTGCGCATGGGATCCCCCGATTCCATTTCGCCTACAGGGCTTCGAGGTTAGGGCGCGGCGCTCTACGCTGGGCGGACCCCGCGCCCCTCGGAGAGTCCGTGCCCACTCTGCACAAGTTCGCCGTCCTCGTCGTCGGCGCCGCACTGCTGTTCGGCCTGCTGCTGATGCCCGAAGATCCGCATGGCGGCAAGGAGGCCGGCGCCGTCGTCAGCCCCGGGACGGGCACGCCGGGCCCGTCCGCCTCCGCGCCGCCCACGAAGGGACCGCCGCCCAAGCCGCAGCCCGCCTCCGCCGAGGCCACCGCCGCCAAGGCCGACGAGCTCGGCCAGGTCCCCGTGCTCATGTACCACCGGATCGTCGCCAAGAAGGCCGCCGACCTCGACCGCACCCCCAAGGAGCTCCGCACCGAGCTCGAGGCCCTGGCGACGGCCGGCTATGTGCCCGTCACCGCCGCCGAGTACGTCCAGGGGAAGATCGACATCCCGCTGGGCAAGCACCCGGTCGTGCTGACCTTCGACGACGGCTACCCCGACCACATCGCCCTGGACGCCCAGGGCGCGCCCGCCCCGGACACCGCCGCCGGGGTGATCATGGACGTCGCCTCCCGGCACCCCGAGTTCCGCCCGGTGGCGACCTTCTACGTGATCAAGGATCCGTTCCAGCTCGGCGCCACCGGGCCCGACCCGACGCTCACCTGGCTCGTCGACCACGGCTTCGAGGTCGCCAACCACACCTCGACCCACCCCGATCTCTCCCGGCTCTCGGAGAAGAAGGTCCAGAAGGAGATCGGGGACCAGGAGAAGCTCGTCCAGAAGCTGACCGGGCGTCCGTCGATCACCTTCGCCTACCCCTACGGGGCGGTCCCGAAGAAGCACCAGTGGGCGATGAAGGGCGACGGCTGGGCCTTCCAGGGCGCCTTCCTGGCCGGGTACGACCCCGCCCCCTCGCCCTTCGACAAGCGCCTCGACCGGGCGAAGATCCCCAGGATCCGCTCGATGGGCAAGGTCAAGAAGGACGGCTGCGACCAGTTCTGCTCCACCGCCTGGCTCGCCTGGCTGGACAAGAACCCCGGCAAGCGCTACACCTCTGACGGCGACCCCTCGGTCATCACGGTCCCCGAAGCAGAGGTGAAAGATCTTGCTCCGGGGCTCGCGGAAAAGGCCCGGATCTACTAGATTCCGGCTGACGTGCGCCGCTCCAATTGACCCGCGGCCCCAAGGTCTCATATGCTGATCGCTGCGCTATGGGTCTGCGGCGCCTCGGACGTAGCAGGCACTCGCTCGAAACGGTCGACATCGGTCTTACAGGACACAAGCTGGCTCTCTGAGCCAGGTGTCCCGGCATCTCCGGTCTTGGCGGGGACGAAACCGGCCCTCCGCGCTACACATACGACTCATTGTCCGTACCCGGAGCCAGCCCACACATGACGAGCAGCACCGAAGCCACCTCGACCACCCCGCAGGTAGCGGTCAACGACATCGGCTCGGCCGAGGACTTCCTCGCCGCGATCGACCTGACCATCAAGTACTTCAATGACGGCGACATCGTCGAAGGCGTCGTCGTCAAGGTCGACCGAGACGAGGTCTTGCTCGACATCGGTTACAAGACCGAGGGCGTCATCCCGTCCCGCGAGCTCTCGATCAAGCACGACGTCGACCCCAACGAGGTCGTCACCGTCGGCGACGAGGTCGAAGCCCTGGTCCTCCAGAAGGAGGACAAGGAAGGTCGCCTGATCCTGTCCAAGAAGCGCGCGCAGTACGAGCGCGCCTGGGGCACGATCGAGAAGATCAAGGACGAGGACGGCATCGTCACGGGCACGGTCATCGAGGTCGTCAAGGGTGGTCTCATCCTCGACATCGGCCTGCGTGGCTTCCTGCCCGCGTCGCTCGTCGAGATGCGCCGGGTCCGCGACCTCCAGCCGTACGTCGGCAAGGAGCTCGAGGCCAAGATCATCGAGCTGGACAAGAACCGCAACAACGTGGTCCTGTCCCGCCGTGCCTGGCTCGAGCAGACCCAGTCCGAGGTCCGCCAGACCTTCCTCAACACCCTGCAGAAGGGCCAGGTCCGCAAGGGCGTCGTGTCCTCGATCGTCAACTTCGGTGCCTTCGTGGACCTGGGCGGCGTCGACGGTCTCGTGCACGTCTCGGAGCTGTCCTGGAAGCACATCGACCACCCGTCCGAGGTCGTCGAGGTCGGTCAGGAAGTCACGGTCGAGGTCCTCGACGTCGACATGGAGCGCGAGCGCGTCTCCCTGTCGCTCAAGGCGACCCAGGAAGACCCGTGGCAGCAGTTCGCCCGGACCCACCAGATCGGCCAGGTCGTCCCCGGCCGCGTCACCAAGCTCGTCCCCTTCGGTGCGTTCGTGCGCGTCGAGGAGGGCATCGAGGGCCTGGTCCACATCTCCGAGCTGGCCGAGCGCCACGTGGAGATCCCGGAGCAGGTCGTCCAGGTGGGCGACGAGATCTTCGTCAAGATCATCGACATCGACCTCGACCGCCGTCGCATCAGCCTCTCGCTGAAGCAGGCCAACGAGGGCGCGGCCGAGGTCACCGACGAGGAGTTCGACCCGACCCTGTACGGCATGCCGGCCGAGTACGACGCCGAGGGCAACTACAAGTACCCCGAGGGCTTCGACTCCGAGACGGGCGAATGGCTCGAGGGCTTCGACTCGCAGCGTGAGACGTGGGAGAAGCAGTACGCCGACGCGCGTCAGCGCTTCGACGCCCACCGCAAGCAGATCGACGAGGCCCGCAAGGCCGACGCCGAGGCCGCCGGCGGCGAGGGTCAGACCTCCTACTCCGCCGGTGCGAGCGAGGAGCAGGTCGGCGGCGCTCTCGCCACCGACGAGGCGCTCGCCGCCCTGCGGGAGAAGCTGTCGGGCAACCAGTAGCATCCGTCAGGCGCTACCATCTCTCAGGTGGTAACGACTGATATTGGTACTCGCGCAGAGGGTCCCTCCGGTCCGCCGGGGGGACCCTCTGTCGTTCCCCGGGGCCGGGCCCGGCTGGCGCTGATCGCGGTCACCGTCGCCGTGCTGGCCGAGACTCTCCGCTTCTCGCTCGCCGAGTTCTCCGGCCTGGGGGTCGGCGCGGCCGCCGGGCTCGGCCTGCTGGCCGCCGCGATCCCCTTCCTCGCACCGCTGATCCGCTCGGCCGCGGGGCCTCGGGCGCTGATGGCCGTCGGCGTCGGCGGGCTGCTGGCCGCCCGGCTGGCGGCCCAGATCCTCGGCCCCGACGTGGCGATCGCGGTCGCCGGGACGGGCCTCGGCCTGCTGGCGCTGACGTCGTTGTACGAGGGTTCGCGCGGGCTGTCCGGCGTCGGGTTCACCATCGCCGCCACCGCGGGCCTTGCCGTCGACACGAGCGTCCGCATGGCGTTCGGGACCTGGGACCCGGTCTGGCGGTCCGGCGTGGCCCCCTGGGCGGTCTGCCTGCTGACCGTCGCCCTCGGCGGGGTCGCGCTGTTCCGCGAGGTCTCCTCGGGGGCGGTGCCCGCCCCGCGGATCTCCTGGCGGGACGCCCTGGGCGCCGCCGCGCTGGGGCCGTTCCTGGCGTTGCAGGTCCTGGTGCTGTCCAGCCCGCCGTTCGTCGCCTCGTCCGGGTGGCTGTCACTGACCGTCGCCCATCTCGTGGTGCTGGCCGGCCAGGCCCTCGCGCTCGGCTTCCTCGCCTCGGGGCTGGCCGTCCGCGCGGTCCCCGGCGGGCTGGCCGTCCTCGGCGGCACCCTGCTCGGCGTATGCGCCGGATCGGTGGCGGGCAGTTACGCCCTCACCGGCAAGGCCGTCGTCTTCGCGGTGATCCCCGCGCAGGTCCTCGCCGCCTGGCTGCTGGCCGTCGCCTGCCGCTCCCCGCTGCGGCGCGGCCGGTTCATCGTGCCGGAGCAGCGCGAGAACGCCCAGGTCTCGGGCGTCTACGGCGTCTTCGGACGGCCGCAGAGCGCCTGGCGGATCGACATCGGCGCGGCCATCGGCGGCATCGCCGTCCTGGTGATCCTCCTGCCCTACACGCTCAACACCGTCCACCCGCTGCCGTTCCCCAACAACGCGCTGACGGCCCTCGCCGGGATCCTGCTCGGCCTGCTCGCGGCGATCGGCGCGGCCCGCGGCGGCCCGCTGCCCGCCCGCGCCCCGCAGCGCGCCGTGGCCGCGATCGCCGGAAGCCTGGCGCTGCTGGGCGGCACCGCGGTGTTCGTGGTCACCGAGCCCGCGGTGAGGAACGCCGGCTCGGGCGCCGACCTGCGCATCGTCTCCCTCAACCTCGAGCAGGCCATGCACGGCGGCAGGCTCGACCCCGAGGCCTACGCCCGGCGCATCCTCGCCCAGGACCCCGACGTGGTGCTGCTGCAGGAGGTCGGCCGCGGGGCGACCAGCTCGGGCGGCGCTGACCTCGGCGTCTGGCTGTCACGGCGCCTCGGCATGTCCCTGGTGTGGGGGCCCGCCACCGACGCCCAGTACGGGAACGCCATCCTCACCAGCCGCGGCGTCATGGCCTCCGGCACCTCCCGGGTGATCACCGGCGACCAGATCCGCGGCTACGCCTGGGCCAGGATCATCGTCAGGAACGGCCCGGTCGACGTGTGGACCACCCGCTTCGCCGACGGCCCCGGGGACGCGGCGATCCGCGCGACCGAGGGCGCCGCGATCGTCCGGGACTGGAGCAACGCGCCGCACACCGTCGTCGCCGGCGACCTGGGCGCCCAGCCGGGCAGCGACGAGCTGTCGACCCTCACCGACGGCACCGGTCTGCGCCGGGTGTCGGGCACCACCGAGCGGGGCCGCACCGACGGCCTGTTCGGCTCCCTCGACATGCTCTTCTCCGACGTCACGCTCGAACCCGGCCTCCTGGCCATCACCGCGAAGGCCGCCCGATGATGATCGAACGGGCGGGCGCGCAGGACGCGGGCGAGATCCTCTGCCTCCAGCGGGCGGCCTACGTCACCGAGGCGCAGCTGTACGGCGACCCGTTCCTGCCGCCGCTGGTGGAGTCCCTGGAGCAGGCCACGGCCCTGTACGCGACGGACGCCGTCGTGCTGAAGGCCACCGAGGCCGGCCGGGTCGTCGGCGCGGTCCGCGCGGTCTTCAACGAGCGGACCTGCCTGGTCGGACGGCTCATCGTCGCCCCCGACCGGCAGGGCCGCGGCATCGGCACGGCCCTGCTCAAGGCCGTCGAGGAGGAGGTCGCCGAACTCGCCGACGCCCTGGTGCTGTTCACCGGCCACCAGTCGGCGGGCAATCTGCGGCTGTACAAGCACCTCGGCTACCAGGAGTTCCGCCGCGAGCGGATCAACGAGCACCTGGTCCACGTGCATCTGCGCAAGGACCTCGAATAGCATTCGGTCATGCTGAAAGTGGGTCTCACGGGCGGTATCGGTTCCGGCAAGAGCGAGGTGTCGCGGGGCCTGGTCGCCAGGGGCGCGGTGCTGATCGACTCCGACGCGATGGCCCGTGAGGTGGTCGAGCCGGGCACCCCGGGGCTGGCGGCGATCGTCGAGGAGTTCGGCCCCGGGGTCCTGCGGGCCGACGGCGCGCTCGACCGCGAGAAGCTCGGCTCGATCGTCTTCTCCGATCCGGAGAAGCTGGCCGCGCTGAACGGCATCACCCATCCGCTGATCGGTGCCCGCGGCCAGGAGCTGCTGGCCGCGGCGCCCGAGGGCTCGATCGTCGTCTATGACGTCCCGCTGCTGGCGGAGAACCGGCTCAAGCCGCTCTACGACCTGGTCGTCGTCGTGGACGCCCCGGTCGAGACCCAGCTGGACCGGCTCACGTCGCAGCGGGGGATGACCGAGGAGGCGGCCGGGGCGCGCATCGCCGCCCAGGCCACCCGCGAGGAGCGCCGGGCCATCGCCGACCACGTGATCGACAACTCCGGCACCCTCGAGGAACTGCACGCCCACATCGACGCGCTGTGGGCGGACCTCCAGAAGAGGCTAGCCGCGGCGTAGCGTCCGGGCGAGGACGTCCGGCCGGTTGGTGACGATCCCGTCGACCCCGTAGGAGATCATCCGGCGCATCGTCGCACGGTCGTTGATGGTGTAGGCGTACAGGTCCATCCACTGGGAGTGGACCTCGCGCGCGTACTCCGGGGTGACCGTCCTGTGGTCGGGGTGGACGGCGTCGGCGTACCAGCGCAGGCCGAAGAGCTGGTCGGCGCGGGGCTTGCCGAGCGCGGCGGTGCGCGCCGAGCGCAGCCGCTCGTGGACGGGCTTGAGGTAGCGCCAGGAGAAGCTCTGGACCGTCAGCCGGTCGCTGTCGCGCCACCGGGGATCGGTCTTGATCGTGGCGATGACGCGGTCGGTCATGCCGGGGTAGAGGTCGGGGCGCTTGAGTTCCAGCAGCATGCCCGTGCCGGAGTCCGCGACGGTCCGCAGCGCCTGGGCGAGGGTGGGGATCCGCTCGCCCTTGTAGGTGCGGCCGAACCAGGAACCGGCGTCGAGCTTCTTGATCTGCTTGAGGGTCAGGTCCTTCACCCGCCACGGCTTGAGCTTGGGGTAGACCTTCTCGACGTTGGTGGTGCGCTTCAGCGTCTCGTCGTGGACGACGACGAGCTTGTGGTCCCTGGTCTGCTGGACGTCGAGCTCGGTGACGTCGGCGCCCATCCGGGCGGCGAGCCGGAACGAGGCGAGGGTGTTCTCCGGCGCGTAGGCCGACGCTCCCCGGTGGGCGATGGAGACGACCGGACCTCCCAGCCGGGCGGGCGCACCGGCGGCGGGCGGCACCACGGCGGCGCGGGCCGGTACCGGGAGGACGAGAACGAGGGCGGACGCGAGGATCACGGCTCCGAGCCGATGCATGCGGGGGGTTCCTCCGGCTGTATGGGGGCGGATGGCGCGCGAAGACCACGGTAGGGCAAGGGGTCACCGTCCGGCAGGCGAGTCTCACGGCCTGTGCGTGAACCTTCGGGGCCCTTGGGTGAAAGGTCCGGTTATGTCGCCTGAGGGGAGAGGCGAGTGAGGGTCCTGTGACGTCAGAGGCCGGACTCCAGGGGCACCCGCCGGACGGTCGGCAGATGGTCGTCGAGTTCCCCCGGCTCGAATCTGGTCAGGCCCACCGACCACCAGAACTGGCCCGTCACGGTGCCGTCGTACTTGTAGCGGCCGTCGGGCGTGATCGCGGCCCAGCCCTCGGGCAGCCCGAGCAGGGTGTGCAGGCGGGTGGCGGTGGCGACGTCCCAGATGATGACGGAGCCGTCGTCGCCGCCGCTGGCCAGCAGGGCGCCGTCGGGGGAGAAGTCGGCCGACCAGATCCGGCGGGTGTGCCCCGGGAGGGTGTGGACGAGGGCGCCGGTGGCGACGTCCCAGAGCCGGACGACGAGGTCGTCGCCGCCGGTCGCGAGCAGCCGGGCGTCGGGGGAGAACGCGCAGGTCCACAGCCGTCCGGTGTGGCCGGTGAGCAGATGGCGGGTGGCGCCCGCCTCCCAGATCCTGGCGGTGCCGTCGTTGGAGGCGCTGGCGATCAGGCGTCCGGTGCGGTCGTGGACGACCTGGTAGACGCGGTCGTCGTGGCCCTCCAGCGTGGCGCCGAGCACTCCGGTCCCGGCCTCCCAGACGCGGACCGCCCGGTCGTCGCAGCCGGTGGCGAGGGTGAGGCCGTCGGGGGCGAAGGAGATCGACCTGACCCGGCCGCGGTGCCCGGAGAGGTTGACGATCTCCCGGCCGGTGGTGTGGTACCAGAGCCGGACGCTGTCGTCGTCGTTCGCGGTGGCCAGGACGGTCCCGTCGGGGCTGAACGCCTGCGCCCACACGTGGTCGGTCTCGACGCCGAGCTCGCGTTCGAACGCGCCGCTCCCGGACTGCCACAGGTAGACGCCGCCGTCGTTGCTGGCGGTGCCGATCCGGCCGCCCGCCGGGCTGAACGTCGCGGACGTCAGGCGGTCGGCGGTGCCGCGCAGCTCCCGCACCCGCAGCCCGGTCATCGGCTCCCACAGCCGGACGATCCCGTCGTTGCCGACGCTCGCGAGCAGGGAGCCGTCCGGGCTGAACCCGACGGAGGTGACGCGGCGGCCGTGCCCGCGCAGGACATGGCGGCAGATCCCGGTCGCGGTGTCCCAGACGCGGGCGGATCCGTCGTTGCTGACGGTCGTGAACTGGGCGCCGTCCGGGCTGAAGACCGACGGCCAGACGGCGCCGCGGTGGCCGGACAGCTCGTGCCTCAGCCGTCCCGCGGAGACGTCCCAGAGCCGGACGGCGCCGCCGCTGTCGGTGGTGGCCAGCAGGGTCCCGGTGGCGTCGAAGGTGGTCTGGTAGACGGCGCTGGAGTGGGCGGGCAGGACCAGCGGGGGACGCCGTCCCGAAAGGTCCCAGAGCCGGACGCCGCCGTCGGTGTCGCCCGAGGCCAGCAGGCCGTCGTGCAGGGCGAGGGCGAAGACGCTGCCGGTGTGGCCGGTCAGCTCGCGCAGCGGGGCCCCGGTCGGCGGGTCCCACAGCCGGACCCTGCCGTGCTCCTCGCCGGTGACGAGCAGGCCGTCGGGGGTGAACAGGAGCCGGAAGACCGCTCCGTCTCCGTCCAGGACGCGGTGCAGGACGCCGTCGGGCGACCACATGCGCACCGTCCCCGCGGCGTCGCCGGTGACCAGGGACGTGCCGTCCGGGCTGAACGCCGCGGTGTAGACCGGGGCGGTGTGGCCGGGCAGGGTCGCGCGAAGCGTGCCGTCCACGCCCCACAGCCGGACGGTCCCGGTGGCGTCACCGGCGGCGATCATGGTGCCGGAGGGGTCGGGCAGCACCGGCCACACCCCGTCGGGGTGGACGTCGATGACCTTCAGCTGGTCGCCGGTGGCGGTGTCCCAGAGCCGGAGCGTGCCGTCGGCGGATCCGGTGACCAGGAGGTGGTCCCCGGCGTAGGACACGGCGTAGGCGCGGTCGCTGTGCCCCTGGAGGGTGCGCAGCGGCAGCCCGGTCCGGCTGTCGCAGACGAGGACCGCGCCCTCCTCGCCGCCGAGCGCCACGGCGGAGCCGTCGGGGGAGTAGGCGGCGGGTGAGGGCAGGCGGCCGATCTGGAAGTGGAAGCCGTAGGGGACGCCGATGGAGGCGGGGGCGAACTCGGCCTCGACCGGGGTGCCGGGGACGACGGCCGCGCCCCGGAAGTCGTCGGCGGAGCGTCCGGCGGGCAGGGCCGCCTCGACCAGGGCGGCGCGCACCCAGCGGCTGCCGTCCAGGACGGTGTCGCGCAGGTCGGCCCGCAGCAGCCGGGCGCGGCTGAAGTCGGCGCCGGTCAGGTCGGCCCCGGTGAGCTTGGCCTCGTCGAGCCTGGCCCCGGCCAGGACGGCCCCGCGCAGGATCGCACGGGTCAGGTTGGTGCCGATGAGCTGGGCGTCGGAGAGGTTCGCTCCGGTGAGGTCGACCTCGGTGAGGTCGCGATGGGACAGGTCCTCGCCCTGGAGGCCCGCGCCGCGCAGGTCGGTGCGGGCCGGGGTGCGCAGCCTGGTGGTGATCTTGATGGCGTTGGCGCGGCGCAGGTCGTCGCTCCCGGGGTCCTCCAGCACCGCGACGGCCCAGTCGCGCAGCGCGCGGCTGTCGGCGAGATCGCACAGGAAGTCGACGGTGAGCTGGGACAGCGCCCGGCGGCCCAGCGCGGGCGGATCCAGCCCCGCGTCGAGGTCGAGGGCGAGCCGCGAGGCCACCAGCCACTCGACGACCGAGGCGTGGATGAAGCCGAACAGCCCCTCGTCGGTGCGGACCAGCAGGCCGCCGGCGCCGACCGCGTGCGTGGTCTGCCCGCCCGAGAGCCCGGCGAGCCCGCTGAGCGCCCCGGCCACCTCGGCGAGCTCCGCCAGCCGCAGGTACTGCTCGCCCGTCTCCCACAGCCGCATCGCCAGGGCGCGCGCCGCTCGCCACAGGTCCTCGATGCCGAGACCGCCGGGCGAGCCGGGCACCCCCCGCACCCGCTGCTCCTCGTAGGCCAGCCAGGAGGAGAGGATCTCCTGGTAGAGGTCGGCGGCGCTGACGGTGCGGTGGGCGCGGGCGACGGCGTCGAGCCGTTCCTCGGGCAGGTCGGCGATGAAGCCGAGCATCCGGGGGTTCTGGGCCAGGCCGAGCAGGTTCTCGACGCCGCGCAGCCGCGCCATCCGCCGGTCGGCGGCGTCGGCCTCGCCGTACCGGTTGACCAGGAACTCCCTGACCTGCGCGGGGGTGAAGTCCGCGACGCTCAGCACCCGCCGGTTCGGCAGCGCCCCGACCCGCTCGCCGAGTGCGGTGAAGACCTGGGCGTGCGACTTGAAGTGCTGGGTCCGCGACGCGACGACGATCTTGGCCTTGCCCTCGGCGGCCTGGAGGAGCGTCTCGAGGTGGTCGGCGGCCCGGTCGTAGGTCACCCGCGTGACCAGCTCGTCGAAGCCGTCGAACAGCAGCACGATCCGGCCCTGCCGGAGCATGTAATGGAAGGCCCTCAGGTCGATGAGCTCCTCGCCGTGTGCGGCGAGATGGGCGGCGACCAGGGCGTCGACCGAGTGCGCCTTGTCGAGGGCGCGCAGCTCGATGAGGATCGGGATGAGCTGCGGCAGCTCGGCGGGAATCCGGCGGGCGACCTCGCGGAGCGCGAAGGTCTTGCCCCGGCCGAAGTCGCCGAGCAGCAGCAGGAACCGGCCGTGGTCGGAGGCCAGGAGGTCCATGACCGCGTCGGTCAGCCCCTCCTGGACACCCGCCGACTCGCCGTCGAGGTCCCGGTACCGCTGCGGTACATAGAGGTCGGGCGGGTAGAGCGGGCTGGTGGTCAGCCGGACGGTCTGCTCCCCGACGTAGGCCGACAGGTCGAGCAGCCCCTGGAACTCCGTCAGGCTGCGCAGCCGCACCCCGCGGCGCAGCGCCTCCTCGCGCAGGGAGCGGGGCGGCGGCGGGCCCAGGAAGACGAGCTCGGAGCCGAGGGCGTCGCCGCCGGCGTGGACCTGCCGCAGGAAGGCGTCCACCTCGGGACGGCCGATCTCGCCGACGTGCCCGCCGATCCGGAACTGGCGCAGGAACCCGTCCTCCAGATGGGAGACCAGGAGGTGCGGAGGGTCGGCGGGGACCCGCCGGACGCGCGCGCCGGGGAAACGGGTCTCGCACGCCTCGGCGATCTGGTCGAGCAGGAGCTCCACCGGGTCGGGCGCCTCGTCGTGGGAGTCGTCGGGGGGCAGCGGCGGAGCGGGGGGCGGCGCGGGCCGGAACAGGCCGGGGGAGCGCCAGGTCCTGGCGGTCCGCTCGGCGGCATGGTCGGGGGAGATCCTGGTGAGGCCGTCCCGGTCGACGGTGAGCAGCTCGTGGTGGCCGGGGGCGAGGGCGCCGAGGCCGAGGGTGCCGGAGGACAGCTCCCCCGGCGGCTGGTGGCCGCCGTGCAGGACCAGGTCGAGCCCGGACCCGACGAGCCGGTCGAAGGTCTCGGCGTCGCGCAGCCGGCCGGGGTCGCCCGGCACCGGGCTGTGCTGGAGGACGCCGAGGCGGAGCCAGCCCTCGCCGTGGTCGCGCAGCCGCTCGGCGAACCAGGCCGCCTGGGCGTGGCCGACGCTGCCGTACTGGTCGTCCTCGCGGTGGGAGACGGCCATGGTCGAGTTGATCCCGGCGACGACGACCTTCAGCTCGGGCACCGGGAACAGGGTCCAGGGCTGGGCGCTGTCGAAGACCGCGCCGGGCAGCCCCCGGTACAGCTCGGTGAACAGCCCGCTGAAGTGCCGCCACTTCGGCCAGTAGGGCGGCTCGGGGTCCTCGTCGTCGGCCTCGCAGGAGTTGAAGTACGCGCGGCTGGCGGCCTTGGTGACGTCGTGGATGCCCGGCACCACGGCGACCCGGTGCGGTTCCAGGCCCAGCAGGGTGCGCAGGCCGGTCAGGAACGAGACGGCCTCGGCGAACTCGCGGCGGCTGCCGGACTCGGTCAGGTTGCCCGAGACCACGAGCAGGTCGGGGCGGACGCCCAGCTCGGTGACGTCCGCCCAGATCCGGGACTGGAGCTCGGCGGCGTCGAACGGATCTCTGGTGAGGGCCCGGCCGAAACGCGGCCCCGCCAGGTGCAGGATCGAGACGTCCGTGCGGTCGGGCTCGGCGCGCCCGGTGCCCGCGGGGAACTCCGGCGGCCCGGACGGCGCCCGCCGCTGCTGGCGCGGCCCGGGGGAGGAGCTCCGCACGGGCGGCGGCGGGGCGAACGGCGACGCCGGGCGCTCCTGCGGCTTCGCCCGTCCCGCAAGGGCCTCCCCGATCCGGGTCAGCAGCAGCCCGCGGGCCGCCGCCTCGTCGGCGACGCCCACGAGGTCGACCCAGGTGATGGTCGAGAGCAGCCCCTCGACCTCGCACTCCTCGAGCCGCACCGTGACGAGCTTCGCCGACGGGTTGTCGGGGTTGGCGCGCAGGGCCGTCTGCCATTCCAGCCGCCCGTACCGCGAGTGCAGGTAGTTCTCCGAGAGCACGGCCAGGACGATCGCGGCCTCGCTGACCCCCCGGTCCATGAAGTCGATGAAGTTGGTGCCGGGAACGAAGTCCCAGGCCTGCATCATCGTGCGGTAGCCGGCCTCCTCCAGTTCCCACGCGATCCACGCCGCCCACCGCTCGTCAGCGGGTGAGTAGCTCACGAAAACATCCACCGGGGGGACGGTCATGGTCACCAGTATCTCCGCAGGAGACCCTCCCCGTCATAGGATCAATTTGAGGTCAACTGGACGGGGACTGGAGAATGCTCAAGAAGGTGGGCGTGCTGGACTGGATCCGGTTCGGCCTGCTCGCCGCGGGGATCCTGGCGGTGGTGACCGGAATCCTTCCGGCCGCGGACGCCGAGGAGAGCCTGCGGCGGATCGCGCCGCTGCTGTTGTTCCTGGTCAGCGTCATCGTGCTGGTGGAGCTCACCAAGGAGGCCGAGGTCTTCGACGTGATCGCCACCCGGCTGGCCGCCTTCGGCCGCGGGAGCTACGCGGCGCTGTTCCTGCTGTGCGTGGTGTTCGCCTCGCTCACGACGATGTTCCTCAACCTGGACACCACGGCCGTGCTCCTCACGCCCGTCATGCTGGCCCTGGCGGCCAGGTCGGGGATCGCGGCGCTGCCGCTGGCGATGACCACGGTGTGGCTCGCGAACACCGCCAGCATGCTGCTGCCGGTCTCGAACCTGACCAACCTGCTGGCCGCCGACCGGGTCGCGCTGGAGCCGCGGGAGTTCGCCGCCCGGATGTGGCTGCCCCAGCTCGCGGCCATCGCGGCGACGATGGTGCTGCTGTGGGCGTTCTACTGGCGGCGCGGGGCGCGCGGCGCCGACCGGTACACCCCGCCGCACGCGATCAAGACCCGCGACCGGGTGCTGTTCGCGGTGTCGGCCGCGGCGTGCGCCCTGTTCATCGTCTCCGTGCTGTCGGGCATCCCGGTGGAGTTCTCCGCGGCCGCCGCCGCCCTGGTGACCCTGGCGGCCTTCACGGTCCGTGACCGGTCCGCGCTGACCCCCGCCCTGTTCCCGTGGCGGCTGCTCGTCTTCGTGGCCGGGCTGTTCCTGGTCGTCCCCGCGCTGACCCGGCACGGCCTCGGCTCGCTGATGACCTCGCTGATCGGCACCGACCCGGGGGCGGCCGGATCGCTGCGCGCCGCCGCCTCGGGCGCGGGACTGTCCAACCTGATCAACAACCTGCCGGCCTACGCGGCGGGCGAGACCGCCGTCCCGGAGGCCAACCACACCCAGCTGCTGGCGCTCCTGGCGGGCACGAACGTCGGGCCGCTGGTCACGCCCTGGGCGTCCCTGGCCACCCTGCTGTGGTTCGAGTGGTGCCGCCGCCACGATCTGGCGATCTCGATGCGGCGGTTCATGCTGCACGGGGCGGTGCTGGCGCTGACCGCGCTGCCGCTGACGGTCGGGGCGCTGCTGCTCACCCGCTGAGGACGGCCAGCAGCGAGGGC
This sequence comes from Actinocorallia longicatena, assembly GCF_039534125.1. Classification (NCBI taxonomy): domain Bacteria; kingdom Bacillati; phylum Actinomycetota; class Actinomycetes; order Streptosporangiales; family Thermomonosporaceae; genus Actinocorallia; species Actinocorallia longicatena. Next base: position 8,988 of record NZ_BAAAUV010000025.1, on the reverse strand, counting down.
AGCCGCTCGGGCCTGGCCGCCACGAAAGAGTGCTCGGCTGGGCCCTCGACGCGCAGGTCGTAGGGGAGTCCCGCGAGATCGGCCAGGACCACCCCGGCCTCGGCCGCGATCAGCGCTCCCGCGGGCAGGTCGACGGCGCCCGTCCGGTAGGCGACGATGCCGTCGATCGCGCCCCTGGCCAGCATGATCCAGGTGAGCTGCGGGGCCCAGAGCTGGAGGACGCGCTGGCTCGTGAGCGTCAGGGCCTGCTTGTAGGAGGAGGCGGCCGGATCGCCGGGGCCCACGCCATAGCCCTGGACCCACGACACGATCGGCCTGGGCCGGGGACGGGCCTGCGCCGGATCGAGCCCCCGGACGCCGTCGCCGCGGACGGCCGACCAGGTCCTGCGGGTGACCGGGTCGTGGATGACGCCGACCGAGGGCAGGCCGTCCAGGCACAGTGCCACCCCCACGGAGTAGGCGGGCAGGCCGATGGTCAGGTTGTGGGTGCCGTCGAGGGGGTCGACCACCCAGAGGGGGCCGCCGGCGGAGCCGTTCATCCCCGACTCCTCGGCCAGGACCGCGTGGCCGGGGAAGGCCGCCCGCAGATGGCCGAGGATGATCTTCTCGGCCCTGTCGTCGAGATCGGTGACGACGTCGCCGTCGCCGCCCTTCGCGCGGACGCCGAAGGCCGCGTCCGGGCCGAGCACCGCCCCCGCCGCCTCGGCGGCCGTCACCGCCACCCGCCGCGCCAGGAACAGATCGATCACGAGCTGACTCCCAGGGAGACGAGGTCGGCGGCGCGCCGGGCCAGGCGGGCGGTCTCGCCGGGCGGGCTCGCGACCCGGCGGCTGCGGTGGCCGGACAGGTCCAGCGGGCCGAGGGTCAGGTCACGGCCGCTGACCCGCTCGGCGCCGAGGGCGACCGTGGCCGCCTCGCCCTCGGTGACGGTCCGGTGGAAGACGCCCGACGGCAGCGCGTAGACCTCGCCCGCGCCGAAGGTCCCGCCGTCGGAGGGCACCGCGCGGACGGTCCGCGAGGTGGCCTTCAGCTCGTCGGCGTCGTCGCGGCTCGCCACCTCGAACACCCGGTAGTCGCGGCCGTCGGCGACCCTGGCCAGGACGTTGCCCAGCCGCCCGTACAGCAGCAGGCTGGTGAGGTCCCAGCTGTGGCAGTGCCAGGTCGAGGTGGCGGGCGGAGAGGCCGGGAGGTCGGGCGACCACACGTGCACGCAGACTCCGTGCCGTCCGGTCCGCTCGACCGGGAGGCAGAGGAAGCCCAGCGGATGCCTGATCGCGGAGATCCGGCCGGCGGCCGCCTCCAGGAGCACCTCGCGCGCCCACATCGGGACGTCCGGGGCGGTCGTGCCGTCCCGCATCCGCCGGTACAGCTCCCCGTAGCGCATCGGTCAGCCCACCGCCGGATCCCGGTAGGGGTCGACCGCGCGCAGCGCCCTGAGGGTGATGTCGGCGACGTCGCGGTCGGTGAAGCCGCGGGGCAGGGGGAGGCCGAGGGACTGGAAGAGGCGGCGCACCTCCTCGACGGTCGGCTCGTCCGACAGGGGCGCGCTCCTGGCCTGCTCGATCGGCACCCTGCGGGCCTGGTCGAGGCTGGCCAGCAGCTCCGTGGAGCACCAGTCGTAGTAGAACTTGCCGCGGTCGATCTTGAGCGCGGGGCCGTTCGGATCCTCGCGGGTGATGACCACGCAGGAGGACGACAGGTCCCAGCGGAACGTGGTCATCGTCGAGGCCAGGCCGATGTCGATGTCGAGCAGCCGGAAGCGCTCGCGGTGCCAGCAGGCCGCGAGGATCGTCGCGTAGGACTCCTTGCGGGTGCGCTCGAGCGTCCAGGGCTCGATCCCGTCGACGGTCTCGCCCACCGACCGGCGGAACCGGGCGTAGACGTCGCAGACCTCCTCGTCGGAGGGGTCGATGATCTCGAGCCGGAACAGCAGCGCCCGGCGCTCCCTGCGGGCGGCCGCCACGCATTCGGGCAGGGTCACCGCCCGGATGTAGGTGCCGGTGCCGCCCTTGTAGATCCACCGGTCGGTGCCGCCCCTGGCCTCGGCCAGGACGGGCGCCACCTCGGAGCCGGTGAGGATCTGGACCGCCGAGGACTCGTCGAGCTTCTGCCGGGTCCGGTCGACCAGCAGCTCGAACCGGGCGATCTGGTCGAGCCGCTCGGGGAGGACGGCGATGCGGCCGAGGGCGTCGCGCACCTCCTCCTCCACCGGGCCGCGCCGGGCCCGGTCGCGCAGGATGCCCGCCGCGAGGAGCCCCAGCACCAGCAGGGTGGCGCTGGCGACGACCTTCGAGCCCGGATCGCCGAGGCTGATGGCCGCGACGACCACGGCGAGCAGCAGCGCGATCGCGGCATCCGCGTTCTTCGCCAGCCAGAGCGCGAACCGTCCCACAGCGGCCTCATCCCCTGCCGCCCTAGGAACCCCGTACCTGCCGGCGGCCCGGTCATCGTAAACCGATCTCCGAACGTAAGGCCAGACCCCGGGATCGGGACCGGCGATAAGAATTCACCAAGAAATGGACATGTAAGTCACTGATTCCTTTCTGGGCCTTAATTGGCCAATTAGCGTGTCCTTTGGTGGCGATCTCATCGAAGGAGCGACATCGTGGCTAACGAACCGGGCTCACCGTCCGATGGATTCGGGAACGACGAGAACAGACCGAAGGATCGCGGTGACTCCCACCTGACGGGCAGCGAACGGGCGGATCCCACGAGGCGGGAGACCCGTCGCACCGGCGACACGGGCAGGACCGATCCGAAGTCCGCCGGCGCCAGGTCGGGGGCGGCGGCCGGAGCCACGGCGGCGGGCGACCCCGTCCGCAAGGCCGAGACCTACCGCCCGAAGGCCGAGACGCGGTCGGGCGCGACGGCGAGCGAGCGGGTGCAGCCCAAGAAGGGCTTCAACCCCGCGTGGCTGCTCGTCCCGGCGGCTGGCCTGCTGCTGGGCGGCCTGGGCATCGCGAACATGAACCGTGAGCCCGACGCGGCCACCCCGTCGGCCTCGGTCACCATGCCGAGCGCGACGATGCCCAGCGCGACCATGCCGGGCGCGTCCGGCTCGGCTCAGCCGGTCGCGCCCGCCGCGAGCGTCACCACGGCGCCCGCGACCGTCGGCGCGGGATGCAGGATCGCCTTCACCGGCACGCGGTTCGAGGAGCCGATCAGCCGGCTGAAGAACATCCGGACCGGTGAGTGGCTGAACGCCCCGAGCGGCCGGCAGTTCGTGGTGGTCAACACCACGATCCGCAACCGCGGCGAGGGCACCTGCTGGGCGACGCCCGGCTACCAGCGCGGCTACACCAGCGCGAACACCTACTACGGCGGCAGCACGACTGCGGGCAACGAGCTGTATCGCGGCCGCCGGATGACGAAGGCCGTCGGGTCGGGAAATCAGACGACCGGCGCCTACGTCTTCGTCGTGCCGGTGGGAAAGAACCTGACCCAGGTCGGGTTCAGGGCCAACGGCTCCACCGACTGGACGATCGTCCGCAAGTAATTCCGGAAATTCCACTTCTCTCTCGGAGGCTGTCATGACGACACCCCTGGACATCAAGAAGCTGCTGGGCGCCCGGATGACGGGCAGCGGCGGTCAGGAACTCGGCTCCATCGAGCAGGTCTTCTTCGACGACGAAAGCGGCGTCCAGGAATGGGCCCGGCTGCGCATGGGCGGGATGCTCGGCGGCAAGGACCGCTTCGTGCCGCTCGGCGGCGGAGCCATGTCCGGCAAGGACATGACCGTGCCCTACAGCAAGGACAAGGTCGTCGGCTCGCCGGAGCTCGTGGTCGACCGCCACATCTCGCCGGAGCAGGAGGAGCGCCTGCGCGCCTACTACGAGCTCGGCAGCTCCGCGCACACCACGAACACCACCTCGACCACGACGACCACCACGACGGCCAGCTCCAAGACCGCGTCGGCCGCCGCCGCCGGGGTCGCGGGAGCCGCCGGGGCCGCCGGGGCCGCCGGGATGGCCACCGGCCGTGCAGCGGAGACCCGCCAGGACATGCGCCGCGACGGCGACCTGTCGCTGCTGCGCAGCGAGGAGCGGATCCACTTCCGCACCGAGGACGTCGAGACGGGCCGCGTGCGGCTGCACAAGTACGTCGACGTCGTCCCGGTCGAGGAGCGCGTGCGCCTCATGCACGAGGAGTTCGAGATCGAGCGCGTCCCGGTCTCCGAGGGCCGCGGCGACATCCACGAGGACTCGGTCGAGATCGTCCTGCGCGGCCAGCAGGCCTTCGCCAGCAAGGAGGTCATCCCGGTCGAGCGGGTCCGCCTCAAGGTGCGCCAGGTGCCCGAGGAGCGGGTGATGCGCGACGAGATCCGCCGCGAGCGGATCGAGATCGAGCGGTTCGAGTCCGCCTCCGGCCACGGCTTCGCCACCGGCCAGCACGCCAAGGGCACGGACGGGAACGCGTCCGGCCGGGCGGGCGACGCCGCGGGGTCGATGACCGGCAAGGCCGGCGACATGGCCGACAAGGCGGGCGACGCGGCGGGCAAGGCCTTCGGCAAGGTCAAGGGCATGTTCGACGGCAAGTGAACCGGGCCGTGAGCCCACGGGACGCGCCCTGCGTACGGAGCCGGTGATCTTCGTGATCGCCGGCTCCGGCGGTTCTGTCGGTGCCGGGGCTTACGGTGGGAGGAGCAGGCGGAGAAGGCTTCACCGGGGGAGGAAACGTGCGACAGGAACTCGATCTTCAGCGCACCCGCGCGCCGTTCGAGGTCGTCACCGAGATGACCCCCTCGGGCGACCAGCCGACCGCGATCGCGGCGCTGAAGGAGCGGATCCAGCGCGGCGACAAGGACTCGGTGCTGCTCGGCGCCACCGGCACGGGCAAGACCGCCACCGTGGCCTGGCTGATCGAGCAGGTCCAGCGGCCCACGCTCGTCATGCTGCCGAACAAGACCATCGCCGCCCAGTTCGCCAACGAGCTGCGCGAGATGCTGCCGGACAACGCCGTCGAGTACTTCGTGTCGTACTACGACTACTACCAGCCCGAGGCCTACGTCCCGCAGACCGACACCTACATCGAGAAGGACTCCTCGATCAACTCCGAGGTCGAGCGGCTGCGGCACTCGGCCACCTGGTCGCTGGTCACCCGCCGCGACACCGTGGTGGTCGCCTCGGTCTCCTGCATCTACGGCCTCGGCACGCCCGAGGAGTACGTCAACCGGATGATCAAGCTGTCGGTCGGGCAGCAGATCGACCGGGACTCCCTGCTGCGGCAGCTCGTCGACATCCAGTACGCCCGCAACGACCTGGCCTTCACCCGCGGGACCTTCCGGGTGCGCGGTGACACCATCGAGGTCATCCCGCAGTACCAGGAGCTGGCCGTCCGGATCGAGATGTTCGGCGACGAGATCGACAAGCTCTCGACCCTGCACCCGCTGACCGGAGAGGTCCTGGCCGAGCACGAGGTGCTCCACATCCTGCCCGCCTCCCACTACACCGCGGGCACCGAGCGGATGGAACGGGCGATCGCGAGCATCGAGGCCGAGCTCGAGGAGCGGCTCACCGAGCTCGAGGGCCAGGGCAAGCTGCTCGAGGCCCAGCGGCTGCGGATGCGCACCACCTACGACCTCGAGATGATGCGCCAGATCGGCTCCTGCTCGGGCATCGAGAACTACTCCCGCCACATCGACGGCCGGAGCGCGGGCACCGCCCCGCACACCCTGCTCGACTTCTTCCCCGACGACTTCCTGCTGGTCCTCGACGAGTCGCACCAGACCGTCCCGCAGATCGGCGCCATGTACGAGGGCGACGCCTCCCGCAAGCGGCAGCTCGTCGACCACGGCTTCCGGCTGCCGTCGGCGATGGACAACCGCCCGCTGAAGTGGGAGGAGTTCCTGGAGCGGATCGACCAGACCGTCTACCTGTCGGCCACGCCCGGCAACTACGAGCTCGGCCGGGTCAAGGGCGACGTGGTCGAACAGGTCATCCGCCCGACCGGCCTGATCGACCCGGAGATCGTCGTCAAGCCCACCAAGGGCCAGATCGACGACCTCGTCCACCAGATCCGGCTGCGCACCGAGCGCGACGAGCGGGTGCTCGTCACCACGCTCACCAAGAAGATGTCGGAGGACCTCACCGACTACCTGCTGGAGTTGGGGATCCGGGTCCGCTACCTGCACAGCGAGGTCGACACCCTGCGCCGCATCGAGCTGCTGCGCGAGCTGCGCCAGGGCGAGTTCGACGTCCTGGTCGGCATCAACCTGCTCCGTGAGGGACTCGACCTGCCCGAGGTCTCCCTGGTCGCCATCCTCGACGCCGACAAGGAGGGCTTCCTGCGCTCGGAGACCTCCCTGATCCAGACCATCGGCCGCGCCGCCCGCAACGTCTCGGGCCAGGTCCACATGTACGCCGACAAGATCACCCCGTCGATGGAGCGCGCGATCGACGAGACCAACCGGCGCCGCGCCAAGCAGCAGGCCTACAACGCCGAGCACGGCATCGAGCCCACCGCGCTCCGCAAGAAGATCGCCGACATCCTCGACTCGATCGTCCGCGAGGACGAGGACACCGAGCACCTCATGGGCGGCTCCGGCCGCGCCCAGTCCCGCGGCAAGGCCCCCGTCCCCGGCTTCGGCAGCAAGACGAAGGAGACCGGCCGCCACGCCCACGACCTCGTCACCGACCGCCCCCGCGAGGAGCTCGAGGGCCTCGTCGCCTCCCTCACCGACCAGATGCACCAGGCCGCCAAGGACCTCCAGTTCGAACTGGCGGCCCGCCTCCGCGACGAGATCAAGGAACTCAAGCGCGAACTGCGCGACCTCAAGGAGGCCGGCATCGGCTGACCCGGGCGGTCAGGAGGCGCGGGATTCGGCGTGACGGGCGACGGCCCGGAGGAGTTCGAGGCGGATGAGGCCGGCGCCGCCGGCGCGGATGAGGAGCCAGTAGGGGGCGAAGGCCCGGTGGGAGCGGGGGTCGGTGGTACGGACCCTGGTCTCGGCGGCCAGGAGGGTGGTGCCGCCGGGCCCCGGGGTGAGCTGGAAGCTCATGGCGGCCTTGGCCCAGCCGGGGGCGGAGAAGGCGGCGAAGCCGTCCGGGGTGAGGGTCGTGTCCGGGCCGGGGAGGGGGCGGGGACGCCAGAACTTCGCGACCCTGCCGACGGCGGCCTCGACGCCCTCGTTCGTGCCCAGTGAGGGCAGCGGGGAGGAGGCGGTCAGCGGGCCCGTGCGGCGGTCGCGGCCGCCCGAGCGGATCGCCGACAGCAGCCGGGTGATCGGCAGGTCGGCGCGGGTGACGGTGTTCAGCGCCTCCCACACCGCCTCGGGCGGGGCGGCGATCCGGCGGGTGTAGCGGGTGCGGAAGTCGTACTCGGGCAGCAGGCGGTCGAGGATCCAGTCCATGGCACTTCCCTGAAAGTCGCTCCACTGGCGTCGCACCGTTCTGAACGGTGCCGTACAGAACGATAATGTACGGTGCCGTACAGAACCTGTCTAGAGGGGGTGCCGCATGCCACGTTCCGCGCGGTTGAGCCGGGAGGAGTGGGCGGAGGCGGCGCTGGCCGTCCTCGTCGAGGGGGGCCCGGGGGCCGTCGCGGTCGAGCCGGTCGCGGCGCGGCTGGGCGCGTCCAAGTCCAGCTTCTACTGGCTGTTCGACAACCGCAGGGCGCTGCTGCTGGCGGCGCTGGAGTGCTGGGAGCGGCGGCAGACCGAGGAGATCGTGCCGGTGCTCGCGGAGATCGCCGATCCGGGGGAGCGCCTGCGGTTCCTCGTCGAGGCGGCGTTCGCCGCCACCGAGTCGGGCGACCTGGCGCTGCGCCTGCTCACCGAGGCGGAGGACGAGGTCGTCCGGCCCGTGGTCGAGCGGGTCACCGCCCGCCGCCTCGCGGTCATCGCCGGCTCCTTCGAGGAGCTCGGCCTGCCGCCCGCCGCGGCGCGCGACCGGGCGGCGGCGGCCTACTCGGTCTACCTGGGGACGGCGGCGCTGGCCAGGATCGGCGCGGCGCCCACCGACCGGTCCGGCTACGTGGCCTCGGTCCTGGCGGCCCTGATGCCCTGACCCCGGCCCGCAAAAAGATCGCGGGAACCTTTTGGGCGAAGTTAGACTCTAATTGAGAAAGACACTACCCGAGCGGGTGCGACCCGAGGAGGACACGATGGCCGATGTTCAGCGCAGGCCCCTGCTGCGGCATCTGCGGAGCGCCCCGACGACCTACGTGCGCCACCTGAACAGGGGCAAGGTGGCGCACGAGGGCGTCGGGATCGCCTTCTGGTTCCGCCCGTTGTCGGCGGTGATCAGCGAGGTGCCGGTCGACGACCGGGAGCTGCCGATGCTGTTCCACGGCCGCAGCGCCGACTTCCAGGACGTCAGCGTCCAGGCGACCGTCACCTACCGGATCGCCGAGCCCGCCGTGGCGGCGCAGCGGATCGACTTCGCGGTCAGCCCCGACAACGGCCAGTGGCGCGGGACCCCCCTCGACCAGGTCGCGGCCATGCTGACCGAGACCGCCCAGCAGCACGCGCTGCGGGTCCTGGCCGGGCTGCGGGTGCGCGAGGCGGTCGTCGCGGGCCCCGACGCCGTCCGCGCCGAGCTGGTCTCCCATCTCGCGGGCGACGAGCGCCTGGCCGCGACGGGCATCGGCGTCGTCGACGTCCGTGTCGTGGCGGTGCGCCCCGAGGCCGAGCTGGAACGGGCCCTGCAGACCCCCGCGCGCGAGGAGGTCCAGCAGGAGGCCGACCGAGCGACGTTCGAGCGCAGGGCGCTGGCCGTCGAGCGCGAGCGCGCCATCGCCGAGAACGAGATGCAGAGCCGGATCGAGCTCGCCCACCGCGAGGAGAACCTGGTCGCCCAGCGCAACCAGAACGCCCGCAGGACCGCCGAGGGCGCCGCGGAGGCGGCCCTGGTCGAGGCCGGGTCGCGGGCCGAACGCGACCGGCTGGCCGCCGAGCTCGCCGCGGAGACCACCCGGGTGGGGGCCGCCGCGGCCGCCGAGCGGGTCAGGGTGGTCGGCGCGGCCGAGGCCGAGGCGCTGGCCGCGCCGGTC